>JACABE010000050.1 GCA_013377005.1 Bacteroidota bacterium
AGTAATAAATTAGAAGAATTTAAATCTTGTTGCAATTTTTTGTCATGTACTTAGTTGTTAGTATTTTATTTATTGATTATTAGATAAACAAAAAGCGTACCAGTTTAATATATCTATGTTATCATTTCATAATATGCTATCAATTGTCATAGATTTGTTTCTTTGCCTGCAATTGTAATAATAAAGCTGAGCATCATCCAATACTTGCAATAAAATTATGTAAGAATAAATTGGGGAAAAAGTATTTATCAAAGATTAAATGTATATAACAATTTTTTTCCATCATCTTTATTTTGTTTGTAAAGAAAATAAATCTGACTACCATGTATCCTTATTTTTTCTACAAAAGGATAGTTTATTGTTATATCTTTTCCTTTGAGTTTCCCTGTTTCTAAATCAATTTGTTGAATAGAATACAATCCATCATTGTTAAATACAGCATATACATCTTTTTTATTATTAGCTAAAATAAGCTGTTTTGCTACTATGTCTTTTCTTTTAGGATAATAAGTATTTAATTTTTGAATCAATTTTCCGTCACAAGCATAAATGTTTATCATAGAAGCAAAATGATCAAAAATATAAATAGTATCTTTTATTTTTAATAGATGTGTTTCTATAGGTTGTGCCATTATTTTTTGGTAAAAATCAATTAAAAAACCAGAAGGAACTCTCATATTGACTTCATTTTCTTTCATCATTTTTTTTCTCTGAGAAGAATATATATGATTATCAATATTCTCATATTTTGCAGAATGAGAATCAGTGTGGCCATAAGCTTCTTTCTTAATATCATCACAATACATTTCTGAAATGGCATCTCTCTGAGAAAAAAGTAATTGTTCTTTTCCATCTTTTATTAGAAAATAGTAAACAGATTTATTATGAGGTCCGTAAACTCGATAAACAATTTTATGATCGCACATAGCTAGGGATGGAATAATAGTTTTTTTTAAATCAGCGATTGCAACTCCCGGGAAAAAATAAATTTCATTGTCCTTATTTGTTATTTGAAAAGCAGAGTCATCAGTTAATAAGTAGGTATTTGAAAGAAAATCTTTGTAAAACTTTGTACATCTAAACATGCCTTTGGTAAGATTGGTTTCCCAAATTAAGCTATCGTCAAGGGTAATCAGTGATAATTTTCTTTCATTTTCTTTCATGCTAAGCGTTAAGATATTGTTTCCCATGAATTCGTAATCTCTCACAAAAATATTCTTCTCTTTTGTCACTGTATTAAGTTGGCTGGCATTTACTTCAAATTGAGGTAACGATAAACTTTTTGCTGTTAATACAATGGTTTTGAAAATAGTTTTTGCTGTATCCAATATATTCATCTTAACGGTAGTAGGCTCGTAGCCAACAAAACTAATTTTAATTTCACCTTTGGCGGGTATATGTATGCAAAAACTTCCATCATTCTCAGTAGTAGTTCCTATTGTACTATTTTTAAGTTTAATATTTGCGGGATAAAGCGGTTCACCTTTTTGATTTATTACTTTTCCACATACAGTGTGTTGGGAGTACAACGGTAAACTAAGAAGAATTGAAAGAAAAGAAAGAAGTAGGTAATTTGTTAGCTTCATAATAAATAAATTTTGTAATGCTTTAAGAATATCTTAACAATTTTTATGCCAAGATATAAATTGCATTTTTTATTGTATGATAGTTATCTCTCTATACGGATATGCAGTATATAATGACTTTATAGAAGATATTACTTTAGAAAACTATAGAAGAATAGATAAGGTTTTAATTGCCATAGATTTGTTTCTTTGCCTGCAATTGTAATAATAAACCTCTTGAAGCCAGAAAAATCACAAAGCACAACCATAATCCATCGTTTCCCATTCCTTTGAAAACAAAGAAATACAAAGGAAAAAACAGAACAACTACAGATACAATCATGGAGTTGCGCATAGCTACCGAAGCGGTACATCCTATATAAATGCCATCCCACAAAAAGGCTGCAAAAGTTGCAATGGGTAACAAATAAACCCAGTAGAAATAATGGTTTGCAATGTCTAATGTTGCAATATTATTGGTTAATACTGGCAACAATAGTTTTCCGCAAAGGAAATAGAATATTGTAAAAAACAAACAGATGCCTCCGCCCCAAACAAAAAGCCACTTTACTGTTTTCTTTAACATTAGCTTGTCAGATGCACCAAAGTATTTACCCACCAGCGATTCTGCTGCAAAAGCAAAACCATCCATAAAGTAGGAAAAGAATATCAGAAACTGATACAATAGGGTGTTGCCTGCCAAAATATCATCTCCAAGCGTAGCTGAACGGGATGTAAAGAATGTAAATGTAATGATAAGCAACATGGTTCGGATAAATATATTCTGATTTACCGATAAAAATTGAAGGAAAGGCTTGATTACTTTAAGCTTTGCAAAAGAAAAATACTTGAAGAGTTTGCCATAATGTTTGTAAAGCATCCAAAGGGCAAATGCCAGTCCTGTGTATTGTGCCAGCACAGAACCAAGTGCAACACCTTCAGCTTTCATACCCAATACCTTTATAAAGAAAATACTGTAAGCCATATTTATCAGGTTGACAAAGATGGCAATTGCCATAGGAGTTTTAGCATTTTGCATACCGATAAACCAACCCAATATGGCATAAAGTGCAATGGTTGCCGGTGCCGAATATATGCGGATGTAATAGTATTGCGATGCAATGGTTTCCACTTCATTACTGGCATCTAATAGTTTGAATGAAAAATATACAATGGGTTTTTGAAGGATAATCAGCATAAGCCCGCTTACCAATGCCAGTGTTAAAGACCTTGCCAGTATCATCACTGCTTCCGGTATATCGCGACGACCATAAGCTTGTGCCGTAAAACCACTGCTTCCCATTCTTAAGAAACCAAATGCCCAAAACATAAAGTTAAATATCATGGTACCTATGGCAATGGCTCCGATATATGCCTGTGAACCCAAATGTCCCATTAAACCAATATCGAGTAACCCGAGCAAAGGCACGGATATATTGCTGATAACATTGGGTATGGCTAATCGGAGTATCTTTTTATTCACTTTTGCTATTGCTGCTTTTCGGGATGCAAAAGTAGAGATAATTAATCAATGATAAACCTAGGTATCCGCATAGCCTCATAAAAATAAAATCCCGTCATGTTTCATTTAAAACCTACGGGATTATTTATAATGTAAATTTATGCTTCAACTCCTATTTTGCTTTTTTAAAAGCCCTGATGATTAAAGTAATTACCGTCATAAACCAGGCAATAGGATAAGGAAGTATAAATATGCCCCACCACCATGATAAATCAGAGCTGCCACCAAAGCCACCTAATGACGATAAGTAAAACAGAGCAACCACACCAATCATCATCATTATCAACGAAGCTAGAAATATCTTCCAATGGCAGTCGTTGGTTTTAAAACTTGTAAATGAAATTAATGCACTACCTGCCAGTATTACTACCGATCCTTCTAAAGGGTCGAGGGTGCCAATTATAAACGAAACAATACCTATGATGTATATTATACGTATCCAATTTGTTTTCTTTTCCATTTTTTCAGATGTTAGAATCCGTGAATAAATAATTTATTTGTCTATATATTGATTGTTAAATTAAAGGTCATGAATTTTCCGTCGAGCCATCGAGTATTAATGTTCTGATGGCAAATGAAACATAAATTATTATTTATTTATAAGAGTTATATAATATTTGAAATACCCAAAACTCGAGAGCGACAAAGCACCGCCAATACCAATATAAAGGATGGATAAATACTCTTTTGGTAAAGAAGAATGTCTTAAAATTATTCCCATCGTCATCATAAATGCAACAATAATATAAGTTTGCCACGACATAAATGAGAAAGCACAGGATTTATCGCCTTTTGCTTTTATTCTTTCAATATTTTTATCGGCAAACCTTTTGAATTTGAATCTGGCAAACAGTATAGCTAGTACTATTCCCGAAATCACAATAGGTAAAGTGTATTTGCCTTCGTAATGTGTCATCCAGTGATAGGCAAAATTACACAGCATAATTCCTACCGAAAACCAAAGTATTCCGGCTAATAATATCAATACAGATTTGTTAACGACAGGCGTGAATTTGTTTATTTTATTAATAGTTTGCAAAACAATAGTTTGTTAAAGTATGATTTATTCTTAATTTAAATAAGAAACAGATTTCTTTAATAAAAGTTTAGGATATGCAGACTTTATTTAATTTTGCATAAAAATAAGTATTATGAACAAAAGAGTATTGGTTCTTACCGGCGGTGGCGATTGTCCCGGATTAAATGCTGTAATCAGAGCTATTGTTAAAAGAGCATTACAGGAAGATGACTGGGAAGTATTAGGAAGTATCGAATCTTTTAATGGTGTACTGCGTGAACCAACTGAAATTGTAGTTCTCGACGAACAAAAAGTTGCTGGTATTCATGCTCAGGGTGGTACTATTATAGGAACTGTAAATAAAGGTGGTCCATTTGCCTGGCCAGTAAAAAATAACGATGGAAGCTGGATTACAGTTGATCGTTCTGATGAAATGATTCGCAAACTCTCTTATATGGGAATTGATGCAGTTATCAATATTGGTGGCGATGGTTCTCAACGTATTTCACAAAAACTTTTTGAAAAAGGATTGAATATTATTGGTGTCCCCAAAACCATAGATAATGATTTATCTGCCACCGATTTTACTTTTGGTTTTCAAACGGCAGTGCAGATAGCTACCGATGCAGTTGATAAATTGGTAACTACAGCAGCAAGTCACAACCGTGTATTTATTTTGGAAGTAATGGGGCGCGATGCAGGCTGGATTGCTGCACATGCAGCTATTGCTGGTGGTGCCGATGTTTGTTTGATTCCCGAAATTCCGTATAAAATAGAAAATGTAATTAGAAAAATTAATACTCGTTATCATAAAGGACGAGGTTTTTGTAATATAGTAGTTGCCGAAGGCGCAAAGCCTTTTGGAGGTTTTTCTACCGGTGAAGATATGCATGAAATTGGCAATGAGCACATAAAATTAGGTGGTATTGGCGAAAAACTAAGACTAGATTTAATAAGAGACGGTATTGAAGCCGATATCAGATCGTTGGTATTAGGACATCTGCAAAGAGGAGGTACTCCAATGGCTTACGATAGGGTATTAGCTGCAGAGTTTGGTGTAAAAGCATTTGAAATGGTGTTGGATGGGCAGTTTGGTCATATGGTAGCCTACCGCCATCCGCATATAAATGCAGTTTCATTTACTGAAGCTCTCATACACCCAAAGTTGGTAAAACCCAAAGGCGATATTGTACGAACCGCCAAAGGAGTCGGTATTGAGTTTGGTGACTAATTATAAATAAATTGATTTATGTTTAGCTAAAGTATATCTAGTGGACTCTGAATATTGGTTTTCGAAAAATCACTTGTATGAGTATAATTTTCAGTAGTTTTAATAGATTGATGCCCCAATAGCTCCTGAACATAATGAATATCTGTTCCGTTTTCTATCAGATGTGAAGCAAAACTATGTCGCAAACATTGAGGTGTTACAGGAATAATAAGACCTGATCTTGATGCAGCTTGTTTTACTACCTCTTGGACACTTTTCCCTGAATAAGCCTTTCCTCCTTGCCCTTCAACAACGAAACTTACAGGCTTGTATTTTTCATAATATTTTGGTAAAATCTCTGTCAAGCTGTATGAAAGCATTACAATCCTTTCTGTTTTGTCTTTCACATGCAGTATGTGTATTTTTTTATTTACTAAATCAATATCTTTGATTCTAAGATTCAGTAGTTCAAACAAACGCAAACCTGCGCTATACAATAAACAAAGAATTATTTTATGTTTAAGATTTGCAGTTTTATCTATCATTTCTTTTATTTGTAACTTACTGATACAATTCGGTAAATGATACTCAAGGCGTCTAGGGTAAATTGCAGATAGATTTAGTTCCTTATTTAGTACTAAATCAAAATATTTCTGTATTGCAAATAATATTTGTTTCTGATAAGATTGGCTTATTGATTTCTCTTGAATTAACCAACTTATATGATTTTTAATTAATTCTATAGTTATAGCATTCGATTCATATTTTTGAAAAAAATGCTTTAGCTGTTTAATACAATTTATGTATGAATGAATACTGCTTTCGCTATATTTATGAGTTTGTAATTGATTTCTAAATAGCTCAATATTTATTTTCATAATTTCAAAAACATTCGTATATCCATTTTTTCCAAATCTCCGAAACAATTAGTAACTTATTTAAAAAAAGTGTTTTACAAACAATAGAACTATTCTTAAATAATTGATAACCGAATGTTTTATAACAATAAAAAACAATGAATGTTCAATTATTTAATTATAAACTATTTTTACTTTAAACCGCATTTAGAAATACTATTTTATTTGATTTTAAAGATGAATTTAATCAAGCTTTAAATTCGGGAATACGTATTTTTTCTTGCGGGATTAAAATTTTTATAAAAAATAAGAATTGGAGTCCAGAAACCACTTAAAAAAACGGGGCGAAACTGAAAAGCCAAAAGAGTAGGAAAACTAATATTTTTAAAACAATGAAACAAAATTTACTTTATAGAATATTGTTGCTTGTTCTATTAATTACAGGAACTAGTTCAATATATTCAAAAGGCTATTCATTAATTGAAAGGCTAAATTTAACAACAAATAAAACTGTTGAAAAAGAAGTAGCTATTACAGAACATGTTTCTGGAATAGGCTTTAATATGCTGTATTCATCACCTTTACAAAATGGAATAAATATTAATAAAAATAACAACATCGTAATGATGTCTAAGGCTTGTTGTCCTGAATTCATTTTAAAAGATGCCGTTGAAATTTGCCCGACTGAAGGTGCATGTGCACACCCACAAACTACTCCTGATGGAGCAGCTGGTAATGCACAAAAAGCTGCTGCTTGTAAAAACACACCTCATACTTATACTGTTTATCCAAATGATCCAACTTTTACCTATACCTGGACTGTTACGGGAGGAACTCCTGTTTCTTTTACAGGTAACCCTTTAACAGTTATATGGGGATCAAGTGGTTCCGGTTCTATAAAAGTAGTTATTAGTAATCTGGCCGTAGGTGGAAGTTGTGTTGATTCTATCACCAGAGATTTTTGTCTGATTGATGGACCTAAAGCTAACTTCACAAAATCTGCCGATACTGTTTGTAAAAACACTCCTGTGCATTTTGCCAATACTTCTTTAGGTGGAAGTGTTTATTATTGGGATTTTGGCGACGGAACCTCATCTAATCTTGCTAATCCTCCTGATCATTCATATTCGACACCAGGCACATACAAAGTAATTCTAACAGCTATTGATATGGGTTCAGGTCAACTTATTCCTAACACACAAGGCGGCGAGCAAATTGTTCCTTGCGGATGTAGAGATACTATTTCAAAAACTATTGTAGTTTTAAGTGGAAATGGACCAGTCATTAATTATGATTGTTGTTTTGGAACCGTTTGTGCCGGAGATACCTCTTCATTTTGTACAACAATGGTTTGTGGTACTTTTAATTGGAGTGTAACCGGAGGAACTATTATTTCTGGTTTAGGAACCAATTGTATCAAAATTAAATGGAATAACACCTATACCGTTCCAACTACTGTAACGCTTCAAAGCTGTTCTACATCTACTTGCCCCGGAGCAACAACCTTAAACGTACCTGTTTTGTATCCAAATTTACCTATAAGTGGACCTACAACAATATGTGTTGGTTCTTCTGGTTCTTATTCTTTACCATGGCTACCTGGCACTTATTACAAATGGAATGTTTCTGGTGGGATGTATGCTTTTAATAAAGCTGACAGGAATACTCCAAATGTAAATATTACTTTTAATACTGCAGGAACCTATTGGTTAAAATGTATTTATAACAATCCTTTGTCAGGTTGTAGTGGAGTTGATTCAATTCAAATCAATGTATTGCCTGTATTTAGTATTAATGGT
>JACABE010000051.1:0-2480 GCA_013377005.1 Bacteroidota bacterium
AATTAAAGCAATGATAACGACGAGTAATGGGCCAAAACCAGACATGAAAGAAGAAACAAATGAAAGACCGGCTCCAGCCTTTATTTGTAAAAATACAGCGATAAGTGGTGCAAGTGCCCAAATAGACCAGGATATCAAGTTGGGCCTTGTCGTTCCGTAAATAATAGTTCTGGCATAGAAAAAAGTAAGGGTGAGACTAATCAGAACTCCGATAAATACAATTTGTTCAGGAAGCATAAGTTTATTATATCAAAACAATACCCAATTCCCCTAACTGAGAAAATATAAGGGCTAAATAAAGCTAGATAGGGGCTTAGCCCCTATCTACAACAAAGGTTAAATTGTTATATCCTTTTAACTGCTATGGGGAGATAATAATTTAAAAACTTTTCTAAAGACCAAGTGCAACTTGAGCCTTCTATTGCGGTTGCATGCCAAATTTCCTTATTCTTTTCTCCTGTAAAAATTGCTGTGTGTAGAGAAATAATATAATCATCTTTACTAGGGAAAGTTTTCAAACTTTTATCTATTAATTCTCCTTCTTTATTACGAATTTTTTCTGCATAAATAATATCTCCATCAATTAATTTAGAAATAGAAAATTCCTCATTTTCATTTATTATAAAAATTCCCGTATTATTATAAGCTTCTGGACACAAAACTTCTTCTGGTTTTAAAAAGATTTTCTTTTTTAAAAATGTATAATACTGAACAACCCTACGACAGTTCCCAGTATTCCAATCACCCAAAAGTTCCCCTACTGAGGATAAGGGTCCTTCATTAAATTTATAAGTAAATTCTTTCATAAAAGTTTTGCTGGCCGTATCGGGTTAGAACCTTTTAATTCATTACCCCATAAGGTCATTTCAAACCTTTTTATGATATCACAATGACGCGTCTCGAGCGACTTAAAAAGTGACAAAAGTGACAGTATGTGTATTTACAAAATAAATACCGTAGAGTATACGGTATTTATTCAAAAGGTGTATTATTTCAATCCCTATTGTGTGTGCAGTCCTGATAAAAAATTAATTCTGATGATAGTATCAAACACTCAAACCCTATTTACTTTAATACTTTTACCAAGTAACTTATTTAAGATTTTTACATGCTAACTGCATGATCTTTTTTCTACCTTCGCTTGGCTTCACTTTTTTTGCAGCATCAAAAAGAGCTTCTTTTATATCCTGTTTACTTTCATCAGGAAATTGCTTTTTAAGTTGATTAACCGCATAGTCGACTTCGTAATTTTCTTTAAAACTAATCAGGTTGGAATCTTCCTTCTTTTTTGTTTTATCATCTGCCATATTTTTTTACTTTTATTATTTATAATTTCGACCTTTATTAAGAAATATTTTTCTTATAAGCAGTTTCAGTGTATTTATTTTTTATATCCTCTGCTTCTGTTTTAGATTTAGTTATGATTCTTTCAGATGAACCTATTATTGTTCTATGATTAACTTCTTTAACCATATCATCAGGAGCATTTACATAAGAATCCTCATTTAATAACCATCCTGCTAAAAGTAATTTATTTTTTGAAAGAGGGATAGTTAACTCTACATCTTTATATAAAAATCCAGGCCTACTACCAAAAGCATTAGGTCCATATTTTTTTATTGATTCAGGCCTTAGTAAAACTACAGGGTTATCACTTGTAATAAATTTATTATCTTTATTTGTCCAAACAGACCACTTCATATCAAAAATAATCTGAGCTATTCCCGGTAATTGTTCAATCGTACTCACGGAATGATATTCATTTAAATTATCCAAGTAATTATCCACATCTTCAATTTTAATAGATTCACCTTTCCCTGAAGATGGAGTTGCTGCTAATATTCTCTTTCCTTCTTCGCTCATGCTTTCAAATTGTTTTTTCCAGTCAACCATGGAATTTTTAAGTTGACTAAATAAACTTCTGAGATCCTCCCTGTGAGACTTTGTTCTTAAAAATAATGCCGCTATGAAAACCGAAACCTTAGCTCTTTCTTCATCATTCAAAAAAAGATTATTTTTAATTTTATTTTCAAAAATAGAAATATATGCCCCTTCAATATTAGCAAGAGTATCTTCTACCACAAGGCTTTTCTCTCCATTTTTTAAAGTAATAGTATAAAAATGATTTTCCAATAGAACATTTTCTGGCTTTATATTAAAAATATTATCTTTAGTATCTAACACCCAAACAAACCCATTTTCATCTGTAAAATTTTCTAAATAACATCTTGGAATTGTATGGTGTCTTTTTTTAGTCATATTAAATTATTTTTGCATTTCCATATTTTTTGCTTCCTTTTTTGGATTTGTTGCAAAAAAAACTGTACCCTTATACCCTGAATCTTCAATAACCATTACCTCACCATCTAAATCATATTTAGTGCAAACTGCTTCCAAAGACATAAGTGTAATAATACAAGTATCAGCCCTAACCATTCTTTTCAAATTCTCCACAAAAGGTCTTTTTTCAGAAAAATTAA
>JACABE010000051.1:2490-7861 GCA_013377005.1 Bacteroidota bacterium
CCTTTGATATGATTCTAGATAAAGTGCTTCTGAATTTACGGCTTTAAACTTTTCAATGATGTTAATTTTTTTATAGTTTTTTAATTTTTCTCTTAAAAAATCATACATTTCTTTTGCTTCAGGTGTATATTGATCTAATGCTTCAAACTTTTTTGTCATACCTTTAACTTGGGTTAACTTAAAATTTTTAGCTCTCACTTCTGTGTCTTCCTTATATATGTATTGAAGGTTTATTGAATTTTCGAGTATTGATCTAGATAGTTTTATACATCCCTCAAAATCGTTCTTTCCCACTAGAATATTCATAGATTCAAATATACTAATAAACTCTTCTATTGAAAATTTTGTTACATCATAAACATCTTCAGGAATTAAGGACTTTTTATCTTGGAGTTGTTTTAGATGATCAATCAAAATAGATTTAATCACATCAAAATTTGTTTTTTTAGTAAAAAAATTAAACATACTTAATGGGGTTTTGGCTTCCTTGTTTGAATATATGCTTTACCGACTTATCAATATACTTTTTTCTTATATCTTCTGTAGCAATTTCTCCTGTAAACATCCATCTTCCTAAAACTTTTGAGGATGGGGTCCATCTATGAACTTTGTACACTTCTCTGATAATTCCACCGTATACAGAACAAACTATTGGTGTTATTCTCGCCCTCCAAGAACTAACTACCCAATCTTTTCTTGTTGCTTCATATAATTCCTTCTCGGACATATCATAACGATAGAGTTTATTTATCCTAATAAGCATAACTCTTTCGGTAAAAACTGCTTCGGGTGCTTCATATTCAATTTGTATATTTTTTAACGTCATTTTTCCCTTATCAAAAGTATGTTGACCTAATACAATATTTGAAAGATTTTTTATTCCAACAAAATCAATAAGGGTACTTTCTACTTGAAAAGCTTCTTCTTCCGTAAGACCATGTCTTAAAATAACTAATCCAACTTCTAGCCCAGCAGATTGAATATCTCTAATTTTTTTAATCTTTTCGGTTTCTTTTGTTTTTTCTTTAAGAGCACCAATTAAATGCTGGTTAATTCTATTACCACAACCCTTACCGATATAAAAAATACTACCTGTTCGTGGATCAGAAAGTGAATAGACATAGTACCCTAATTTTTCGATTGTTGATTGTGATAATTTATGCATACTTTTATACTACCAGTTTAACGAGGTCTTCTTCTTTCTCATAAGCCTTAAGGCGACCCTCAAGCATCCCCAAACGATAGTTTACACCTTCATTCATAAGTTTCCAATTGGTACCATTTAAGGTCTTCTTTATAACACTTTGCAAATCAAGACATGAAACTCTGTCTTCTCTACCCTGTTTAATATCATGAACAGTAAATGGAACTACTACATCTTTAGTAATTTGAGGATCTTTAAATTGAAGTTTAGTAAATTGAGCTTCTTCAAAGACAGGAGCAAGTAATTGCTCTAACTCTATAATTTTTAGTTTCTTTATTTTGTTTACAGCTTCATATAACTCCTTATTGTTTTCTTTCTCTTTTTGTTTCTCTAAATATGAACTAAGATTATCTGCGGTTCTCATCCAATCTACATATTTTTCACCATCTTTTTTAGAACAGAACCTTGCACGATCTTTTCCATAATCTTGATCTGGTTTTTCTTCCTCAATCTTCTTTTTTATTTCACTAGTTTCAGTATTTCCACATTTGGAACAAGTAGAGATAGTTTTCCATAATTCATCTGTGTCTTCATCTAATATATCAAAAGGATTACTACATTTAGAACATAATGGTTTTTTATATTGCCACTCTTCCCCGTTATCATAGAAAGAACGTCTTGGAATATGACCTAGTGTACAATCATATACAAATAACACTCGGTCTGGTTTATCTAAGCGAGTTTCAAGTTGCTTATGAGTGACAAACATTTCTCTACTACAAGTGAAACATAAAATATCTTTTGGGGCTTCAGCATTTTCAAAGTAATTATCATGCTCTTCATCTTCTTTCATCCACTTAGCAATAGTCTTTTCTTTATTTTTATACATTTCACCCATCATAAAATATAGATGAAGATTATTAAAAGCAATTGCTGATCTTACCCATTCTTTTTCATCCTTACTCTCTTTTAAATGTTTCTTTACAAAGTCAGCAGTAATAGCTTTTTCTGCCCACCTACAACGATCGACAGTAATTTTGTCGTAACGATCAACATATTCTTGTCGTTCTTTGAGATGTTTTTCCATAAACTATTTTTTCTTTATGTGACATATATTAAAGGATACATTATTACCCCTAGATTCATGCAGCAATCCCAATATTTCAAATCTAGCTATTTCTGAAGGAAATTTATCTTTTCTAAAATTTTCCTCTGTAAAATCTTTTTTATCAGAAAAGGCTAACACATAAACTCTTTCTTTGTTTTTTAAATTATTTATAAAATCATTATAATTTAAAGTATTATTATTTTTCTCATTTAATTCACTAAAATACCCACTAAGAATAGATTGATCATCTGAATCTATAATATTCTCAATTATTTCAATAGACATTTGTATTTGAGAACAAGCATCCCTAACAGAAGCTGAAAAACCTTCTTTTGCTTGTATTATATATATTTTATCATCAGTTATATATATTAAATCAAAAAGTTCAATCTTCCCTTTATCGGTTTGTTTATAAAAAATCTTATCTCCAAATATAAAATTAGATTTTCCAATATGATTTTTATTAAAAGAACCCTCGTCCTCATTTAAACCCCAGTCTACATATGGAATATCTGATATTAAAATAGATTTTTGACCAAAGACCTCATCACAAAAATCATCTCTTAGTCTATTTAAAAAATCTCCAACTATTTCATACCATTTACCGTCAATAAAAAAGTATTTTTTATTACCTTTTTCAACTTCTCCATGAAAATATTTCCATAAATTATCAATTATATTTTCTGAATCATCATTATCTTGAAATTGAAGATACAAATGATAAAATTTGTTTTTAAAATCATCAAAATTGTCTTCTTTAAAATTATCTCTTATTTTTAATAAAACTTCAGTAGCTGACGGTGAATCATCCCATTTCATTTGTTCATTTATCATATAATTTGAACCGCAAAGAAATGCTACTATTTCTTTTGGATGACAAAAATCCAGAGAATCACATTCACTATTACTAGATTTTATAAAATCAAATATTTTTTTTATTAAAACATCTCTCAATATTTCCTTTTGTTCTTTTGATTTAACTTCTTTAAGAGTATCTAAAAATCCAAATATTTTATCCTGTTCTGGTGTTGTTTCTTTATTTAATAGAGCTTGAATTTCTTTTACTATACTTACTACTTCATCAAAAGTTATACTTTTTCTAAAAGTAAAAGATGACTTAATGTCAGCATTAAAATCTTTCTTTTGATTTTTTCCTGATGAAAAATTTATATATAAACTATCTCTTAAAATCTTACTATCTATTTTTCCAGTAAGTTTTTTCCAAACTTTTCCAAAGGCTTCTCTTTTTGAAAAATTATAATTTCTTCTAAAGTTTTTTGATTGTGAATATATTGAACCAGTTAAATCTCTTACTTCTGAACTTTTAAATTCTCCATTTAATAATCTTTTTGCAATATCAAATGGAAATCTTTCATCTATATAACTTTGTATTATATTGTAACCAGAACCACCAGTAATTGAAAAAATATCTTTATCATCATAAATGAACAAAATAACATCCTTGTTCATTGTTGAAAAAATATCATCTTTTTCTCCTTCAGATAAATCATCTTTTATTAAACAACTTAAAAACATACTCCACCCAGGCGACTTTCTAATAGAATAAAATATTTTCATATTTTTACCATCATACGAATCAACTGCTATTTTAACAGGATAAAGTTTTCTTTTTTTGTTAAAGACTTCAACAATAGAGTCTATTATTTCATTAATATTTTTACCTATAAATTGATCTATATTTTTATCTATTTTCCAGATTGCTATATTACTTCTTTTTTCTTTGTCAGCCATATTATTAAGTTATATTTACATTTTATAATATTTTAACTATATCATGCTTTACAGAGTTGTAACTATGTAGTCTGGTTATAAAACTGTTAACAAAATGTGCAAAACTTTCATTATTTTGAAATTATATTAAGCCCTTTTTATGTGTATGATTTTTTGCCCTCATTTGCCAGTCTTTTAAAAAAGTTACGTGTTGGTGTTTTATTTGTAATTATTGTTGATTATCAAAGTATAACTGATATATTGTTTATATAGGGCTTGTGATAGTAACCCAAAAAAATGCTATCACAAAATATATCATTCGGTGAGTAGAAACTGAAACCTATAGTTATATAGGATCTACTTTTACTAGATAACTATATATAAATATGGATACTCCATTAAATTGGTCAACCGTTCAAAAAAGAATCGTTGATCTTGTTCCCCAAGAGGTAAATCCTCGAAAAATATCAGGCAAACAAATGTCTGATCTCAAGAAGAGTTTAGAAAGATTTAATTTGGTCGAAATACCTGTCATTGATCTTGATGGGAAAATTCTTGCTGGACACCAAAGAATTAAAGCAATGCAATTGCTTGGTCGTGGTGATGAGATTATAGATGTTAGAGTTCCGAATAGGAAACTAACAGAAGAAGAATCAAAGAGGTATTTAATAGCAAGTAATGCATTGGGTGGTGATTGGGATTTTGAATTACTAAAGTCATTTGATATGCCTCTTCTTTTGGATATTGGATTCGATCCAATTCAATTATCATCATTCTTTAATGAAAAAGAAAAAGTAGTTGAGGATGATTGCGATGTAGAGAAAGAGATCAAAAATATTAAAAACCCAGTTACTAAACTTGGAGATATTATTCAACTTGGTTCACATAGAATATTATGTGGAGACTCAACTAAAAAAGAAAACTTACAAAATTTGTTTGGTGACAATAGGGCTTCGATGATTTACTCAGATCCTGTGTATAATCTCGATATAAATTATGCAGGCGGAATTGGGGGTCAGAAAAATTACGGGGGTAATGTAAATGATACTCGATCATTTGATGTATATAATCAATTTATTAAAGATAGTTTAGACGCAGGACTTACTATATCTAACCCCAATACACATGTTTTCTATTATTGTGATCAAACTTATATCGGCTTGATACAAGATGTATATAGGAAAGCTGGATTAGATAATAAAAGAGTATGTTTATGGTTAAAAAATAATCAGAACCCAACACCTGGGGTAGCATTTAATAAAGTATATGAGCCTTGTGTATATGGAGTTAGAGGTAAACCTTATCTAAGTAAAGATCAAACAAAATACAATGAAGTATTAAATCAAGAACTTGGAACAGGAAATGATTTAATAGATCAGGTTGATAAT
>JACABE010000052.1 GCA_013377005.1 Bacteroidota bacterium
TTAAACAAATATACGAATTTTTATAATTCAATGAACAACTTTTTTTACTTTTTTTCTCTAAATGCACAATGGGTTAAAATTAATATATGAGTAATTATGTTGCGTTATATTAGAGTGTAAAAAATAAACTGTGTGAAAAGATTCTGTAGAAGCTATGATAGTATCGATTGAGATACTTTTAACAGCACTGATATGTCTTTATGCGTCCAATTATACATGTTAAACTGAAAAAAATATATTTTAACTCCAAATTTTTACGATTTTACTGGTACGTTGACTTTTATATAGAGAGCATTGACAACGTTTATTTTAACAAGTAATAATTTAGTCGGAATTTCTCAATTTATTTTTGCTATAATATCATTAATGTTATTAATAATAGCACAAAATTTCAATAATATATAACTTAATATCAATTACATATTATTATAAATAGTTATTTGGAATGATTATAAACTTCTCAACTTGTTTATGTTTTTGAAAAAAAATGGATATATAATAAAATATAAATAAATATTTATTAAAATGAGAAAAGTAATTTTTTTAGCAGACCGATGGGTTAAATTTCAATATAACAATGAAATATGTATTGGTGTATCTTTTTTACAAGAGAATTTTGATTCATCTAATCAAATTCAATTAGTCTTTTTTGTTACAAAGGAATTGAAAACAGACATTATTGCATTTTCACAGTGTATAGATTTAAGATATTTAGATTTTATAAAAAAGTCTAACAATATTAAAGAAATTAAAATTACTAATCAGGTTCTTACATTAGAATCTCAGATTGATTTGATAATGCGACCTTATATCACTAGGAAAACAAGTGCTGCTTTAGCAAATATTCAATGTAATAGTATAAATACAAACTAATTATGAAAGTCTTTATTTCGGGTTCTATTAGTATTAAAAAATTACCAACAACAGCAGTAGAAATAATAAACAATTATGTTGAAAATGGCTTAACCATATTGATTGGAGATGCTTTTGGTGTTGATTTAAGTGTACAAAAATATTTGGCTGCAAATAAATATGAAAATATTGTGATTTACTATGCTGGTGAAATCATTAGAAATAAATATGGAAATTGGACAACAGTAAATATTAAAGCATTAAACAATGAAAAAGGCAGGGAATTATTTGTACTCAAAGACAAACAAATGTCTATCGATGCAGATTTAGGATTGATGATTTGGGATGGTAAAAGTAAAGGAACTTTAAACAATATGAGAATGATGCAAGTTTTAGGAAAACCATTTAAGGTAATTATTGATAATATTCAGACCGAAGATTATAAAATCACTAATTATATACACTTACAAAAATAGGCTCTTTAAGAAAAATATATTTTGTAAAATCTGATTTTGCAATTGAAATAATAATAACTTTGGGATGTAAAATAATAATTAAAAAATCATGAAAAAAAATCTAATTACAGAATTTGTTGATTGGTATATTTTAAACAGTGATCGTTTAGGATCATCATATTATACCAAATTTTTTAAAGAAGATAGAAACGTTTTTATTTCAAATATTTCTGAATATGCTGTAGAGTATGCAATTTCTTTTAATAAAAATCCTTTTATTATTGAAAATAATAATATAAAAGAGGCTATTACAGAAATAGAAACAAATTTAAAAAATAAAAACACTACATTTGAGGAATATAGTTTGTCAAAAAGTAATCACATGCCAAGGGCTATACTTGGATCTAAAAATTATTTAAAATTTTTAGAAGAAAATTTTTTACATCAAGGAACCAAAAAGAAAATAATTGGAAAGAGCGAATTACAGAAAAAAGCAATTGAAAAGATTGAATTTCAAGAAAATATAAACATATATTCTAATGAATATATTAGAAAAAATTTCTTTTTCAGATTAATAACTCAAGACAGATTTTATGAATTTCTAAATTTCCCTATAAGTCTCTTGAAAAAAATATTTTACACTTATGATAGATCCTTTTTTGATAATTGGATTAATTCACAAATAAATAATATTCAAATTCATACAGAAGATAAAGTAATAAACTTCTCTGAGTTACAGACTTTAGAAATTAAAAAAAATGGTAACATTCAAATTATAACAAAAGCAAATAAAAGATTTATTTTACATACTCCAATTGCAGGAGAGGATATTAAAAGAGAACATTTAACCAGTGAATTGAGAAATGTTGTAATTGATCATATTATTCCTTTTGAAACTATACTGTATAATTTAAAGGGTAATCTTCCGACTTTTGGTCTAATACACAGCAAATTAAAAGAAATAAATAATGGAATTCCTTTAACAAACAGGGATGAACTTTCTATGGTTGGTAATTTGTTTATTGGACTTGATTATTTAGATAAAATAGAAATAGAAGACTTAAAAAAGGAAATGAATATTATTTCATCAAACATTTCTTTACAATTAATGGATAAATTAGAGAATCTATATAAAAAGAAATATAAGGATTTATCTTAAATAACTTATGAAATCAATCAAACAAATTATAGATTTAACTGAAGAACAAAAAATCATTCTGAGCAAATATCAAATTAAACAAGCAGAATTCAGACTCAAGCTAATTAAATATTGGGATTAATTTGCTTTTACAGGCTGTTCAAATATTGATATTCTAATTGCATCACATATAAAACCATGGAATGAATGTGATGAAAATGAAAAGTATGATTTGTATAATGGTCTTTTGCTGACTCCAAACTATGGCAATCTTTTTAATAATTATCTGATTACATTTGAAGAACTTGGAATGATAATTATATCCGATTTATTATCTGAAGATGATTTAGGAAAGCTAAATATTTCTAGAAATGATTGTATTTTATCCGATAAATTAACTTTAAAACACAATGTGTATTTAGAAAAACACAGAGCAAAATTTTATAAAAACATAATAATATGGACAAACCGGAATTATTTTATTTAGTAAGTGGACGTATGTTTCGAACAGTTAAAGACGAAACAAATCTAATTGAAGTTTATAAAGTTTTTAAAGATGAAAATCCAATAATTGCAAGAGAACAAGCCTTTAGTTATTATCAAAGTTATATTGATGTATTATTAGAAAGTAAAGGTAAATCTTATATTAGTCATTCAAAAGCGGAAGAAGAATTAAAGCCGTTTTTAAGCTCATTTAAAAGTCAATATGTTGAACTTTCAGGTCAAACAATTGAAGACATGGCGCTTGATGTGGATTGCGACAAAGGATTAGGTATTTCTTATATTATGAGCAATTCTAAATCTTTTTTAAATATAGCAGGTCATACTTTATTTGAAGACAGTCATCTGATACATTATATAGATAATCAATTTACTGACCTTAAACCTTATGTTTTAGATGAATTAATCCTTGAATATTCTCTGTATGAGAAATTTGAATATGGTCGTAAAAATTATAAAATAGATTTTGATATTTCTGGGCTTTTTGAAGACACAATAATAAAGCCAATACTTAAAACACCAATTTACTTTGGTATTTATGATTTAGAAAGTATTTTGAATATGATATGAAAAAAGTAAAAGTATATACAGCAATAGATCTATTTGAAAAGGTTATCGATTTTATTGCAATGACTCCAAATTCAGCAGATTGGAATAATGATGTTTTAAAAGCAAATCCTCCTCGTTATATCAAATTTCAACAAATTGAAATATTAATGGAGGTTTTTTTAGTACAAGAAAATGAAAATATCATTTCATCAGAAACTAAACAGAAAAGTATTTCAATTCAATCTTTTTTAGCTGGAAATTTTATTAAACTCAAAGCAATTAAAGAGTATAGCAAAGCTATAAAGTTCATAAATGTTTATGTTGATAATAATACTAACAAATTTCATTTATCCAATCAAATTCATTTAAAAGAGCTGGTATTTATCTTTCAAAGATTATTAGAATTTAAAAAGCTATTAAACAAAATATTATGCTTTAATTCAGGCTATTTATTAGCAGGCTCAATATCAGATGTTTTTACCATTGAGTTATGTAATTCTATTTCTAATAAATTGCATAAGGAAAGCGAAGATATTGACAAAATATTAGAATTAATTATCAATCCAAAAGGATTATCATTTACCAAGAAAGAGTTAATTTCAAAATTCAACTATCCGTCTGACAATATAATTGACATTGATTATTTATAAACTAATCCGAACCAAATTATTCCCTTTCAAAATCCAAAAACCTGTTTAAACAAGTTCATTCTATTATTTTATACCCCTTTTCCACTTGTTTTTATCATAAGTTTTTTGCGCGGATGGCAAAAATACGTGTTTTTATGACACTTGTTTTTGCACAAGCATTAAAAACACAGAAAGTTTGTTAATATATATTTACAAAAATATCAAACGAAAACATTTGAATTAAAACAAGCTAATTGACAACAATCTCATAACTTACGTCCATTGCTTTCTTATACATAGCCGAAACACCACAATATTTTTCCTGCGAAAGCTCAATAGCTTTTTGTAGTTTTTTTATTTCCAAATCCTTTCCTTTAAATTCATATATAATATGAACTTTAGAATAAACCTTGGGGTGCTCCTCAGTTAAATCTGCTTCTATTTTGATATTGAAATATTCGGGTTCTACCTTCATTTTCTTTAAAATAGAAACAACATCCATTCCTGTACAACCTGCTAATGCCGAAAGCATCAATGCTTTCGGACGAGGTCCAGCATTTTCGCCACCCACATCTTCGGCTGCATCTAATATAATATGATGTCCGTTTACTTCTGTATCAAATTTCATTTTACCTGCCCATGCAGTATTTACAATATGTTTCATGATTTATTAACTGATTAATTGATTAATTGAATTACTGAGTAATTGAGTGATTGATTTGCAAAGTTATATCTGTTTTGCTGTTTAAATTTATTTTTGTTCGTTTATATAACAATACTGCGATTGATTTGGCTCAACTTATTTGTTGTTTTTCTATATCTTTGTAAAAAATAGTTTAGTATAAAAATGAAAATTATATCCGAATCAGATCAAACATTTCAATGCGATATTACGGCACCCTGTTTTGTATATTTGGCTGAAAATGAAGTGGAATTTATTAGAAAAAGCAAAACCATGGTTGCTTTTCGCAAAGGAGAAAACCTTACCAAACAAGGTGCTTTTGCTTCCTATGTTTTGTTTATCATCGACGGAGTAGTTAAGCAATACATTGAAGGAGATATTACCAAAAGTCATAACCTTAGAATATTTAAAACCGGCGAATTTGTTGGACTTTCGGCAATATATAACTAAAATCGTTTCAATTATTCAGCCTCAGCTCTAACCGATACCAGGGTATATCTGATTGAAAAAGAAGTTATGCTACATATATTAGAAATCAATGCAATATTTGCCACCAAAATCCTGAAAAATTATTGCAAACAAAATAACTTCCTGTTTACAGCATTGCAAAATATTATCTACAAACAAATGAATGGCCGCATGGCTGATGCTTTGTTATATTTAAACGAAGAAATGTACGATGGAACATCCATTTTTCCGCTTTTAAGTCGCAAAGATATAGCTGATTTTGCAGGAACATCTACCGAAAGTGCTGTAAAAATATTGAAAAGTTTCGAGAGAGATGAAATTATAAAATTAGACGAGAAAAACATTCAAATCATTGATAAAACAAAGCTGGAAGAAATCAGCCGAAGAGGATAGTATTTGGTAACGTAAATAGTAATAAGTGTTATTGACAAATAGACGAAAACAGATAAGGATTAAGCTAAATTTGTCCAAATAAACCTAAAATAAACTATCTCTTTCCTGTTTTATACAAAAAACAAAATCAACAATTGAGCCAATAAAATTCTTAAAAACATTACCAAAGGATAAACGGTTGCATAAGCTACGGCAGGTGCTTCAGATTGAGCAATACTATTGGCATAAGCTAAAGCAGGAGGATCGGTCATGCTTCCCGAAATTAATCCGCATATTTCGAAAAAATTCCTTTTTAATACTTTTCGTGCAAAAAAACCAACGATAATGATAGGAAACAAAGTAATAACTGCACCATAGCCCATCCAAATAAAACCATCGCCCGACATCAATGTAGGTATAAACTTTTCGCCAGACTTAATTCCAACACTGGCAAGAAAAAGAACGATACCTATTTCGCGCAGCATCAGATTGGCACTGGGTGTGGTGTAAGAAATCATTGAAAATTTATGTCCGTATTTACTTATAAGAATAGCAACAATTAATGGACCTCCGGCTAATCCCAATTTAAGCGGATTGGGAATTCCAGGAAAAGTAAAAGGGATACTTCCCAATAATATACCCAGAAGTATTCCGATAAAAATAGGAACCAAATTAGGTTCGTTCATTCTTTTAATTGAATTTCCAATTATCAAAGCCACCTTATCAATAGCTGCTTCATCGCCTACAACAGTAAGTTTATCACCCATTTGCAGATTCAGTTGAGGTGAAGCAACCAATTCAATTCCTGATCGATAAATCCGGGTAATATTGATATTGTATTTTGTGCGCAGTTTTAAAGAGCCCAAATCCTTACCTATCACCTGATGATTGGTTACCAATACCTGTTTTGATTTTAACAGATGCGATTCAGAGAAAATCCCCAGTTCGCTTTCTGAACCAAATTGAATAATTACATTGTTTACTTGATGCGTTTGTGTGACAATTAATAAAATATCATTTTTATATATGCAACTATCTGCTTTTGCAGTATAAAAAACACCTTCATGCAAAATTCTGGAAACAATAATTTCAGCATCAAATAATCTTGATATTTCGGCAATACTTTTACCAAAAAGATTTGGATTCGTTACATTTACACAAACTTTTTCAGGAAATTTTTCTGTAGGATGATTTAGATGAGTATAATCTTTTAGTTCCAGCTGAATATTAATTTTGCTTAATTTTTTCAACAAAAGCATAGTAATAATAATGCCGACAACACCAAATGGATAGGCAACAGCATATCCCAATCCAATGTTTGGCAGATTAGTTTCAGGTAAACTTACTGATACTTGTTTTAAAGCTTGCTGAGCAGCTCCCAACCCAGGCGTATTAGTCACTGCTCCAGACATTACGCCAACCATAACAGACATAGGCATTCCTGTTACATAATGCAAAACAATAGTAATAAGAGCTCCTAAAAAAACAATGCTTAACGCCAATAAATTAAGTGTAATGCCTCCTTTTTTAAAAGATTCGAAAAAACCGGGACCTAACTGTAATCCAATTGAAAACACAAAAAGAATAAGTCCAAATTCTTTAATAAAATCAATCATTTCGGCATTCACTTTAAAACCAAAATGCCCCATCATAATACCTGCAAACAACACAAACGTTATCCCAAGTGAAATGCCATAAATTTTAATTTTACCCAAAGCAATGCCTAAGGCAATTACAAAACTATAAATTAAAATAGTATGAGCTACTGTTTCGCTCCACAATAAGTTAGTCAACCAATTCATCAGTGTTTTTTTTGCAAAATTAAAACTTAAAAATAAATATATTATTAAAACTTTTATAAAATGTAATAATCCTTTAAAGCAATTGAAACTATAGTCAATGCTCTGCATTGTTAATCTTCGTGGAAGAATCTATATTAAACCACAATAATAAATTATCAAATTGATTATTAGATGAGATATCAATTATTTCAGATAATTCTGAAGAATTTTAAAATACATACTTAATTAAAAAAATCGGTCTTTAGTGTGGAATTTATATTGTTTTATTTAGTAGATGACAAAACACATAATTAATTGAATTACAAATGAATATGTTAAT
>JACABE010000053.1:0-1983 GCA_013377005.1 Bacteroidota bacterium
AGCTAAAAAGATTTGGCATGATTCTTGGCCATTAATGTTATCCTCTGCTGCTGCATTTGTTTATTTAAAAATTGATCAAGTTATGATAGGAAAGATGATGGGGGAAGCTGCCGTTGGGATATATGCTGCAAGCGTAAAAATAACAGAAATTTTTTATTTCATACCTGGAATAATTTGTGGATCATTGTTCCCAGCTATAATTAATGCTAAAAAAACTGATGATTATATATACAAAAAACGCTTAAAAAGCTTTTATTACTTTTTAGGTATTTTGGGGTTATTGCTTTCTATCATCGTTGTTATTTTATCTAAACCTATAATAAATTTACTTTTTGGAATTAAATATATAGAATCAATTTATATATTACGTGTTTATATATGGTCAAGCATTGGATTATTTTTGGGGTCTGGAATTACTTATCATTTAATGGCAGAAAATAAGACTAAATTGATTTTTAAAATTAATTTATTAGCGATGATAATTAATATTGTCTTAAATCTTATATTAATACCAATTTATGGATTAGTAGGAGCAACCATCGCGACTTTGGTAGCTTACTCTGTGGCTCCAATATGGATGATTTTTAATAAAAATAAAAAAATTAAATGAAAATTCTTTTAGTTATTACAAAAGCAGAGATAGGAGGAGCACAGGTTTTTGCCCTAAATCTAGCACGAGGACTCAAAGAGTCTGGTGAGAATGTCGTTGTAGCCGGAGGAGAAGGGCAGTATCTGCCAGAAGAACTCTCAAAGATAAATGTTCCTTTCTATCGTTTCAAAAGTTTGAAGCGTAGTTATAATCCACTACAAATGCTTAAATTTATAATGGAGTTAAGAAACTATGTGAAGAATGAAGGCTTTGATATTGTCCATTTAAACAGTTCGAATGCACTCTTTGGAGTTTGGGGTTTATCTTTCCTTAATCCAAAACCAAAAATAATTTTTACTGTTCATGGTTTATCATTTTTAGACAAGAACTATAAAACGAATTTTATTTTAAAATATTTATATAGTTTATTTTTTAAATATTCTTGGAAGAAACTCACTTCTTTGGTCTTTGTAAGTGAGTTGAATTATCAAAGTGCAATAGAGAGAGGTTTAGCTAAAAAAGGGGAGGTTATTTATAATGGAATATATTTGCCAAACAATTATTTTATAAATAAGTTAGATTCACGAGAATTTTTAGGGGATAAGCTTGGACTTAATTTATCAGATGCATATATTTATGGTTCTATTGGAAGACTTGCATACCCAAAGAATTACGAATTTTTAATAAATTCACATAAAGATTTTAAAAAGTTTAAGCCAAATACCAAATTGATATTGATAGGAGAGGGGCCTGAAAGAGCAAAGTATGAAGCTCTTATAAGATCTCTTGATTTGGAGGAGGAAGTCTATCTGTTTGGTGAACTAAAAGATGCAAGTCACTATCTTCTAGCTTTTGATCTCTTTGTTTTGCCATCTATTTTTGAAGGTATGTCACTTAGTCTCATTGAAGCGGTAAGGGCTGGCATACCTGCTTTAGCCAGTCGTGTAGGTGGCAACGAGGAAATAGTAGGGAAAGATAATTGTTTCGAAGTTAATAATCAAGATGATTTTTTAAGATTAGTAAAGACGATGAATTTAACTCCCAAGAGCCAACATCTCTCATCTTTCAGTGATATGATTAAGAAGTATATTAAAATTTATGAAATTTAGTATTGTTATACCGACATATAATAGAGAAGAAGATTTAAGAAAATGCTTGAGTTCAATTCTCGACCAAACAATTCAGCCATTTGAGGTTGTAATTATTGATGATGGAGATTTATCATTTGAGTCGGTGAATGTTTTAAAAAATGATTTTAGAATTAAAGATATAAATTTTATTTATTATAAAAAAGATCACCAAATAGAAAGGAAGGGATTATCAGAATCAAAAAACAAAGCTATTGAATTGGTTAATAGTGAAATATTTTTTATTTTTGATGATGATGTTGTATT
>JACABE010000053.1:1993-2831 GCA_013377005.1 Bacteroidota bacterium
AGAAAAAGATATGGTTTTGAAAAGTTTTATAATACATTTTTTTGTATCAATTCTAAGTATTCTTGGGATGTAAATAAAATTGGTTTTCAAATTTGGGATGAAGAGATTAAAGAACCTGCTTTAGGATATTATGCTCATGGAGGAGTGTGTTCATATAATTTAGAAAAAGTTAAGGAATTAAAGTTTTCAACTTTTTCTGGAGGTAGAACAGCTCTCGAGGATGTGGATTTTTGTTTACGTTCTAAAAATAAGGGCTATCATTTTATAATAGAACCTAATGCTGAACTTTATCATTATCCTAGTTTTGTTACTAGGGAGGGATTATTTATGATGGGGTATAAAGAAGGATATAATAGAAAAGTAATATTTAAATCAGTATTTAAGAATCCTAGCTTATTTTTAAGAATTTGGTTTTATTGGGCAAGTTCTGGTTGGGTATTAAGACAGTTTCTAGTAGGTAATTTTAAGAAAGGTTTTGGGATTTTTAAGGGCACATTTCTTATGTGATATAATAATAAATATATGGATGATAAATTAAAATATAATAAAAAAGAAAAAATTTCTGTTGGGGTTGTTGGTAGTGGATGGGTTGCTCGTATGCGTCATTTACCAGCTCTTTCTAAAAACAAGAAAGTTATAATTAAAGGTATATATAGTCTAGATAAAAAAAGTGCAGAAAAAATTTCAAGTAAATATGAGGGTATTCATGTTTGTGATAATTTGCAAGAATTATTTGATTTGAAGATAGATGCAGTTGTAATTTGTACTCCACCTAAAACTCATGCAGAAATAGCAAAGAAGGCACTTCTTTTAGGAATTCATGTATTGTGTGAAAAAC
>JACABE010000053.1:2841-7116 GCA_013377005.1 Bacteroidota bacterium
TGATGCGGAAGAGATAGTATCTCTAGCAAAAGAGAAGAATTTGATTTTATGTCCTTCTCATAACTTTATTTTTGCTAGAGCAATGACCAAGGCTAAAAAATTAATTGAAAGTGGAAGTGCTGGGAAGGTATTGTCTGTAAATGGCGTTCAATGGAGTAGCTGGCAGAGAGATTTACCATCATGGTATGAAGATATGCCCGGAGGATTATTTTTTGATGAAGGACCTCATTTAATGTATTTAATGCAAAATTTTTTAGGTATATGCTCTGTTAAAAATGTTTTTTATACAGAAAGAAATGAAGAAAATAAAATTTTTCAGCAATATGAAATAGATGTAATGGGTGAATATGGAGCAGGACATATTACTGCTTTATATGGTACACCATCTTCAGAATGGTTTATCATTGCAATTTGTGAGAATAAAACATTGGTATTAGATATATTTAGAGACATCTGTATTGTTCTTCCTAAAGAGGGAAGTAGAACTCCGTATTATTTAATGAGTTCTGTTTTTCTAGCCGAAAAACAAATTTGGAGTCAATTTATTTCTTGGATAATAAAAAGGTTCACAAAAGGAAGTCATTTATTTGGACTTGATTTAATTATAGATAAATTTTCAGATTCTATACTTATTGGGTCTCCTGTTCCCGTTAAGGCTGAAGATGGATTATTAACAATTTCTCTTTTAAATGAAATCATTAGAAAATCAAAACGATAAAAAGAAATCCTTAATTATTTTTACTCCTACCTTAAGTGGTGGAGTAGGACGTGTGGTATCTAATATTACTAATGGATTAGCTGTTTTAAATTTTGATGTTACATTATTAGTGCCTAGTTTTGATGGAGATTTTTCAGATAAATTATCTAAAAATATAAAAACTCATTCTTTTAATAAAAAAAGGACAAGTTCTTGTGTATTTGTACTTGCTAATTTCTTAAAGACAAATAAACCAGATGCTATATTAAGTTTATCTTTTCATGCTAATTGTATTGCGGTTATTTCTTTGATGATATCTGGATTATCAAGAAAAACTCTATGTATTATTTCGGAGCATATTAATTTAGCTCAATCTTTAAGTTTTTTAAGTCCAATAAAAAGATTTATAATGAAAGCTTTTATATATACATTTTATAGAAAAGCAGACGCTCTTCTCGCTGTATCTTCTGGTGCGGCAGATAGTATGTCAAAATATTCCGGAGTTGATCGTAGTAAAATCAGTGTAATTAATAATCCTGTGTTAGATGAAAATTTTTTTCTATCAATAAATGAAACAGTCAATCATCCTTTTTTAAATAATAAAAATATTCCTGTTATGATAACAGTAGGGAGATTTGATTATCAGAAAGATGTTGGAACTCTTTTGGTTTCAATGTCATATATAAAAAAAGATCGTCCTATAAGATTAATTATATGTGGTGATGGACCACTTAAAAATGAGATGGAGATAAAAGCAAAAGAATTAAATATTTATGATGATATTGATTTTATGGGTTTTACAAAAAATCCATTTCCATATATTAAGAAATCTGATGTTTTTGTTTTATCTTCTTTATATGAAGGATTACCAACAGTCTTGATAGAAGCTCTTGCTATTGGTGTTCCTATTGTGTCTACTGATTGTCCAGATGGTCCTAGGGAAATATTAAATAATGGTGAATATGGTATGTTGGTACAAGTCTCAAACCCCAAGGCATTATCACAAGCTATAATTGAAACCTTAGATAGTAAAAAAGATATAGAGATAAAGGAGTCTGATATATTAAAATATGAAGTATCTTTTGCTGTAAAAAAATATGCAGATTTAATTAACAATAATATAAAATAATAATTATATTATTTTTCGGGATATTCTTTTTATCAAATTACTTGAGGAATAATTATGGTTACGAGTATTGAATATTACTTTAATAGGTAATTCTTTTCCTGTAAATTTTTTTCCTTTCCAATCTATACCCAAAAAACGGATATTTGGCTTAATTTTTTCTAATAATTTAATGAGGTCTTTTTCTGTTTTATATATTACTATTTTATCAATATATTTGCATGCTTTAAGTTGGATTAGACGCTCTTTAATAGATTGGATTGGTTTATGTTTTTCTTTCCTATCTATTGAAGGATCTGTTTGAAGTCCTACTATTAAGAAATCACATTTTTTTCTGTTTTCTCCAAACATTAGATAGTGGCCAGCATGAGTCAGATCAAACGCTCCACAAGTAAATCCTATGATTTTTTTATTTTTCACCGTCATATCAATTATTTAATGCGTAAAAATTATAATTATTGTTCTTAAAACTATCCCGAAATCAATAAAGATATTTCTGTTTTTAATATAGTATAAATCATATTCAAATTTCTCTTTTGAATCCTCGACTGTACTTGCATACCTATATTTTATCTGGGCCCAGCCGGTGAATCCTGGACGGATGATGTGGCGGAGATTATAGTGGGGGATTTTGCTTTCAAGTGGAGTTACGAATTCTGGGCGCTCTGGGCGTGGCCCTACGAGAGCTAGGTCTCCCTTCAGTATGTTTATCATCTGTGGTATCTCATCAATGTGTAGTTTGCGGATTATTTTGCCCACAGGTGTGATCCTTGGGTCCATAGCTCCCGTAGCCCAGACGGCGCCAGTTGTTTCCGCCGAGCCATCAGGCGAAAGTGCCACCATGCTTCGCATTTTATATAAATCAAACCCTTTGTTATTTAGTCCAACTCTCTTTTGTTTTATGAATATAGGCCTGCCGTCTTCTATTAGCCTTGCGATTACTGCTACGAGTAGTATAGGTGAAGTTATTATTAGTACGCATATAGCGAAGAGTCTATCAGTTATGAATATAGTAGATGTATATAGTATGTTTTTATTTATATCTATATTCTCAATTATGAAATCCATATCAATGTAAGCCACGGGTATTTTGAATAAGTATTTCTCGTAAGCCTTAGCTGTGTCGATGATTTCCACTCCTTTTTTATAAAATTCTAAAATGCTTTGGTCAGATTCATTTATCTCTTTATCAAGAATGATTATCAAGTTTTTCGTATTTATCAAGTCCTTTTCAATCTCCGAAGTATTTTTGAAATGCTTGAGCACACGGAGGCCAATCTGCGGATTGGCCTCTATCGTCTTTGCCAGTTCTGCCAGGTAGCTAGAGCTTCCGACGAGCACAGCCGGCTGTGTTATTCCTTTCGCATAAAGCGCATAGATTGTTCTGCGGAACAAGAAGGAGAATCCTCCGAACAGCGCCACTTGGATGAGTAGATTTACTTTTGGCGAAATCCCAAATATAGGAGCGAAATAGAAAAGTAGCAACCCCACAATGAAAGAAGACAGAATAGCCAATACCCATCTTTTCAAATAGGGAATAGTCGGCTTAATAGTCACCAGGTCATAAAGCCCAAAGATGTAGAAGATCAGTACCCAGAACAAGTAAAGTATCAAGAATGGCACCATGTGGAGGTCTATAGCGGCAAGGTAATTCCCCGCACTAAAGCGTATGAAAATAAGCAATACAAAGGAGATAGCAAATGACAGAAAGTCCCCAAATACGATAAGCCATGTTCTATTCATATTTCAATATTCTAGCACAATTTTCCACCCCCCGCACCGCCCTCATCACATTCTCATCTTATTAAATAAATCACCACTTACATATATCAACCATGGTTGATATATGTAAAACTCATAAAATCCCAAGTCCGCACATCTACGCCTCGGCGTAGATGTGCACATACGATCCTTCGCTTGGTAGCTCAGGATCTCCGGCCTCTCAGCCTTCGAGTTATCCCCAGTTTTATTTGACGAGGCATTTTCCATTATTGTATAATTTTAATATGAAAAAAGTAGTAAATAATTTTTTCGTAAAAAGGTTTCTTGGTATTTACAAAAAAGTTATTTTTACTCCTCTTGTTCTCATTTTTGTCTTTTTTATTTCTCAAATTGGTGCTTCTAATTTGGCCAGTGCGAGTGTCGTATATCAGCAAAATAAAACTGGGTCGGTTTTAGATATTTATCGTGGAGCTACAATGGATAGAACTAATGTATGGCACATGTATTTTCCTGCTGGTATTACAAATATAAATCCTCCTGGTAATCAAGCTAGCTTAATTGATACTCCAGGAATTGATGTGACTACCGATATTAGATATATAAAGGTGAGCAATGCGGGTGGTTCTTGCCCTAACATTGGTTATCCTACTTCTGGCCCTATTATTTACTATAGGGATCCTGCTAGTACTTTTATTACATACCATATCGGTAAATTTGCCTCTACTGATGG
>JACABE010000054.1 GCA_013377005.1 Bacteroidota bacterium
CTTTCTGTATTTTTCCTATCCGATCCATAGCTTCTATTTTATAGGCATAAACACCCAATTGTACTGCTTTTCCATTGAATGTGCCATCCCAAAAATTAGTATTTTCTCCTTCAAATACCATTTGCCCCCAGCGGTTGTAAATATAGGTTTTTATGATGTAGTTTTCTGCATTGGCATACTCAAATTTATCGTTTAAACCATCACCATTGGGTGTAAAACTATTGGGTATCCATAGCGTAGGTGATGTACAATCTGCATAATTTACAGTTATGCTATCGCATACCGTTATTTTATAATCTTCTATATATGCACTTACCCAATAGGTACCAGGTTGTGTTACCAGAAAAGTACTGTTTTTACTACTATCTTGCCAGGTATAGTTTACACTATCGGCTTCTTTGGGTATGTTTGCTTTTAATAACAATTGCTGCCCGAAACACAAGGTTGTGTCTTTATTAAATTTAGGTTTTAAATCTTCGCAATCGCATACGGAAACATCGTCTATAAAGTAATGAGAATTGCCTGTTCCTCCATTACTTAAATAATTTGTATTTATTAATGAATCAAAGTTACCAATTACAATATATTTTTCACCTCCTAATGCAGTATAAGCACCACTTATTTTTGCCCAATTGACAGTGTCTTTTATAATACCATTTGTATTTTTTATTTGAGGCAAATGTGATATTGGTGCTGAATAGTTTGGTTGAATTACTTTCGTTTGAGAAAAAAACATTCCAATATTTCCTATAGCGTAACTTGCATAGTTACTAAGGCTAGTATAAAATTTAACACAATACTTTTTATTTATTTTTAAGCTATCTTTTAATTCCACTTCAATATATTCTCTATAATTATCAAGAAAAGCACCCATTAATATTATACATACTTCACCAATCCCAGTTCTTGGATTCTGTACCTGAAATGCTGAAATGACACCTATATCTGAGCTACAAGCATGATAAAAATCCGAAGAGCCAGTTCCTGGAGCTGTGGCAGCATTCCATGGGGTCGCTAAATATATTTCACCCATACCTGTCGTTGGACACTGTGAAAATTCTTCAAAACTTGGGTTAGGAACAAGATTGATAAACTGAGGAAAAACAAAACCAATAGTAACTATTTGAATAAGCAAAAATACAATCAGTTTTTTCATAGCACATAAATAATAAAAGGGAACAACAAGTAAAACACTTATTATTCCCTTTTTGAGTTATTATTTGTTAGTAATAATTAGTTTGCTTTTCAGCAATACGTTATTATTGTTATTAGATATTCTGCAATAATATATACCTGACTTAATATTTATTAAGCTAATTGTATATTCTATTGTTTTAGGTGGTATATTTTGCATAAGTAGTTTTCTGCTACTTATATCATATAACTCAAACACAGTATTTCCTTCTGTTTCAGAATTAAAAATTAAATTTACAATATCTGATGCAGGGTTAGGGTATAAACGCAGCGTTTCAGATTCAACACTTGAAATAGGTTGTTTCTGAGGTCCTTTGGAGTATGCCAGTTTTAAATTAGCAGGATCTAAACCTAAGATAACTACCCCACCAAACCTCCCCGAAGGGGAGGCTTTCGCCTGAGTGTAAGATGGTATTATTTGTTTCATTATTTAAAGAGTATAAAAAGTTAAATTTGTAACATCCTTTATTTCTTGTTGCCCAAGTCCTCTTTAGGTGAGGTTATTGAACCACCGTAACCCTTCCACTATATACTTTCTGTATTTTTCCTATCCGATCCATAGCTTCTATTTTATAGGCATAAACACCCAATTGTACTGCTTTTCCATTGAATGTGCCATCCCAAAAATTAGTATTTTCTCCTTCAAATACCATTTGCCCCCAGCGGTTGTAAATATAGGTTTTTATGATGTAGTTTTCTGCATTGGCATACTCAAATTTATCGTTTAAACCATCACCATTGGGTGTAAAACTATTGGGTATCCATAGCGTAGGTGATGTACAATCTGCATAATTTACAGTTATGCTATCGCATACCGTTATTTTATAATCTTCTATATATGCACTTACCCAATAGGTACCAGGTTGTGTTACCAGAAAAGTACTGTTTTTACTACTATCTTGCCAGGTATAGTTTACACTATCGGCTTCTTTGGGTATGTTTGCTTTTAATAACAATTGCTGCCCGAAACACAAGGTTGTGTCTTTATTAAATTTAGGTTTTAAATTTTCACATTCACAAACAGAAACATCGTCAATATAATAATAGCTTATTATATTAGGGAAGCTTAAATTAAAAGGGAAAATTGTATTTTGTGAATCAGGGTAAAAATCACCAATATACATATACTGTTCGCCTCCTGCGGATATAAAACTTCCGGATATTTTCATCCAGTTAAGAGTATCTATTAACACTTTCCCATTAGGATTGCAAATTTGTGGTGTCTTATTAAATAAATTACCATTATTACATATTATACTATCCAGAGAAAAATAGGCTCCAAATAAATCTACTGCATGTGAAGTAGCACCAAAAGAAGTATAAAATTTTGCACAATATTTATGATTTTTTATTAATGAATCTGACATTTTAATAGCTATATATTCCCTGAAATTTAATGAATAATCATATGAAGTTATCCCCGCATAAGCTACACCTGTTTTAGGTATTTGAAAATTGTTTGCTTGACTTATTGGAGTTCCAAAAATAATATTACTCGCATTTGCACATGCATTATAATAATCAGGGCTATACCAACATCCATTAAACCAACCTTTAGCGAAATAAATTTCTCCTTGGTTCATTGGACAATTAGTATATTCTTCAAAACTTGGGTTAGGAACAAGATTGATAAACTGAGGAAAAACAAAACCAATAGTAACTATTTGAATAAGCAAAAATACAATCAGTTTTTTCATAGCACATAAATAATAAAAGGGAACAACAAGTAAAACACTTATTATTCCCTTTTTGAGTTATTATTTGTTAGTAATAATTAGTTTGCTTTTCAGCAATACGTTATTATTGTTATTAGATATTCTGCAATAATATATACCTGACTTAATATTTATTAAGCTAATTGTATATTCTATTGTTTTAGGTGGTATATTTTGCATAAGTAGTTTTCTGCTACTTATATCATATAACTCAAACACAGTATTTCCTTCTGTTTCAGAATTAAAAATTAAATTTACAATATCTGATGCAGGGTTAGGGTATAAAAGCACCATTTCAGATTCAACACTTGAAATGGGTTGTTTCTGTGGTCCTTTGGAGTATGCCAATTTTAAATTAGCCGGATCTAAACCTAAGATAACACGAGCCGAATAAACTGCTTCGCCACCCATAAATGGCAATTGCATGGCAATATTTAGTAAAGTTAAGGAATCGGTAGTGCTGATGGGTTTGTTATTTACAATGCATTGTAAATAAATAGCGTTTACTGTTTTCTTTTGGCTTTCGATGGTGTTTATAGGTGCAATGGCTTCATTCAGCAGAGCAGCATCAGCATATTGCTGATTGTTGATATATTTGCTTACTTCGGCAAATTTACCAATGCCCTGCTGCTTGATGGTGTAATAAAAGTTTTGATAAACACTATCGTCAGGTGCATTCATGCTGAGTAATTCAGGATGGTCGTCTAATTTCCGATAGCTAAAATCTTTGGCATAGTACTCGTTTTCCAACGGATTTACCTGAAAATCGGTGGTATCGCTTACAATGGCACCCATTTCTTCCTGACGTTCCTGCGATTTATTCATCAATGGAGCTATGATATTGCATCTATTACCAAATAGTATATTGGCAACAGGGTATATTTTGTTAAACAATGGATGTGTATTGTTTTGTAGTATATAAGGACTCTGGATATTAGGAATAGAATTGAAAGCACCCTTGTGATACCAGTTAACCATATTACCTCCTTGCAACACAATACCACCCCCCATTCTTCTCATTTCGGGTGTTGGATAAGAGACATTGTCGTACCAGTAATTGGAAGAAGCAGAAGATGCACTACCCTGATTGCTTATAACGGCATAGCTTGGTAAGAAATAAAATCCATAATAGTTTTTATCCAAATCGTTGCAGAAAAATTGTGTACCCAATAAATTATCGGCACCCCATATTCCACTGCTTAAGCGTATCATCTGATTTCTTTTTACGGTGGCATTTTGCACTGTTGCTAATTTTATCCCCAGCATTCTATCGTAGTTTGGTATTGTTGTCATATTATTTTTAATATAATTCTGGTCGATAAGGCTGTATTGGCTTGATGAAGCATTAATAGCAACAGATGGATCGGCACCTGTACTTGAGAAAAAGATGTTATTGGTAAGTATATTGCAATAATTATAAACACTGCCATCTCCATTGCAATTGCGTACATTAATACCTGTGCGGGTGTTGTTAATAGTATTGCTACTGACATTAATTGCGGCATAAGTAAGTGGCATAACATTCTCGGTAAGTATAGTTGAATTGTAGAGATTGTTGGTAGCCCAGGTAGTATTTTGCATGCTAATGGTATTGAAACTAATCTCCGATTTATTTAATTCTTTAAGATGAATTGCAGAAAACCGTTGATCGGTAAAGATATTGTTACGCACATATACACTGCTAAGGTAAGCATATATACCCACATTTTGCAGATAAAAAGTATTGGCTTGATTGGTAGCAGCACCACCAATGGTTACTTCATTTTTTATAGCAGAATTGGGCAACATTCCCTGACCATAGGCTCTTTTAATAAAAATTGCAGCATCTGTAGGTTCCGAATTCCAGTAATACGGGTTAGGCTCAGTAGAGCGTTCACAATTATTAAAATAATTGTTATAAATAGTAACATCAGAAAAATTAGAGGTAATTGCATTCTCTAATTTATAAAATTCATTTCTATTAGTAATATTGCTCACATCTCCGATTGTAACATTATAAACAGTATCAATTCTTATTCCCTTTAGATAATGCTTAGTATTTGAACTGAAGAGACATTTAGCAATATAGGCACTATGAGCAGCAGGAGGAATAATATTTCCATTGTGATCCTGCATAGGTACAGGGTTGTATTTTCTGATCCAAACGCCTAATTGATTATCGGTAAATGTAGAATTGTAAAGGTTTATCTTTCCATCGTAACTGGAAACTACTGCATTTTTAGCACCCGAAACATAAGAATTGGTAATGTATAATCTGGCATCATAGCTTTCTACAAAAATACCATCCCAAGGACAATCGCAAGCATTCAGGGTAGCGTTTAAAATATTTAAAGTACAACCCGGCATTACATTAATTTTGGCATTGAGCCCTAATTTAATATCGGTACAGGCATCAAAATTAATATTTTCGTTAATTGTAATGATGCCGTTAATTAATATTGGTTGTGTGGTAGTAATGGTAGATACACCGCCAAACATAGCTTTTATTTGTGTAGCATTTAAATTGTTTATAGCATAAGTGGCAGTACAAAGCGTTTGATTAGGATTAACCAATAAACTACCTTGATATACCAGACAACCATTAGCATTTCTGCCTTCTACTATAACGGTAGCAATACCTGCGTTGTTCCAGTTAACGGTAATATTATTAGTTGCAGTAGTAGTAGCAATCGTTGCATTGTTAGGAAGTATCCATGTATAAGTAATTCCTGGAGTAGCCGGCAATGGAAAAGTAAAGCTTACCCCCTCACTGCAAGGCTTTCCTCCCCAATCAGAAGTGATGGTAAGGGAAGTGGGGGGAGACATATTTACAGTAAAACTTCCTGTCGTTGCACAACCATTTGTATCTGTTGCTGTAACTGTGTATGTGGTATTAACTGATGGAGAAACCTGAAAATTCTGCGTAGTTGCTAACACTGTATTTCCTGTATTATTTGAAGTCCATTGCCATGAAACAATAGTAACTCCCGGAACACTTGGCTGCATTGTAACGTTTCCTCCACATGCTATTGTTTGCGGACTTGTTGAACTAAACTGTACAGGAGGAAGTGTTGTTGTAGATATCTGATGACTTATACACTCAGGAATTGTCCATGTTTGCTGAGGATACATAAATGGATTAAGTACAGGATTAAAAGTAATACATAATGTTACATTATAAGTACCTGAATTAGTATAAGTATGTGAAGAATTCAAGCTTGTTCCATGAGATGTATAATCTCCATAGTCGTAATCGAAAGTACATAAATTTAAAAGTGAAGGATTTATACAAGTACTTCCTGTAAAATTATAAGTACTGCAATTTGTCGAGCTAAATGCAAATTGAGTATTAGAGGTAACATATCCCTGATAAGTTATATCTGCAGTTCCTTGAGAATTTGTAGCAATGCAATAAATCGCAAACGGTAGAGGATGATAAAAGTAAACACCAATCGGAATATTATTCCACAAATAATACAACGGAACGGACATCATTATACCATAAAAAGTAGTATTCCAATCTGTTGTAAAAGGAATATAGGTTCCTGTACAGATTGGATTAGGTAGATTTGGCAATATATTTGGGTCTGGTAAACCTTTTCCTAAAGCTTTATCTATTCCTTTGTAATATGCGAGTGAACTTTTTAAAATACTACCGTTATAATGTATTTTTATAAGATAGGTATTCCCTATGATGAGATTTCCATAATGTAAATATATACCATTAATACTGGCTAATTGTGTATAAGCATCGCAATTGTTGGGTGCATAATACAATGTCATTTGATTTACAAAATTGGTATCGCTATATATAGTTTGCATACCTATATGTATTGAAGTATCTGTAGCAACAAACTTAACCCAATAAACTGAATCATTTACAGGTATTACGTTTCGTTGTACTGAATCGGTAGGATTGATAATTAAGGCGGTTTCACACCCCCCCTGCCCGTAACTGTTGGCGGTTAATCCTATAACCGCTATAAATAATATTAAAAATAACTTTTTCATATTGTTTTCAAAATTAGTTTAAAATTTTAAAATTATTAAAAATTTTGTTGTTTTAACCGCCGCTTCCCTTATCCTACTCACGGCAATGGTTGAATGAATGTAGATATTGTGGATTATTTTACGTCATTGGCAATAAGTTATAAATGTATTTTTTTTAAGTAATTTAAATCAAAGCAATCTCCACTTCTCCTTCTTCGGTAGCATCTTTGTTTACAA
>JACABE010000055.1 GCA_013377005.1 Bacteroidota bacterium
AGTAATAAATTAGAAGAATTTAAATCTTGTTGCAATTTTTTGTCATGTACTTAGAATTAATAATTTAAATAATCTCTTAGGTTAAAGATAAAACTTTTGAGTGTTTTTAAACAGATATTAGTTGATAAAAAAATATTATTATTTTATCAACTCACGTTCACTTTATTTACTTTTGTGCAAAATAATAAAAAATGGTAGCAGAATATACCGAAGACAGTATAAGGTCGTTGGATTGGAATGAGCATATTAGGCTTCGTCCTGGTATGTATATTGGCAAGTTGGGTGATGGTGCATCTCAGGATGATGGTATATATGTGCTTGTTAAAGAAATAGTGGACAATGCTATTGATGAGTTTGTAATGGGCTTTGGCAGAACCATTGAAATAACAATACAAGAACAAAAAGTTACTATTAGAGATTATGGCCGTGGCATGCCTTTGGGTAAGGTAATCGAATGTGTATCCAAAATTAATACAGGCGCTAAATATGATTCAAAAGTTTTTCAGAAAGCAGTAGGGTTAAACGGAGTGGGTACTAAAGCTGTTAATGCCCTGACGTCTTATTTTAAAGTACAAGCTATTCGTGAAGGAAAAACCAAAATAGTTGAATTTAGTAAAGGCGTTGTAACAAAAGATCTTGAAATACAAGCTTCAGATTTACGCAATGGAACCATTATAACCTTTATTCCTGATGCAGAGATTTTTGGAAATTATCACTTTATCGATGAATATCTCGATAAATTATTATGGAACTACGCTTATCTTAATAATGGATTAACCATTAATTTTAACGGTAATAAATTTTTTGCTAAAAACGGATTGCTCGATTTATTAGAAAGCAATATCAACGGTTCTACTACTTATCCTATTATTCATATTAAAGAAGACGATCTTGAATTTGCTTTTTCGCACAGTACAAGCCAATATATCGAAGAATACTATTCTTTTGTAAACGGACAACATACCACACAAGGAGGTACGCATCAAGCAGCATTTCGCGAAGCTATTGTTAAAACCATCAGAGAATTTTATAAAAAAGATTTTGAACCCAGCGATATTCGTAGTTCTATAGTAGCAGCTTTAAGTTTTAAAATACAAGAACCCGTTTTTGAATCTCAGACAAAAACAAAATTAGGATCCATGTATATCGAGCCTAACGGTGCAACGGTTAGGAATTATATTATGGATATTGTGAAACGCAATCTTGATAATTATCTGCATATTAATTCAGAAACTGCTGAATTATTGCTTCGGAAAATTATGCAATCTGAGAAAGAGCGTAAAGAGATGGCCAATATTAAAAAAGCTGCCAAAGATAGCGTTAAGAAGGTAAGTTTGCATAATAAGAAACTAAGAGATTGCAGGTTACATTACGACAGCAATGATGAGCGACGTCTGGAAACTACTTTATTTATTACTGAGGGAGATTCTGCAAGCGGTTCAATAACAAAATCGAGAGATGTAACTACTCAGGCAGTTTTTAGCTTAAGGGGTAAACCTTTGAATTGTTACGGTTTAACAAAAAAAGTGGTATATGAAAATGAAGAATTTAATTTATTACAATCTGCTTTAAATATTGATGAAGATATTGAAAATTTAAGATATAACAATATTGTCATTGCAACAGATGCTGATGTAGATGGTATGCACATCCGTATGCTTTTGCTTGCATTCTTTTTGCAGTTTTATCCTGAACTTGTAAAGTCAGGTCATGTGTACATATTGCAAACACCTTTATTTAGAGTTCGCAATAAACAAAAGACTATTTATTCTTATTCGGAAGAAGAACGAATAAATGCAATTTCGCAATTAGGAACAAATCCTGAGATAACCAGATTTAAAGGTCTTGGTGAAATATCTCCTGATGAATTCCGACATTTTATTGGTCAAAATATTAGATTGGAACCGGTTATTCTTAAAAAAGATTCTTCGATCAAAAATATATTAGAGTTTTATATGGGGAAAAATACACCCGATAGGCAAGCATTTATTATCGAGAATCTGAGGGTTGATTTAGAAGTTTTGTAACCGTTAACTTTTTTCAACTAACCGTTAACTGATTTTAGTGTCATTTTTATATTTATTAGGATATCTTTGTATCTATTATTTATCAAGCGAAAACTAATTATACTTAAATTAAGAGATATTAATAAAAAAGATGTCGAATTATTAAAAAAAAATATAACTTTGCAAGGTGTTATAATATAAAGAAGATACATTTGATAGTTTTATTTTCAAACGTTTAATTCTTTTTTGGTCTATTATAAGTTAATTATAATCGTAATATTTTTTATTTTTAAACATTTATATTTTATGAAAGCTATGTATTTTTTACAGAAAAAAAGTATTTTATTTATCTGCTTTTCTCTTTTTATTACTGCTATTTATGCAGGACCAGTAGGGAAAGAAAAAGCACAGCTTGTGGCTCAGAATTTCTTAAGCCGCGAGCTAAAAATTAATTCAAGTAAGCTTAATACAAATTATGAGGCTATTTTGGATGCTACTAAGAGCCAATGTTTAATGCATGTTTTTAAAGGCGATAATTCTTATATCGTAATTGCTGCTGATGATAGAATTTATCCTGTATTGGCTTATTCTAACGAAAGTTCATTTTCAGCAAAAGGAAAAGTTCCTGCATTTGATTGGTGGATGGAAAATTTAGCTAATAGCATCGCTTCTGAATCTCATTTAAAATCTTCTGTAAAACAAGAAGTTGTTAATGCGTGGAATTCTTATACTTCAAACGAAAAATCAACTAATAATATAAAAAGTACTAATAATATTGGACCTTTAGTTACTACATTTTGGAGTCAAGAAGGTGGTTACAATTACTATTGTCCTGCTTTCCCAACAGGTCCTTCAGGTCATTGTGTTACAGGTTGTGTTGCTACTGCTATGGCTCAGGTTTTGAGATATTACAGTTATCCACAACAAGGCAAAGGTACGCATTCATATTCTCACCCGGCATTTGGAATTCTTACTGCAGATTATGGTAACACAACCTATAACTGGGCTAATATGGGACCTACTACTGATCAATTTGATTTTGATACAATTAATCGTAATTCAATAGCTAAACTTATTTATCAATGTGGAGTTGGCGTTGATATGGATTATCAACCTACAGAATCAGGTTCTCAAACATCATTGATCCCTAATATTTTATATGATAATTTTAAATATAGAAGATATGTAAATTTTGCAAGTCGTTCTGATTATGCTGATGATGTATGGAGAAATATGGTTGTTGAAAACCTTGATATGCATCAACCATTGGTTTATAGTGGTAGTGGTAGTGTTGGTGGACATGCTTGGGTATGTGATGGATATAATTCTCCTACTCATTTTCACTTTAACTGGGGATGGAGCGGTACCAGCAATGGTTATTTCTATTTAAGTAGTCTAAATTCTGGTAATGGTGACTTTACTCAAAATCAAGGTGCTGTTTTTAATATTGTGCCTGATTTGGATACTTATCCTTTATGTATTCCTAATAAGACTTATACATCTCAAAATTATACATTTACAGATGGTAGCTATACTGATCAATATAAAAATAATACAAATTGTCAATGGTTGATTAAACCTGATACCTTAACCACTCAAACATTAACTCTTTCATTTCTTGAATTTAGGACAGAATTAAACAAAGATTTTTTGACTGTTTATGACGGACAAACTACTTCAGCTTCGGTTTTGGGAACTTTTTCAGGCAGTACTTTGCCTCCAACATTAACTTCAACTTCGGGCGCTTTTCTATTAGTTTTTGTAACAGATGCAGACTCTACTGATTTAGGCTGGAAAGTAAAATATACAGCTCAACATGTAGGTATTCAGGAAAATGAAGTGGCAGCTCAATTAAATGTTTATCCTAATCCTGCTCATAACCAACTTAATATTTCAGGTGATTTTAAACTTTCCGGTAATGTTAAGTATTCTGTTTCCAGTATAGTAGGGGCAGAGGTCTTGTCTTCTGAAATGAATGTGAATGAAGGAGCTCAAAATAAAACTATTGATATTAGCAATTTAAAAGCTGGTATTTATATTCTAACTATTAGCAATGAAAATGGTAAAGCTTTCACAAAATTTGTTGTTGAATAAGCTTATTACATAACATTAAAAAAAGCCATTTCCTATTATTGGAAATGGCTTTTTTTATATTGATTATTTTGCTTGCTGAATAAAAACCATAGTATAATTAATCCTTTGGTATTGCGTTGTCAATATATTGATTAATTTTACAGGATAATTAATCTTATTACGATGAATACTTTCTTTTCAAAAAAAGCAATCTTCTGCTTGTTTGCAATATTTATACTTATGGCAACTAATACATTTTCACAAAACACAACTCCTGCTGAAGATGAAGCAACGGTTAAGGTAACGGTGACTTCTATAGATGGTAAACCCCGAAAGAATGACGAAATTACTTTTATCAGCAGCAAATCGGGCAAAACATTTAAAATAGTTACCGATGCCCTTGGAAAATCTATTATCCTGCTCAAGAAAGCTGATAAATATGATGTGTATTACAATAATCTGAACGAAAAAGAAAAAGTTCAGCAGTTTGAAATACCCCAAAGCGAAGGTAAATACACCCTTAATCTTACATTGAAATACGACCCGCCACGTACGATTACCCTTAAAAATGTTTTCTTCGATACAGGAAAAGCCAGCTTACGACCAGAGAGCTTTGCAGCATTAAATGACTTATATGATGCACTGAAAATGAAAGCCACCATGATTGTAGAAATTGCCGGACATACCGATAATGTGGGCAATAAAACTGCCAATCAGTTGCTTTCGGAACAAAGAGCCATGAGTGTTAAGAATTACCTCACAAAAAAGGGAATAGATGCCAAGCGGATTATAGCCAAAGGCTATGGAGATACAGAAGCTTTTGCCGATAATGATTCCAATGAAGGCAAACAACAAAACCGTAGAACCGAGGTCAGAATTATTAGTGAATAGGAATGGGGTGATGTTATCCTTTAGCTAATTACTGGCATTGAAGTTTACTATATTGAGGTTCGTTTATTGCCATCCAAAAAAGGCTGAATATATGATATTAAACCCAAAGCCAATAAAGCTTTCTCAAATACACTTTTCTTCGAATTTATCACATCACAGGAATTTGTTAACGCTTCAGATATTTGAAATTCATTGTCTAATGGTCGATAATTGGTTCCTGAAATCCCAACTCGTCTTTTTCTAAGATTTCGTTCCACAGCAAGTTCTTTTGTCAAAATGCTATGTATATCATCAATTTTTGAAACCGTTAATGGATACAAATAATCCGGATGCTCTATAATAAAATCCAATGCATCTTTATGATTCAATAGCATGCTTGCTTCATCTTTTGTCTTTCCTGTTGCAGTTTGCTTTTCCTTCAAAAGCCTTTCTGTCTCAAGCAACGAATAGGTATTGCCTTCTATTTGCGACGACTTCCAACTCAAATCAATTGCTAACCTTTCAAACTCTTTTTTATATTCATATTCTGATAATTTGAATATATTATTTTGAAATTTTGCCTGAAGCCTATTCAATTTATCAAGCTCATTTTTTGTAAAAATGCTATGTTTAGCAAGTACATTTGTGATAATTGAAAAATTGAATTCTTCTTTTATTTCCCGTTCATCAATTTCTTTCTCATAATATTTATCAATATCAATAGCTTGAATAAGCTCATAAGTGGGTGATATAATATATCTGGTAGCTTTTCCTTGTCCAATTGTAGAAAGGTAGTTCTCATTTATTAATTTAGTTAGTATCCTTTTTAGCGTTGCATAACTAACAGAAATATCAACATTTTATGAACTTCTTTTGAAGAACATGCTCCTTCTTTTTTTATATAATCAAGTATATATTTGTATCGTATATCTATCATTTCAATATTTTTAGCTCACAAAGATAGGTATTTTTAGCTCAATTATCCATACTTTTGAGCTTTATTTTCTTTTTATATGAGCCACAATAGTTGTGTAAACACAACTCATAGTATATAATTTTCTTACAAATTTATTAAATTTACCCGTTGTGCATTTAGGAAAGATTTACTTTTAGATTGTTTAAAGGTCTAAAAAA
>JACABE010000056.1 GCA_013377005.1 Bacteroidota bacterium
CAAAAAACCTCATCGAAAGATGGGGTTTTTTTGTTTTAAACAATCCTCTTCTTTTGCACAATAAATATATATGATATTGAAACTATTAACTATTATAATAGAATATATATGATATTGCATTGAAATTCATAGGTATGGAAATAATAGCAAGGTAGTTAAAAATGTAAAGTGCTTAGTAGTATTTTCAAATAGATAGGTTTTCGTTGTGAAAGTGCTTGGTTGTATTTAACAAATGCATACTTTACACTTCAACGGTATGAAGTTGTATTTTGAGGTAATAAGTTTTTAATTGTAAAGTACCAACCTTTATTTTAGTACTTGATAGTTTACATGTGTTTTGCATTACTTTATTTTAGAGGTAGCCACTTCACACATCTAAAGTGACTACTTCTATTTTAACACCAACTACTTTCTATTTTTATCATGTTTAGTGTTATTTTACAAATAGCCTGTTTCTATTTTTAGTGTGGATGGTATGAAAAACACAATAGGTATATTTATTGAAAAATTGCATTGATGAGAAAACTAAATAACGAAAGTATTTTCATAGTTTTGATATTTACTCAAATACAATAATTATTAATAATCAAATAATGAAAAGAAGTATATTTTTAAGTTTATTTCTGCTTTTTCTAACTTACCTTTGTGAAAAAAATAATAATGGATTACAAAAATATTTGTCTTGAAGTCACAGCTATTTGTAAATTAGTTGGTGATTTTATCTACAATGAAATCAGAAAAATTACTGAAGAAAATATTGAAACCAAAGGGAAGCATGATTTTGTTACTTATGTTGACAAAGCTTCTGAAAAGAAACTTGTAGATTTCTTATCTAAACTGATTCCTGAATCGGGATTTATTGCAGAAGAAAATACTTCACAAAAAGTTGGAGTGGAGTTCAACTGGATTATTGATCCTTTAGATGGTACTACTAACTTTATACATGGAATTCCTCTTTATGCTATAAGCATCGCTTTAAAGCAAAATGATGAAATTGTCATGGGTGTAGTTTATGAAATTAATTTAAAAGAGTGTTTCTATGCTTGGAAAGAGAGTAATGCTTTTTTGAATGGTCAAATAATAAATGTTTCTACAAATAAAACCATCAATGAAAGTCTGATAGCAACAGGTTTTCCATATTATGATTACTCAAGGTTAGCAGAATATATGAAAATCTTTACTTATTTATTGCAAAATTCACGAGGTGTAAGACGGTTAGGTTCTGCTGCTGTGGATTTGGCTTATGTTGCATGTGGAAGATTTGAAGTTTTTTATGAATACGGACTTCGTCCATGGGACGTTGCAGCTGGTGCTTTTATAGTTCAACAGGCTGGTGGATTAAATTATGATTTTGATGGAGGAAATAACTTTATTTTTGGGAAAGAAATTATTAGTTGTAACCAATTCATTGCTGATGAATTTTTAAATGTTTGTAAGCATTATTTTAAAAAATAGTATCAAGTTTTGATGCATAATCTTGTTTAAAATATCGTTAAACAAAGTTAATTAATAAATGTCAACCTCGCTTTAAACCTAAAAAATCTTACTTTTGCAGAAATAATATTAAATGAGAGATTTAACGGAAGGTAAGGAAGGAAGCCTGATTTTTAAGTTTGCAATGCCAATGTTGTTGGGAAATGTATTTCAGCAATTATATACTATTGTAAATAGTGTAATTGTTGGGCATGTTTTGGGGAAAACTGCATTGGCTGCTATTGGAGCTTCTTTTCCTATCATTTTTGCTTTAATTTCAATGATAATAGGCATTGCTACAGGTTCTACCATTGTAATTGCACAGTATTTTGGAGCAAAAGATATTGATAAGGTCCGCAAATCTATTGATACCATGTATATTTTCCTTTTCTTTGCTTCAATAGTAATAAGCATTTTGGGCATTGTATTTAGCGAAAGTATTTTCAGGTTAACGGGATTGCCTGAAGAAGTAATTCCTGAAGCTAAGATTTATATAAATATTTATTTAGCCGGAATTATCTTTCTATTTGGATTTAATGGAACAAGTGCAGCTTTGCGTGGACTGGGCGATTCAAAAACTCCTCTTTATTTTTTAGTGATTGCTAATGTTGTAAATATCTTTTTGGATTTATTGTTTATGGTTGTATTTAAAATGGGAGTGGAAGGTGCTGCTTTGGGTACTGTTATTTCGCAAGCGGGTGCATTTATAACCATGATTATATATTTGAATCGTAAAAATGATTTAGTAAAGCTTTATATCAGAAAGCTACAGTTTAACAAAGAAATTTTTATTAAAAGTATAAAGATTGGCGTTCCTACAGGTTTTCAGCAAACGTTTGTAGCGTTAGGAATGATAGCTTTATATGGTATTGTAAATAAACATGGAACAGATGTAATTGCTGCTTATAGTGCAGCCGGTCGTTTGGATTCCTTGGCTTCATTACCTGCTATGAATTTTGGAGCAGCCTTATCGGCTTTTGTTGGACAAAATCTGGGTGCAAACAAACCTCATCGTGTGAAGAATGGTTTAAAAGCTACTTTCTTAATGACTTCAGTTGTATCTATTGCAGTTACTATTCTAAATGTTTTTTTTGGAAGGTATATTATGGCAATGTTTACTACTGATATAAATGTGATTGAGGTAGGTTACCAATACCTTGTTATTGTGAGTTCTTTTTATATTGTTTTTTCCACTATGTTTGTTATTGGTGGTGTAATGCGTGGGGCAGGGGATACGTTAATTCCTATGTTTATTACATTGTTTGCTTTATGGGTTGTTAGAATTCCAATGGCATATTTTCTGGCTCCAAGATTTGGTGTAATAGGTATTTGGTGGGCTATTCCTATTGGGTGGGGAGTTGGTATGATTTTATCCTATAGTTATTATCTTACTGGTAGATGGAAACGTAAAGTAGTGGTTAAGTACCAAGAAAAAACATCTGTTGAAATTATTGAAAATGATATTATTTAAGATTTAAAATACAAACAAAAAAACCGCTCAAAAGCGGTTTTTTTGTTTTAAAGAAACTTCTTTTAAATTTGTTATTTTTGAATAAGTAATTTTTGATTTCTTGTTTCTTTGTTTGATTTAACTTCTACAATATAAATTCCATTTGATAAATCTTCAATATTTATTATTTGCTGATTGTGTAAATTATTTTCAGTTTTAACCAGTTCGCCAATGGAATTGTAAATATTTAGTGTCATTGGCAAATTTTCTTTAGTTTCAATGGATAAGGTAATGTTTTCTGAAGCAGGATTAGGATAAATATCTAATTTTACTTCTTGTGTGTTTTCTTCAATACCTACACTACCACCATTGGTAGTTTTAAGAATTCTTCCTTTATTGCCAACTGTAAAACCTGTATTTGCATTAATAAAAAATATTGAATTCAGGTTATCGTATGTTCCGCTTATACCAGTACTTTGAATTGCCCAGGTAGCACCTCCATTTATAGTTTTCAAAACCTTTACATATCCTACGGCATAGCCCGTATTGGCATCAGTAAAATAAATAGAGAAAATATCATTTGTAACTCCGCTTGTTTGGGCAGTCCAGTTTGTGCCTCCATTGGTTGTTTTAATAATTTTTCCACTTTGCCCAACAGCATAGCCTGTATTTACATCGGTAAAGTAAACTGAATTTAGATTGTTATATGTTCCAGTGATGCCACTATTTTGTACTGTCCAGTTTGTACCGCCATTAGTTGTTTTTAAAATCGTTCCTGAATCTCCAACTGCGTAACCAGTAGTAGTATTAATAAAATAAACTGATTTTAAAAGATTTGTTCTTCCACTTGGTAGTGTTGTCCAACTACCTCCTGAATTAGATGTTTTTAATATAATTCCACCACTACCAACAACATAAGCAGTAGTGGAACTTGGAAAACATATAGATTTTAAGTTGCCAGACACATTGCTTGTTAATGGTGTCCAATTTGAACCGCCATTGCTTGTTTTTAAAATTAAACCCGATCCGCCAACTATATAACCTGTATTAACATCTGTGAAACGAACTGAATTTAATATAGAATAAGTATTACTTACCTGTTGAGTCCAAGTTGAGCCCCCATTAGTAGTTTTAAGAATCATTCCACCACTTCCCATGCCATCATCGTCGCCTACAACAAAACCATTATTTGCATCTAAAAAATAAGCTGAATAAAAATCATTGGTTTTTCCACTTGGTAGTACTGCCCATTGTGCGTTTGTATTAATTACAATTGCAATTAAAATTGTAAGAATTAAAGTAAATTTTCGCATATAATTTTGCCTGATTTTAATGTGCTGGCTCTGCACTTTTAATTATTATTTGTTTTAATGAAATTTATAGGATTTGAAGTTTACAGTATATTTATTTTTGTTCAGAATATGATATCTTTGCACTATAAAATTTGACAATTTGTAACTATGCAAAAGTACAAATAAAAAATTATTCACAAAGTCTTTCCTATACAAGAATGATTTATAAATAAGAATAATCTAAGGTTTAAAGCTTAATTATATGGTTTCAAAGAAATATTTTTCTACTTTTGTCATTCTTTTACAATTATTTTTAATTTATATCTTGCTGGTTTGTTGAATAGCAAGTGTAATTTGTTAACGAAAATTCTTTAAATAAAAATAATCAAAAGTTCTTGATTAACTTTTGATATACATTTTTTTTAATCTAAAGAATTCCTCGCGGCTTTGCTTCGGGGTGTGCGTGGGCAAATTAGGTATATTTCCTCTATAAATAGAATTAACAAAAGTCTTCAATTGAGTTTTTTTTGA
>JACABE010000057.1:0-2186 GCA_013377005.1 Bacteroidota bacterium
AGGATATGTTGATCAATCATGGGGTCTTTCAGACTTCAAAACAGGGGATGTACGCGTAACACAATAATTACCGTAAAGATCTTGTAAATACTCTCAAAATAGTATTCAAAAAACCACCCTTATGGGTGGTTTTTTGTTTTAGTTAATAATGCTATAATCTGGTGTATGAAAAAGTTTATTAAAATACTGTTATTATCACTTGCTTTCATTCCACTAATTCCAGATAATACTATTTTTGCACCCGCCAATAGTAATTTTTTTATGAGGAGTATTTTGGTTTCCATTAGTTTATTATTTATCATTGAGTTGGTTGTATCTAGAGAGTTCAGGGCTTCGATATTTCAAAAAGTCAGTAATTTTGTAAGAAATCCTCTTATTGTATTAATATCAAGTTTTATATTTATCTTTATAATTAGTACTATATTTGCGGTAGATAAATATGTAGCGTTTTGGAGTACAACCGAGAGGGTAGAAGGACTAGTTGGTATAATATACTTTTTCTCCTTTTTTGTTTTTAGTTTATTAATATTTACGAAAAAAGATTGGATGTGGTTCTTTAGGCTCAATCTTCTTGGCACTTTGGTACTTTTAATTAAAGAGTTCTCTCAATTTTTTAGTGGAATTACTAGACCGGATTCTTTTATTGGGAATACTTCTTTTTTAGCAGGGTATTTATTATTTTCAATATTTTGTTCTATTATTATTTTTTCAGATTCAATTTCATACAAAAAAATAAAAAATAATGATAAGTTTTTATTGATAAACTGGTGGGGATATTTTTCTTTGGGTTCAATTATTTTATCAATTATAGGTATATTTCTAACAGAGACGAGAGGTGCGATACTTGGTCTTGCAATGGGTCTTTTCTCTATGTTAGTTTATGCCGTGTTAAGAGGTAAAGATATTTTTTTAAAAAGAATAAATTTACGTAAATTATCTATAATTATTTTATCTATAATTATTGTTTTTGGAGCTTTATTTATTTCAACTAGAAAAAGTGAGATTTGGCAGAAGGTTCCAGGATTGAGTAGGGTTGCAGTTATAAGTAGTACTGACGCGACCACACAGACTAGACTAATGATGGTAAGAATAGGAGTTGATGCTATTAATCCATCAAAGAATAGTTGGAAGGGAACTTTGATAGGTTGGGGGCCAGACAATTTTAGGCTTGCTTATGCTAAATATTTTAGTCTTCAGCAATTTGACTATGAGAAAGGTTGGTTTGATAGAGCTCACAATAAGATTATAGATACATTAGTAATGGTGGGCATTTTAGGTCTTTTAGCTTATTTATTTATATGGTTTTTCTTTTTTAAATTAATATTTAAAAATAAAGAATTTTCTTTCATAAATATTGGATTATTATTTTTTGGTATTTCTCTTTTTGTTCATCTTTTATTTCTTTTTGATCAGATTACTACTTATATTCCATTTTTTGCCATAATAGCCTTTGCTTTATGTCTTGATTATTCTGGCAAAGAAAATGTTGATATAAAGATGAATAATAAAAATAAAGATTATAATTTTAATCAAATAGCAGGGATATTAATTTGGTTTTTCTTTATAATTTTGACTATATTTTTATCTTTTGCTTTTATTAAAAATGATTTACCTGCTTATATTCAAATGAAAGAATATGGTTCATTAAGAGGCAAAACATACGTGGATGTTTTAGAAAAAGGAATTAATCCTGTTTTTACTCCATTTACTACTGCTCAAAATAAAATTAGGTCAGATTTTTTGGATTTTATATCAAAGAATTATAACCCAGAGGATAAGACTATTATAGAATTGTCTAATATAGCATTTCAAAAGTCAGAAGAATATGCTGATAAGATGCCTTTAGATTTTCAATTTATGAGTAATATGGCAGCTAATTATACAAACGGAAATGAGAAATATAATGATATAGAAAAGCTTAAAAAAGGTGAAATGTATCACAGGAAAGTTTTAGCTTTTTCTCCAAATAGACCAGATATATATTATAATTTAGCCCTCAATCTATTTTTTCAAAAGAAATATCAAGAATCTTTTGATATGTTTGAAAATATATTTACAAACAATTCAAATTATTTTTTTGATAAAAATAATGATGTTATTGGTGTTTATACACGTTTTATTAAATATTTTTATCAACAAAAAGATTTGACGAATTTTATAAAAGTAGCTGATAGGCTTAAAGAGTA
>JACABE010000057.1:2196-4449 GCA_013377005.1 Bacteroidota bacterium
GTATAAATATCAAGATTCTGGAACCCTGGATAAAATTATAGAATTTATCAAAACGAATAAATTCTGGCCAAATATTAATTTTAAATAAATATTTATATGTCTGACGAATTAACAAAACCCATAGAAGAGATCGTCGAAGTTCCCACCATAGATTCAGAGCCTATCGAAGGTGTAAACACAGTAGATACTGAGGGGCTAGCAAGTTCCGAACGTATTTCTGAACCAGTAACTGAACCCGTAGTAGAGCCTACTCCATCTGAGCCTATTTCTGAAGTAGTCTCTGACGTCCCAGTCATTAAACCAAATGTAACAAGCGAACCTATTACTGTTTCTGATCCAGTTATAATTCCTGAGCCAGAAGTAGTGGTTTCTACTGAATCTGTCCCTATTCCAGTGAAAGAACCCAAAACTATACAACAAGAAACAGCTTCATATAGTTCAAATCCCAAATTAAATTCTGCTGCCCTAGCATTTATAAATTATATGGGCCGCGCAAAGGAGACCCTAGCCCTAGCGAACAAGAAGAGGAAGGAGCAGATGATGAAGAGGGTATATAGGGTTATGGATTTGTTTAAGAAGAAGCAGAAGATTAAGAATGATGATGTCGAGAAGTTTATTCATACCGACGATAGCACCGCTACCAAGTATTTGAATATTTTAGTTAAAGAAGGGAAAATTAAGGAGGAAGGCAAAACTCACACCCCTTTATATACGAAGGTAGAATAATTTATTAAGTAATACAAGAATACATGTCTAAAATAATCGTTACAGGTGGAGCAGGATTTATAGGTTCACATATAGTGGATGCTCTTATTGATAGTGGGCACGAAGTTCACATAGTAGATGATATGTCCGCCGGCAAGCATGAGAATGTGAATGAGAAGGCAATCTTGCACATAATAGATATCAGAGACAAAGAGAAATTACTCCCAATTTTTGCTGGAGTTGATTACGTCTTTCATGAAGCCGCAGTCCCCAGAGTGCAGTATTCGATAGATAATCCAGCAGAGACTCACGATATCAATGTGAATGGTCTTTTGAATGTTCTAGAAGCCTGCAGAGTGAATAAAGTGAAGCGCTTAATCTTTGCTTCTTCTAGTTCTATATATGGCGAACCAGATATATTGCCAACGAGCGAGGATATACCTATCAATCCTATGTCTCCTTATGCCTCGCATAAATATATTGGAGAAGTTTATTTGAAGCTTTATGCGAAGATATATGGACTTGAGACAGTAAATTTGCGCTACTTTAATGTATATGGTCCAAGGTTTGATCCAAATGGTGCATATCCATTAGTTATAGGATATTTCTTAAAGAGAATGCAGGAAAGTAAGACTTTGACTATCACGGGTGATGGCACTCAGACTCGCGATTTTGTTCATGTTCACGATGTAGCAGAAGCGAATTTATTGGCTATGAAAGGAGATAAAGTAGGTAAAGGCGAAGTGATAAATATAGGAGGAGGAAAAAGGTATTCTATGAATTATATTGCAGGATTAATTGGTGGAGAGGTAGAGTATATATCTCCTCGTTTAGAACCTCATGATACAGAAGCCGATATATCTAAAGCTAAAGAATTATTAGGATGGACACCCAAGATAAAATTAGAAGATGGGATTAAAGAGCTTTTAAAATAAATGACAGATAGACTTTTTAATTTAATAAAAAAAATTACTCCAAGTAGATGGCACTGGATTCTTCAGCATGAAGGGCACAAGCGATATTTTGCAAATATAAGCTGGATGTTTTTCGGGCAGATGTTTTCACTTTTAGTTGCATTCTTTGTTGGGACATGGATAGCGAGATATTTAGGCCCAGAAAATTATGGAATATTTAATTATGCCGTAGCATTTACTGGACTTTTTTCATTTTTAGCTTATTTGGGGGTTGATGGGATATTAAATAGGGAATTAGTTAATTATCCAGAGAATAAAGATAAATTAATGGGGACTTCTTTTATTTTAAAATTATTTGGAGGATGTTTAGGCTTTATATTAATTTTTATTTCTGCTTTTCTTTTTAACAGTAATCCTTTGATTAGATTATTGATTATACTTCTTGGTATTTCATCTTTTTTCCAAGCATCCTTTGTAATCAGTGTATTTTTTCAGTCCCAAGTTAAAGCAAAAGAGAATTTTAAAGCACAGATGATTAGCACGCTCATTTCTACTTTTTTAAAAATAATCTTAATTTTAATGGGTAAAGGTGTTATATGGCTTGTTTTAATTTATGCTTTTGATTCTTTGTGGC
>JACABE010000058.1 GCA_013377005.1 Bacteroidota bacterium
GATATACACTTGTTCGGATATGGAGTTCGAGGATGTAATAATTTCAAAATGGCTTTAACTATGGCAAAAGATCTTGGCTTTGAAAAGGTAGGAATTATTTTAGATAAAGGAGTAAATGAAGACTCAATATTAATTGAATTAACTTCTTTATTCAGTAACTACAATATTATTCAGTGGGATAAATCTGATATAAGGGATAAGACCGAAATAACTTATAAACCAAAAGACGGATATTTTGATCAAGATGGTAATAAAAAATCTATAGAATTTCTGAATGATTATGAGGAAAAATTAATTGCAGTAAAAAAATATTTCAGGTAAAATTAATTATTAGGTAAATTATCTTAAGATTATATATGACATATTATAATAATTCACGAGGAGGATCAAATATTTTAAGCTATGAAATAGGTAATGATTTTATAATTGTAGAATTCAGTGATTTTAAAAAATATAAATACAGTTATCAAAGAGCAGGTTCATCATATGTAGAACAAATGAAACAACTTGCAATACAAGGAAATGGCTTGAATAGTTTTATAAACAAGTATGTTAAAAAACTATACGATATATAACATTATTTTATGAAAAAAATTGGACAAGGGTGGCAATATACAACATACGACTTGGAAAATGGAAGAGTTCTGAAGAAATTTCATTCTTGGTCAAAAGCGTACTTAGTAATTTTCAGAGAAATCTTTCCATTTAATAAAGATTCTTTATTTGAAATTCCAAGTTTTATTAAAGATGTGAAAAGAAAGGCGGATGAGTCATTTGAAATACTTAAAAGAGTTAATATTCCACAAGAATGGATGGCAAATCCAAGGTTCATTAATAAATATGATTTTGAGCAAGATAAAGTACAACCATTACATAAAGTATTTGAAAATTTAGATTCTGAAGGAATAAAAAATATAATAGATCAGTTTATTATATTTAATTTAAGATTATTTAATCTCGGTGTGATAGATAAGGGTTTTAATATTACAAAAAACTACGGAATAAATAATGAAGGACAAATCGTGCTTATTGATATAGGAGAACTCTTTGATGATAAAGAATCAGTAATAAAACAAATAAAAGATCGTGGTTGGGTTAAGAGTTATGTAGCAGGATGATGTATACAAGATAAAGAAGCTCAAGAATATTTTATTAGTGAAATGGATAGAAATTTTAAATTAAATTAATGCAATATAAATATATAAAACAAGATAAAAATTATGAAGATTACTCTAGCGGAAGAGTAATTTATGGATATTCTGGTGCAACAAATTTCCCTGTTCGTCTAACTCAAGAAATATTTGAAAAATGTATTAATTATCTTAAAAAGCAAAATAAAGCAGAACCATATAATATTTATGATCCTTTTTGTGGTGTTGCATATACATTCACTATCTTAGGCTTGTTTTATCCTGAAAAAATTAAAGATATATTTGTATCTGATATTAATCAAGAATCTCTTAATTTTGCTGAGAAAAATTTGGAATTACTTAAATGTGAAGGTATTGATAAAAGAATTAAAGAAATTGAATCCCTTATAAAAGAATATAGCAAAGAATCTCATAAAGAAGCCTCAAAAATAGATATTGTTATTAGCGATATTCCATATGGGAAATTAACTAATTGGCAAAAAGATATTAATTCAAACCCAACTCAAAAATTTCTTGATAATATAAAAAGTATTTTAGCTCCAAAATCTATAGTAGCTATTTCACTAAATAAAAAACAAGAAATATCCCATATTGGATACAATAAAATTGGAACTTTTAAAATTGGGAAGAGAAAAGTTTTATTTCTTACCCCTATCAATTAGTTATTTTGTTGAGTCACACAGTAATACAGGTATTGGTTTATATTGATAACCTTCTGCTATGAGTGAAGATAAGGCAATCATTCTATGTAATCCATCAACATGCTTTAATGTTCCATTAATCACAACTAAAACAATATTGGAATTAAATCCTTTTTCTTTAATTTCTTTTTTTAAATAATTTATTAATTCTAAGCATTCTTTTGTTCTCTCAGAATCAATTTCCTTTAAATGATTCATCGCTTCTTTAACGGGAGTATCTAATTTGAAAAATACTTTATCATCTTCTTCTTTATCTGAATGACCATGTTTTGGTAATAGAATATTTGAAAATAATTTCTCAGGTAAATATCCTTTATACCAATTTTCTCCATATACACTACCAAGATGAATAGCATAATTAATTGCTAATTGGTTCGTCTTTTCTGCCCACTGTGTTCCAAATTTTTGAGCCAACAGATTATTTACAACCTCTTCTAAAGAAGCTTTTTGCTCGTCTATTAAAGTAAATATTGGTTTATTGTCTAACATTGGATAATTATATCATTTTTAATTTAAAAAATAGAATTCTATAAAAAGAAAGTCCCAAAAGAAAGCGGGCCTTCTTTTGGGACTAAATAGTTATCGTCTCATTACTATGACACAAACAATAATAATCATTTGTATCACAAAGCTAGTATACATACACCACATTAAGGGTTTATTTTTTGTTTCCTGCCCTAAGCGACCATACACAAATTGTATATAGACAAACATAAAACACATAACTAAAGATAAGCCTTCACTTGTATGATCATGGATTAATGTATAAAGTTGAAAAACGAGTCCTAATACATTTGCAAATCCAGCAAGCCACACATGAGTGTTAAGCTTGAATAAACTTATTATTTTCATTTTTTTAAATTTTATTAGTTTTCACAAAAGACAAATATTTATCTTCTCAGAAAACTAATAAAATTAAATATTCAAAGAACTAACCTTATCTATATATTATACACCTTTTTAGGTTAAATGTCAAGCATTTTTGCCTTACAAAATAAGCTCTATTTGATATAATCTATATATGGCAGACGAAATCATACCAAAAGAAGAAGTAGCAGTAGAAGCTCCAATTGAGCCTGTTTCTGAACCCACAATAGCTCCAGAACCCCAAACGGCTCAAATACCAGTATCTGAGCCGTTAACTACTCAAACCGAAACTTCAAGTGAAATAAAAGCTGAGCCAGTAGCTGAAACTATTCCAACAGAAACAAAACCAATAGAACCAGAAATCCAACCTGAGCCAATTCCTGAATCAGTAAAAGAAGAAGTTAAGCTTGAACCAAAAATAGAGACAAAATTTGAACCCGAACAACCAAAAATTATTCCTATAATTATTTCAAAAAAGAACTTAGCTCGTGAGTTACTAGTAAAAGCTAGAAATGCAATTCAATTCAGAAAAAGAAAGAAGTTAGATAAAGTTATGACTTTGTTTTTAAAAAAACAGAAAATCACAAATGATGAAGTTGAGAAGTTTATGCATGTATCAGATGCAACAGCTACCAGATATCTAAATATTCTTGAAAAGGAAAATAAGATTAAACAAACTGGAAAAACAGGAAAGTCTGTATTCTATTCTAAAATCTAGGGAGTGAGTTATTCGTGCACGCACGGGTGGGATAGCTCCGTGTGTAATCACACGGAGCTGGGGCAAGCACGAGTATTCTGGAGCCTCGGGCATTTACCGCTATGGCGTCCAGTGGCTAAAGGATGAGCTCCGTGGTTATCTTGAAATACATAATCAATAGCGAAGCACACACTAAAAGAAAGACTGAAAAGCGTAGTGTGGGGATGGCGAGGACTAGAACTCCTGTAATCAGGAGTAAGTCCGACCCGGGGAGAGGAAACTTCCTCTCCCCAAGAGGCGCGAAATACCAAACGGCTCAGTTCCCAGTATTTGAGCCGTTTGGTATGTAGCTCATAAGCACCTAGGAGCGAGTAGCCATAGCGGTAATGCCTGAGGCGGATACGCCGAATGGTGCTGTCCAGAACGATAGATAATCACTAAACATAAATATGCTATAATTACCGAGGCTTCCATTATTTTGATTCTGTATTCCGAATTCCTCCTGCACGGCGAAATCCAAATCAAGGCAAAATGGGAATAAGTCGAGGTTTTGCGAATCCTTTCCCGCAAATTAGTTTCGCAAAACTGAGTCCGCATTTGAGAGAATTAATACATTAGTAGAGCGTAGTAGAGAGATTAAAATTAATAACAAAAGTCGAGCGTGAGATTAGATTTCATTTTGTTCGAAATAAGTTCGTGCAAAGGATAGCAATACATCACAAA
>JACABE010000059.1 GCA_013377005.1 Bacteroidota bacterium
AAAAAATACTCAATTGAAGCCTTTTGATGCAAACTATTTATAGAGGAAATATAATAATTATTGAACTGCAAAGAGCTTTTTTGCTTTCTCTACTTCATAAATTTGTTTTTTAGAGCAATTATCGGAATGAGTAACAGATTAAATGTGGTGGAATTTCAATAAAAAAGCACATAGATAAAAATTATCTATGTGCTTCTGATTATTTTTATTTTCAGTTTTTAAAATCCTCCATCAACAATCCACACCTTATTCGGATTATCGTTTCGTACAGCTAAGTTAAACTCCTTTTTCTCTCCTGATTTGAACTCGATTTCGTAAGGGACGAATACTAAGTTATGATGTAAGCCCGACTTAAATGGTTCTCCAATACTTATTATTTTCAAACCTCTAAAATATGCTTTTACCCTTTTTACTTTTTCGGATTTGCCTTTGAAAAAATCGCAGGTTTCTTCTACTTGTTTCCAATCATTATTTGCCATACCCTCGAAAAAAAGTTCGGCAGCTCTTTTACTGCTTATGTTTTTAAATTTTTCACTGTTATAGTCTTGCGTTAATTCTTCCCATTCAACTCCCGAAGTTAAGTTGATTGCAAACAATGAAGTATCAATAGGAATGTTATAGTCAATTTTTTCTATTTCAAGAATCAAGGTTTCTTTTTTGCCTTCGAGAATAAATATTTTTAATCCTTTCAACAGCTTAGTTTTACTATCAAATGTGTATTCGCGGCGGTTATCTGATTCTTCAACAGATTTGTTTTTGCAGTAATCGTTAATGAAATTGCCTTGTGCTTTTGAAGTTATCATCATAATTAATTCGCCATTTTTTTCATTCATCGTAACTTTTGAACCTTTTTCTTTTGTCACATTTTGCTCTTTCATTAATATTTTTTCAGGTTCGAGAAGTATTTTGAACCATTCTGTGAAATTGGCCTTGCTATCTGCTTTTATTGCTTTTTCAGTCTGGGGTATCCATAAATATTGGAATTTTCCATCAAAAACCACAACTCTTTCGCCTTTGTCAACCCGCCATTTTAAGGGCTCTTCAAACGATTTCCATATGGTATGCTCAACCATATCGAAATTGGTTCCGACAAGAGCAAAATTATCATGCGCAATGGTACGTACCTTAAGTTTAATCACCATGCTTTTGATTAATTGTGTGGCTTTTATTGAACTTTCTATAAATACACCGGCTGCTTTGGCAGTGTTGTTTGTAAAAAAATTATTTTTATCAACAATAGGGATAATAATCATTACTATTGCTAATAGTGCTGCAATGCTCAGTATTTTCTTGTAACGTGAGCTCATCTTTACTGTTTTTGAAACTTCTTTTTTCATTTTTGTTTCCTCAATTTTTAATTGATGAATAATGTTTTGCTTTAACACAAATGGAGCTTCAGGTTGAAGTTTTGGTTTTAACATCGTAATTACTTCTTGCGTAAGTTTATATTCAATGGAACAATCATTACATTGTTGTATATGTTCCATCACATCATCCAAAACAGTTTTATCCACATCTGAATCGAACAGTTTTGTCATTTCCAATTTACATTCATTACAATTCATAACAAACCTCTTTAAATGTTACAATTCTGTTTTTTAGTTTTTCAATACCATATTTAAACCTTGACTTAATTGTTGTAACCGGAACTTCAAGAATAGCTGCAATTTCTACAAAACTCAGGTTATCGAAAACCCTTAAACGTATTGTTTCAGATTGTTCACAGGGCAAGTCTGACAAAAGTTTTTCCAAGCGATTAAATTCTTCTATCTCAATCATACAATGAGATGCTTCATTTTCGGGCAAAACAGCCATGTCAATCGACTCAAATTTAAACTTTCTGCTTTTTCGGCAATAATCTATACAGGCATTGGATATACTTTTGTACAGATAGTTTTTGATATTATTCACAGCATCTAAATTTGCATTCTCATGGTATAATTTTATAAACACATCCTGAACAATATCCTGTGAATCAGCAAAACACCCGGTTCTGAAAAATGCAAATCGGAATAGTTGATCCTGAAATTCTGTTATAACTTTTTCGAGTTCCTCTAGTTTATTACGGCCGTAATCTACTTCCATTTTAGTGTTTTAAAGCATTTGTTGATAAGACGAAAAACTGTTTCAAAAAGACGTAAATTATTAATATTTTTTATCACAAATTCGAAATTAGTCCTCGTAGGTGGATGATTAGCAAGTATACCGGTAAATGTATTGCAGTAAAATATGAATAAGCTTATTTTTTATTTTTTGATATTCAATAAATCGGATACTTCATTTGACGGTTTTTATAAGAATCTTGAAAATTATTTACCCTTTAGCATATTAAATCCTTACGAAGAAAATTACTCTACATCTTAATGAACTGCTGTGCTATATTTACAAAAGAAAGACCTCTCTTTGTTAGCAATTAGCTGACAAAGAGAGGTCTCGATTATACGCTGTCTTTACTTTTTTTTCAAACTTAATCTCTAATGATGTTTTAAAATAAAGTAAATCAAACTTATTCTTTTATTATTTTTTTTACAACAACATTATGGGATGTTAATATTTTAACAAAATACACACCGTTATCTAATTTAGATAGATCTATTTGACTCGTTGAATTTGATGTTTGTTTTTTTATAAGTTCGTCTCCGTTTATATTATAAATAATAATAAGATTTTTTTCTTTCGAGTCAGTTTTAATAGTTATCAAATTACTTGCAGGGTTTGGATAGACTGAAAATAAAATATTTTCTTTATCATTATCTTTAATATTGACATTTCCAGTACATAGATTATTTAATTCCTCAATGGACAATTCTCTTTTAAAAATTTTAATATCATCTATTTTTCCATGAAAAAACAATGAACCTGTATTATAACCATCGTTTTTCCCTCGACTTCCAATTTCTAAAGAACATGAAAAATCACTATCATAATTACCATTAAGACCAAAAACAGATGTATCTGTCAGCAATTGACAATCAGCATATAGTCGCATATTTCCTTCTTTGCTATTATATGTCGCTGCAACAAAATGCCAGTTATCATCTGCAAGGTTTTCTGAAGATATTGCTTTAATATATTGATTAGTGGAGTAATCTTCAACAACAGCAAAAACTAAACCTTTATTGCTATATTCATTATAATCAAAACAATATCCAGTAAAAGGAGTTTTTCTTTTTTGTTTTGATAAAATACTTTGTGTTGATGAACTTGGTGTTTTAATCCACGCACAAATTGTCCTCGACGAAGAGTCTAAATTTAGTTTTGAATTAGATTCTAGTGATATATAATTGCTAATACCATCAAAAGAATATGCACTGTTAGGATTACCAAATCTATCCGTTGTCAATGTAGCACCATATACTATCCCATCATTGCCATTCCCCGTTGAATCAATAGCATTTCCATTAAACGGCCAATATGCAACAAGACTATCGTTGATGCTAGATTTGTTTGTTTGCGATAAAGTATTTATACTAAATGCAATCATAATTAAATAAAAGATAAAGTTTTTCATTTTTTGAAATTTTAAATTAATATAATATTTTTAAAGGTTGCGTATAATACTTATAAAGGTCTAACAAATAACATTTTTTATTTATTCGACAAATTTAATAATTATTTTTCATAAATCATCAAAATGATGATATTATTTTTAACAAACTCTGTTGAATAAATTGCTCTATATCTTAATGAACCGCTGTTTCAACATACAGAACTGTGAGAGACGGCTGTTGAGCGAAGTCGAAGCATTTCTGTTAACTAATTTACTGGCAGGGCAGTCTACTCATATCTTTGCACAAAGATATAAAAGAAGCTTTA
>JACABE010000006.1 GCA_013377005.1 Bacteroidota bacterium
CGGTGATTTGAAAGCGACCCTGAGATTTTGAACTCGCAGAGAAAATTAATTTAATCTCTTTGGGTAAATTCCCCGCCGCTTGCGGCGAAAATTTATAACTTTGTGCATGGCAGAAAGCAAATATATTCATAAGTCTCATAATGTGTCTTTGTTGTTGTATCAGATTGTATGTCCAGCAAAGTATAGACGAGTAGTTTTTAGTGATTCCGTTGATATTACACTTAAAGAAGTTTGCATAGAAATATCAAAAAGATATCAAATCTACTTTTTAGAAATAGGAACAGATGATGATCATGTTCATTTTTTAGTGCAATCTGTTCCAATGTATAGTCCAACAAAAATAGTGACAATAATAAAGAGTATTACAGCAAGGGAGGTATTTGTCAAGAACCCAGAGGTAAAAAAGCAATTATGGGGAGGTGAATTTTGGACGGATGGTTATTTTATCAATACAGTTAGCAAGTATGGGAATGAGGATGTAATTTCGAAATACGTGAGGGAACAAGGTGTTGAAAAACAGTATAAAGTATTGCACAAGGTTTCCCAATTCTCACTCTTTTAGAAAGACTAATGATACCCCGTCCGCTTGCGGCGGGGAGATTCATTAACTAAACAGATAGACAATATATTCCATAGAATGTCATTGGATAATTATGTGCCTATCAGCAAAAAAACTCAAAAAATACTCAATTGAAGCCTTTTGATGCAAACTATTTATAGAGGAAATATCTGTATTTTTTTATGTTTTATCATTTAATATTTCCACAGCAATAGCCTCATTCTTAATATATAAATAAAACAGTGATGCATTATAATTTTACCAATGCATCACTGTTAATAAATTAGTTTATACGTCTGAAATTATTCAGGTTTATTGAGAGGTTCGCATCGACCTCTCCACTCTGCTTTCATTTTTTCTTTTTCTTCGGGGCTAAGATTCCCCCATTTTCCATTCCAGCCGTGTACATTATCATGAAATTTATGATGACAATGCTTACTTTTGAATCCGCCGAATAAAATCTTCGACAATACCAGTATTCCTAAAGCCTGACAGAAAGTAATCGTACTTACACCTAGTACTTCCGGCAGTATGCTGTTCCAGAGGAGCATAACTGCGCCTCCGAAAACAAATATCCCAGCAGCGATTGCTATCGGGACAAAAATGATTCTTTTAATCCAAAAATTTTTTCCTCTTTCTTTTCCACAACACATCATGATTTCTAAGTTTTAATGTTATTAATTATTATATATTTCATGAAGTCTTTTGCGCAGGTGCACAACTGCGTAATGCTTCCGTGATATGATTGTTTTAATGCTCTCGTTGGTTTTGTCAGCTATTTCCTGTAGCGTCAAATCTTCCAGTTCATTCCATACAAACACCTCCCTTTGCTTTTCGGGCAATTCTTTCAAAGCAGCAAAAAAGACTTCCCTAAAATATGCTCTTTCCATTTCTGTTTCTGGATTCATATTGTTTGTAAGCAGGGCTTCATAAAACACCATTTCTCCGTCTTCATCTTCATAAGCAAGATCTTCCAAAAATTCAGGTGTTTGTTTTCGCTTTTTATCTACTATCCTGTTTCTACTCACCCGATAAAGCCATGAACTCAATTGTTCAATAGGTTCTGTATCTATGATGGAACTTAGTTTGTACCATACATCCTGTAAAATATCTTCGGCATCTTCATCACTTTTAACGCGACTGCGTATAAAACTGAATAAACGCTTCCCATAATTCTTTACAGCATCTTGAATACTTTGCTGTCGTTGTGCCATCGGTAATGCAATTAATTCGTCCATATATTTATGAAGACGAATGAATGAAAAAATTACTTTAAATAACTTTTGGATATAGACAATACTATAATCTATTTGTTTAATACAGTTACTATTAGCACTGTGTTTTATCTTAATTGATAGTTTTCCACCATTGCTGAAAATGTAGCTGTTCGTCTTTCAGATTTACTGCTTCACCAATCATAGGCGTAAGCAATTGAATATTTTTTTCTTTACTGAGTTCGGTTATCCTTTTCAGAGGCTCATCCCAATCGTGTAATGCCAAGGCAAATTTACAAGAGTGAACCGGCAGTAAGCGTTTGGCCTGTAAATCAATGGCTGCAAGCCATACTTCTTCTGGTGATGAATGTATATACTTCCATGTTTTATTGTATTGTCCATTTTCCAGTATTACTAGATCAAAAGCTCCAAATTTTGAAGCTATTTCTTTAAAATGGGTATCGTAGCCACCATCACCACCCATAAAAATTTGCATTGAGGGACATTGTAAAACAAAAGCAGTCCATAGCGATTTATTTCTTACAAAGGTTCTTCCCGAAAAATGTCTGGTGGGGACTGTGTGTGCAATAAAATCTTTATCCAATACAATTTTTTCGTACCAGTCTTTTTCAATTATCTGCTTTTTATCAAAACCCCAATGCTCAAAATGTGCTCCAACACCCAACGGGCAAATTATTTTTTTTATCTTTAATTTTAAATTTATTATGGTTTTATAATCCAAATGATCCCAGTGATCGTGAGTAATAAAAAGATAATCTATTTCTGGAATATCAGAGGCAGAGTAAGCATCGCTTCCCTTAAATGCTCTGATTGAAAACGGAAAGGGTGAAGCGTGTCCACTAAATACAGGATCCACTAATATCGTTTTACCATCTATCTGAATGAAATAGGAAGAATGACCGAACCAAATTAAAATATTTTTTTCAAGATCAAGATTTAACAAGTCGGTTCTAACTGTGGGAATTGCATCTGTTGGTTTATTACGTTTACCCTTTCCAACTAAAAAATCGGAAATAACCTTAAAAAGATTAGTTCCTTTTATCATAATAGGTGTGTAGCTTAGGTTATGAAAAGCTCCATTTTTATAATGGGGAGAGTTTTTAATTATTTCAAATCGTTCGTCACTTGGTATTTTGCCAAAGCTAGGTTGCTGTATAAAAGTATATATGGCAATTATTAATATTCCGGTAATTAAAAATAGTAGAATCATAAATGTATAAAATTCAGATAGTTTATTATTAGTTTCATTACAGTATAAACAGATAAATGAAAATTTAGTTAGAAAAAATTGATTCTATTTTTACACAGTTGGTTTTTTAAATAAAAGATAATCAATACTCTGTAGTTTGGTAATTTTTTTAAATCAAAGATTCCCAAAGATGCTTAATTAGTTTTAAATGAAAAATTTATGCTACTTTTAATTTTCTGTGTAATATTTACAGACTTTATTCATAGGGCAAATATTACATTTTGGATTCGTAGGTCTACATATTTCGCGCCCCAGAAATGAAATAGCCATACCTGCTTCGTTCCATCTTTCTTGTGGAATAATTGTCATAATTTGCTGTTCTATTTTTTTAGGGTCAGTGCCGGAAGCAAGACCGATTCTTGGTGCAACACGTACTACATGCAAGTCAACGATAATTCCTTCTGCATTTCCTCCTGATTCACGAATAATAACATTTGCCGATTTCCTTCCTATGCCTGGTAATTTTGTTAAATCATCAAGCTTTAAAGGTATTTTATTATCATCACCTATAATATTTGCTAACTTTATAAGCCATAAAGACTTATTGGCAAAATTTCTCACTGAGCCTATATATTGGTGAATTTCTTCAGGTGTTGCTTTTGAAAGCCTACTCAAAGAAGGATAAGCTTCAAAAAAAATTGTGGAGAGTTCATTGATATGCTTATCAGAGTCTTGTGCCGAAAGTATTACCATTACCATTAATTGATAACGATTTGTATAGGCAAGCGGGTGCTTGCGTTTTCCATATTGTTTAAATAATGGTTCAAGAAATTCCATCCAATTTTGTTCCATAAATATTTTGATTAAAAAGTTTGTTTTATATTAAAAACCTTATAATAAAGAATTTTATTCTTCCATATAATCCAAATCCTTATTGAAAGTTTCTTCAATCAGTAAAACTGAAATAACAGCAAGTCCAATACAAACTGTGCCAACAACAGCTCCTGCTGTCCAAAGATTGAATTTGTCTTTCAGGAACAATATTGACATTGAGATAGGAATTGTAGCACCTCTCACAAAATTAGGAACTGTGGTTGTTACTGTTGCTCTAAGATTAGTGCCGAACTGCTCGGAAGCTGAAGTAATAAAAACAGCCCAATAGCCTTGCGCAACCCCCAGTAAACAAATAATAAGGTAAAAGATAAAAACAGATGAACCGAATGCACTAAAATACCAGATTGTAAAAATAATAAGAAAGATAAGTGCTATGAAAAGAGATTTTTTTCTGGAGTGAAGCCACTGACTTAAAAATCCTGTCAAGAAACTGCCGACCGAAAGACCTATATATTGCCACATTACAGCTTTCCCTCCAATAATTTCGCCTTGAATTCCCAAAACTTTTCCAAATTCAGGAGCCTGAATAACCAATATTCCTACCACAAACCAGGAAGGTACGCCTATCAATATGCAATAGAGATATTTAAGAAATCGTTTTTTATTTGTAAAAATGCTAAAAAAATCCCCCCGACTTATATTTGAATGTATGGTTTTTGTTTTTTCAAACATTCCTGATTCGTATACAGAAACTCTTAAAAACAAAAGTAATAAACCTAATCCTCCTCCAATCCAGTAAGCCACTCTCCAATTAAAAAAATCAGCAATAAAAAATCCAAAAACAGCACCAATAATTCCAATTCCAGAAACAATGGTGGTTCCGTATCCACGCATTTCTTTACTCATTACTTCTGAAACCAATGTGATTCCTATTCCCAGTTCTCCTGCAAGCCCCAGTCCTGCCAAAAACCTTAAAAAAGCATATTGTTCTATATTCTGAACAAATCCATTGGCTAAGTTTGCAAGAGAATAGAGTGCAATTGTAAAGAATAAAACTGGCAGCCGACCTCGTTTATCACCCATTATTCCCCAAATAATACCTCCTATCAGCATCCCAACCATTTGCATATTTAAAAGAAAAATACCTTTTACCAACAATTGATCCTGAGCTATTCCAATGCCTCTCAAGCTTGGAACTCTTACAATCCCAAAAAGAATCAAATCGTAAATATCAACAAAATAGCCTAAAGAAGCGACGATAACGATGATGTTAAGAGGATTTTTGGTTAAATTTTTTGTTTCCATTGCTTTGTTTAATGTCTGTTTTTTTGTTCTGAAAATTTTCTTCGAAAGTCATTCAAGTTACAAAAGCAACTTTTTATTTGACAAATTTATTGTAAAAATTTCATTTAGTGTTTATAAATTCTAAGTTTTTTCATATTCAAATATATCTTTTTTAGATTTCAATTCAATTATATTTTAATACATTTTTATTATACTTATCGCAATTACAAATTATTTCATGAGATATGAAAGAACTGTTTTTCTATTGTCAATTCTATTTCTCGTGTTAATATCTTGCTTTTTCATTGCACAAATTGTTGTATCTTTGTTTATTATTATATGTTTAATATTGCAACTTTTTTTTAGGAAAGAAGAATATAGTTAAACTTTTATTTATCAATATAAAGCGGGAAATTTCATTTAAGTTTGTATTGTAAATAATTATTTACTTTTATCTCTAGTAAAAAGTTGTATTAATTACTTAAATTTAAGAAAAAAGGCAATCATGGATAATAAGATAAAAAAAGACTGTTTTGAAGAACATCATTTAGATGGATATGAAAAATTAGATATTTACAACCCATCAACTATTAAAAAATTAGCTCATCATTACTATGAGATTTTAAAATTAATTGGCGAAAATCCAGAAAGAGAAGGTTTATTGGATACTCCCACTCGTGTTGCAAAAGCCATGCAGTTTATGACTCACGGTTATGATGCTAATCCTGAAAATATATTAAAATCTGCGATGTTTAAGGAAGATTACCGACAGATGGTAATTGTAAAGGATATAGAAATTTATTCGATGTGTGAACATCACATGATTCCATTTATTGGGAAAGCCCATGTAGCATATATTCCAAACGGATATATTGTTGGCTTAAGCAAAATACCAAGAGTTGTAGATGCCTTTGCACGTCGTTTGCAAGTACAGGAAAGACTTACAACACAAATTAAAGATTGTATTCAGGAAACGTTGAAGCCTCTTGGGGTAGCTGTTGTAATTGAAGCGAAGCATCTATGCATGTCAATGCGTGGAATTCAGAAACAAAATTCTGTAACCACTACTTCTGATTTTACAGGAGCATTTTTAATGGATAAAACTCGTCAAGAGTTTCTGCATTTGATTAGTGCTCATTTGAGTTAATTAGGATAAGAACAAGGAAGAAATGTTTTTGCAGTTTAATTTATTGATTATTAATCAATAAATTAAACTGTTTTAAAGAATGTTTTTTTAATTATTGTCAACAAATACTTTTGTTCCCCAATGATCATAAGCTTTTAATATGATAAAGGCTACTATGCCTCCGAACAAGCCACCACAGATTACATCTCCTGGATAATGTACACCCAGATAAATACGGCTGTAGCAAACCAAAGTTGCCCAAACATAAATAAATATTGGAAAATATCTGAATCTTAATTTTAAAAAGTGAGCAAGTGTTACCGCTAATGCAAAGGTATTGGCGGCATGCGAAGAAATAAAACCATAGCTTCCACCTCTATAATTTTTCACCAAATGTATTATGCCTTCCAATGCAAGATTGTGTGAAGGACGTAATCGCAAAAACACATTCTTAAACAATGCTACCGATAAACTATCGGCTAAGGAAACGCTTATGATTATTGCTAATATGATAATCCAAGAATGTTTTTTATATTGCTTAATAAGTAAATAAAGGAAATAAGCATACATTGGAATCCAGATAGTTTTGCTACTAAAAACCCACATCACTGCATCAAAAAATGTTGAATGCATACCATTGAGTAGTAAAAATAATTGTGTATCTAGATTATTTAGTATTTCTAACAAAGTATTTAAGGTATTATAGATTAATTGATTTTATCATCCTGAACGAAGTTAAGTATCTGCTAAACATTAGTTTTTAATTAGATTCTTTGTAACAGTTTTGAAAATAAATAGAGCAGAATGTTCTCTTATTTATTAACTCCAACTACCTCTCAAAACGTGTATTTCAAAAGCTTATTGCCACTTCCTGTAATCAAATTCAGATGCTTTTTGTCAAATAAAGATGCAATATCTGGCATAGTTTCTCCTTTAAATGTAATGGACTCATCCAGCAAACCCGTTTTATTGAAAATATAGAGTTGCTTATTATCTCTTCCCATGATAGCTATCAAATTGCCCCTTTGTGTATTGGCATAGAACTGAAGGATAGGTACAACGGCTTGATTAAACTTATAATTAAAAATTACTTTACCATCTTTTTTAAAAATATTTAATTCTGTTGGAGTTAAGAAAATGAAATCCTTCGTTCCGTCATTGTTAAAATCTTCATACGCAAATGTAGGATTGCCCGATATAGTTTTGAAAATTTTGGTATCTATTGTACCGTTTGTAGAAATAAATTGAAGTTTTCCATATTTGTCAGTCGTAATCAAATATTTTCCATCATAATAGCATTTAGAAATTGTATTTTTAGCGAAATTTGTTTTCAATTTAAAGCGTTCATTACCTTTGCGGTCGAGGATAAGTACATTTCCTGACCTATCAGTAATTATAATATTATCTTTGCCTCCGAATATTATATGCTGAGGAGTAGTTTCAACAATATCTTTGGTAGTTGGCGATTTAAAATCTGTCACTGTTACTCCCTTAATGTTGAAATAATGAATTTTTCTATCAATTCCCGCGATGGCTATTCGATAATCAAGTTTTTTCTCATAATCTATCAAACACAATCCTGAAGTTGCCTTGTAAGAAAGTTTTACAGGATAACCCTCTATTTTTTTACCATTGGCATCTATTAAGTAAATACTGTTTTCTGTATTAAAAAGATATTGTATTTTATTGTTTTTTAAAAAATCAACTTCATAAACATCGCTTTTGGGTTTGCCATCCAGCATGACACTCCATTTTATCACTCCTTCTTTGTTCATAAAATACATTTTATTAGAAGCATCAAAAACAATGATACTCTTATCATTAGAGGATGTGTTTTTTACAATGTAAGGACGGTTTACCATTGGAGCATCCAATGTAGTTTCGCTGCCGGAGCTAATAGGTTGTGTAACTACGGCAGCTTCGATAGGTTTTATATTGTTATTCCCCTTGAAATTGAAATTAATTGTTGTATAAAAACGTTTGTCTTCTGCGCTCAATTGAAATGAAAGTTTTTGAAACCCCTGTAAAACCGGAAAGATATTACCAAAAGCAGGAGTATGTGTTGCTTTCATTGTATTCATCAGATAATTGGCAGCCAGATTGAGGTTTATATAAGCGTAAATGTTCGATTTTGAAGGAATATTGGCAGAATATTCTGCATAATCTTTCGACTTAGCCAGGATTTCGCCAGAACTAAATGCATTTCTGTAATTACAGATGGCTTGTTTGCTGGCTGCAAAGATTACAAAATCATTTGCAGTTTCAAACCAGCATTCTTTAAATGATGGACAAGCACCACCCAACAAGGTTTTCAACAAATCGGGTAACAGTATTTTGTTTGCATCAACAACTGAAGTCTCGATTTCATTATTTTTTTGTTGTGATGCTTTAGCAATGGATTTCAAACAGGAGTCTGCAACTTTTAAATCATTTGCTTGACAAATTACAAAAGTATTATCAGAAAAATTGGTTTCGCTTTGCAAAACTACTACTGCAAATTCTTTTCCCATCCATTCAATAAAATTATCACTGAGATTAAGTTTAACCTGAAGATTCATATTTGAAAGCTTCTTTTCATACTCCTGCAATTTTTCATTCTCTTTCAGAAAGTTCTTGTATTTATTATGATAAGAGGCGTAATTGCTAAAGATTACATCTGAAAACAATAATGTATTTTGAGGTAATATATTGGTAATTTGGATTTCCTGTGCAGCTTCATCAGCAAATATACTGATGTAAGAAGGATTGTTTTTGCCTGCCGTTGTATACCCATTTAACAAGAGCTGATTAGTTTTTACAAAAAGATCCATTTCTGTCCATTTGCCAAAATCTGCCAACATCGTCATATCAATGGTTGTTTCTTTATTGATAAATAAAGCCAGCCATTTACTCAAATTAGTATAATTAATATAAATATTAGCATCTACTTTTTTACCAGCTGTAGCTTGGAGGTTGATAAAATTTTCATCGCTTGCTATTGAAGTATTGTTGTTTAATTGCAGAATACCTTTCTCTACTAATGGCATACTGTAACTTCCCATAAATACACCTTTGTAAACACAATAATGGTAAGCAGATGCATTGGATTTTGCAGTATAAATAAGTACACCTTCAAATTTTTGTTGTTTGATATCTTTAATGCCGGACTCTTTAAGCATGTTTTTGATATCTGTATCCTCAAAAGTAGCAGGAACATTGATAAGGTAAAGCAAAGCAAGACTATCATTTCCTAAACAGTGAAGAGATAAATAGGATTTGTTGGTATTTGTAATGTTTTTAATATTTGGATTAGAATTGATAAGGGTATTAATAAAAACTATATCGGAGTTGGCTGTGGCAAAAAAAGGTAGTTTTTGCAAATTTTGCCAAATTATGTTGGAAGCATTGTTTGTATTCCACAAATCAATTACATTGCTGAACTCCGCAAACATTAATGCATCGGCAGGAATAGCATTTATTACCGGTGCAATTGGCTGTTTTAATCTACGGTAATAATTATAGGCAGATAGCAGAATAATTACAGCCAATAAAACAAATACGGCAATATAAATAGTTTTTCTTTGAATTTTCATTTATAAGGATTAATCGAACATCCAAAAATAAGCTAAACTTGGGTACAATGCAGACTGAAATAAGAAATTAAATGAACAATCAGTTGTTAATTGTTATTCATCAATCATGTATTAGTTTTTAATCCATTGTATTATTTCTGTGAATCCTATTATAACTTTATTCAAAAAAGGTATTTTACAACTTTAGGTATTTTTTTGTAATCTATTTTTTTAGAACATCATAAATCACATAAAGTCTTATATCACTCTTATGTTTTTCATCTTGATTAAATAGAGACTTAATATTAAAACTGAAAATTCCTTATCTTTGCAGTCAAATATAGATAACCAAGTCAAATAGTTTTTAATATGCAATATAAAAGATATACAGTTACTTCTGCTTTGCCTTACGCCAATGGTCCTATTCATATTGGGCATTTAGCCGGAGTGTACGTTCCTGCCGATATTTATGTGAGATATTTGCGCTTAATTGGCGAAGATGTTGTTTTTATCGGAGGGTCTGATGAACATGGGGTACCCATAACAATAAAAGCACGACAATTGGGTGTTACACCTCAGGAAATTGTTGATAAATACCATAACATCATCAAACAATCTTTTGCAGAATTTGGTGTGTCTTTCGATATTTACTCGAGAACTTCTAACAAAGTCCATCACGAAACTGCGGATGAATTTTTTAGGAAATTATACTACAAAGGCGATTTCATCGAAAAATTATCGATGCAATATTATGATGAAGAAAACAAGCAATATTTAGCTGACCGATATATTACCGGAACTTGTCCTCATTGCAGCAACGAAAAAGCTTATGGTGACCAATGTGAGAAATGTGGAACTACATTAAACGCTACAGATTTAATAAATCCACGTTCGGCAATTAGCGGAAATGCTCCCGTATTGAAAGAAACCAAACATTGGTTTTTGCCGTTGGAAAACTATGAAGAATTTTTGAAGGAATGGATTTTAGTTGGACACAAAGATGATTGGAAAACCAATGTTTACGGACAATGCAAGTCGTGGTTAGATCAGGGATTACAACCACGTGCCGTTACCCGCGACTTGGATTGGGGTGTAAAGCTTCCATCGGAAATTGAAGGTAGTGAAGGGAAAGTGTTATATGTTTGGTTTGATGCGCCGATAGGCTATATTTCTGCTACCAAAGAATTAACTTCGGACTGGGAAAAATACTGGAAAGACAAAGAAACCAAATTGGTTCATTTTATAGGTAAAGATAATATTGTTTTTCATTGCATTATATTTCCTGCCATGTTAAAAGCCGAAGGCAGTTTTATTTTGCCTGACAATGTGCCTGCCAATGAGTTTATGAATTTGGAAGGCGACAAAATATCCACTTCACGCAATTGGGCTGTATGGTTACATGAATACCTCCTGGATTTTCCCAACAAGCAAGACGAACTGCGTTATGTACTTTGTGCCAATGCTCCCGAAACCAAAGACAACGATTTTACATGGAAAGATTATCAGGCAAAAAACAACAATGAATTGCTGGCAATTTTTGGCAATTTTGTAAATCGTAGCATGGTGCTGACACATAAATATTTTGAAGGAATTGTTCCTGCATTGGGCGAATTAAATGATGCCGACAAAGTTACGATTGAAGAAATTAATTTATTTCCGTCGAGAATAGCTAAAAGCGTTGAAGCTTACCGTTTTCGTGAAGCTATTAACGAAATGATGAATCTTGCCCGATTAGGCAATAAATATCTTACTGAAAACGAACCCTGGAAAGTTTTTAAAACTGACGAAAATCGGGTGAAAACAGTTTTGAATATTTCTGTACAAATATGTGCCAATCTTGCTGTGGTTTGCGAACCATTTTTGCCATTTACGGCAACCAAACTCGCAAATATGCTTAATTTCAGTCTTCCCAAATGGAATGAAGCCGGAACAATTAAACTGTTGGCTGAAAACCATCTGTTGGGACAAGCTGCATTTTTGTTTCAACGCATTGAAGACATTGAAATAGAACAACAGGTTCAAAAGCTACTGGATACCAAAAAGGCAAATGATGCTGCCAACGTTATAATAAATCCAGCAAAGCAGAACATTGAATACGATGATTTTGCAAAAATGGATATCCGCACAGCAACCATTATTGCTGCCGAAAAAGTAGCCAAAACCAAGAAACTTCTTAAATTAACCGTTGACACAGGAATAGATAAACGCACGATAGTTTCGGGTATAGCAGAGCATTACGATGCCGAAAACATTATCGGACAAAGAGTAAGTATTTTAATAAATCTTTCGCCTAAAAATTTAAAAGGTATTGATTCGCAAGGCATGATACTGATGGCTGAAAACCACGATGGAAAACTTTGCTTTGTTGCACCAACAGAAGAAGTAAAAAACGGAAGCGAAGTAAAATAGGCGGAAGTATTGGTGTTGTGAGTTTTTGAAAAATTTATATCTTTGCAAAAAATAAGGTCCCGTAGTTCAACGGATAGAACGGAAGTTTCCTAAACTTTAAATACAGGTTCGATTCCTGTCGGGATCACTTAAAAAGGTCAGGAGAATAAATATCTCACTGACCTTTTCTATTTTAGAAATAAAAATTCCTCTATTCAAATAAGCCGGAAATATTTCCGGCTTTGTCAATATCGATTAATACCTTGATTTATATTTTCCATATAATTGCAAATCATCCTATTAAATACCAAGTATTTTTGCAATTTCTTTAATTTCTTTAATTTTGATATCACTTTTTATTTTGTATCTAATATTATTATTAATAAATACTTTAGTTGTTTACTAAGCATCTTTTCAAATTTATTGTTCAATGTTGAATTTCCTGTTTTATTATCAATATAGATATCTATTTTTTATACTTTTGTATTGTGAAATAACACCAATTTATTTTTATTTCATTAAAAATAAAAGCTTAAAAGAAATAGCTATGAGTAATATTAATACCACCCAAAATGAGATTTTTGGAGAATAAAAGTTTCTGAACAGATATGATAAATAAAAAGCGAAGCGAATAAATTTATATAATAAATACGTTTAATTAATACTACATGAAAATAACGAATAAAATATATATACTACTCTTTTTCAGTTATCTATTCTGTATAATCCCTTTTGGGCTTAAAAGTCAAATTAGTATTGGGGGCATTCCGCCGAGTTTTGAATACAATTTAAGCAAATCACTTGTTCAAACGTTAAATATCAATCAACCGGATATTACTCAATTATTGTTGGAAGATGAAATGTCAGACGAAAAAGGAGAAACTTACCGAATGGGAATTCTGCTCCCTGTTAATAGAGGAATTCAAAACTCAGGAACTTGGACTAAATTGAATAATGGTGATAAAATCTGGCAATTGAGAATTATTGCAAAAGGAGCATTAGCAACAAGTTTATATTACGACAAATTTTATTTGCCTAAAGGAAGTAGATTATATGTATATAATGATGATAAGACAAGTTTAATAGGAGCTTTTACAAATAAGAATAATTATATTACAGGGTTTTTTGCAACGGAATTGGTTGCTGGCGATGCTACAACACTTGAGTATTATGAACCTTTTAGTGTAACTGATACGGTTATAATTAATATTTCCGATATTAATTATGCCTATCGAAGTGTTAATATAGCAAACAATAAATATGGTTTTGGTGCATCCGATCCTTGCGAAGTAAATATTAATTGTCCTGAAGGAAACAATTGGAAACTTCAAAAATCAGGGGTTGCTCGAATTAACACACGTGAAGGTTCATCAACGGGTTGGTGTACAGGTTCTTTGGTTAACAATACATTACAGGATTATAAACCATACTTCCTTACTGCTAATCATTGTGGAGATAATGCTTCTTCTTCGGATTTATCACAATGGATATTTTATTTCAATTACGAGTCTTCTTCTTGCAACAATCCTTCATCTGAAGGGAATCTGGCAACACAAAGCATGGCAGGTGCCACAAAATTGGCTAATGCAGGGACTGCAGGATCTGATTTCTTATTGTTAAAACTAAATAATGATGTTCCGGAAACATATAACCCATATTTTAATGGATGGGATAGAACGGAAGATCCAAGTATTTCTGGAGTTTCTATTCATCATCCAGCAGGAGATATTAAAAAAATAAGTACATATACAACTCCTCTAATTTCCTGCACTAATGGAAATTCAGTTTTATCCTATTGGAACGCAAAATGGGATTCCACAGTTACAGGTTATGGCGTTACAGAAGGTGGATCATCGGGTTCTCCTCTTTTTAGTTCTTCAGGAAAGCTTATAGGAACGCTTACAAGTGGTCCTTCAAGCTGTTCGGAAACGGTTGATAATAAATATGATTTCTATGGAAAGTTTAATTGGCATTGGGATAAAAATGGAGTTACTACAGCAGAAAAATTAAAAGAATGGCTTGACCCTAATAATAGCAATATAATGCAGTTAGATGGCTTAACTTATTACAAAGCAGATTTTATTGCAGATTTTAATTTTATAAAAGTAGGTGAATCGGTTAATTTTATTAATAAATCTTTGGGAACGCCTACCCACTACTTATGGAACTTTGAAAAAGGACATCCTAGTATTTCAACCGATAAAAATCCAACTGATAGAGTATTATATTCAGAAGCAGGAATTTTTGATGTTTCTCTTCAGGCCTTTTATACAACTCCGGATTCAATTTTTATAAATAAAACAACAATAAAAACAGATTTTATAAGAGTTTGGGGTGATATTAAAATTTATACAGCTCCATTGGAAGGACGATTATGGTTAGATTTCAACAATAATATTATTAGGAATTTTAGCCTCTCTATTTATGATGTTTTGGGAAGAAATGTTTTAAGTTTTGAAAATAAGAATAATTCCCAAAACAAGTACGATTTTAATATTAGTAACTTACGAACAGGTGTTTATTTTGTAAATATTAAAACAGAGGCTACAAATCAGGATAAAAAAATTGTAATTATTAATTAGAGCTCATTTTATAAAATAGATTTTTTTGGTTTTTGTGCTCGTAACCAGCAAAATAGATATACTGTGTTATTTGAACCGAATATCCCTGATTTGAATCACACAAAACTTGCCATAAAAGAATTGATAAGCGCAAACTTCAACAGCAAACTAGATATTTGCTCAAAATGCTGACAAACATGATTTTTCAATAATCTTACTATTATAAATGCATACAATAAAACATACTTTTGATTTTTAGTAAATCATATTTAGTTTAAACCATAAAAAATCACAAACAAAGTTTCTGTTTATTATATTTCATTAATTTTGCTGAAAATTTTTACTATGAATATTAAGATTGTCAATACATCAAAACATTCTTTGCCTGCATACGAAACAGTAGCTTCTGCTGGTATGGATTTACGAGCCGAGCTTATGCAGCCTATTACATTAAAGCCATTAGAAAGATGTTTAATTCCCACGGGATTGTATATTGAATTAGCTGTTGGATACGAAGCTCAAATTCGTCCACGCAGTGGAATGGCATTCAAACATGGAATTACAGTTTTGAATTCCCCGGGCACAATTGATGCCGATTATCGTGGTGAAATAAAAATAATTATAGTAAACCTTTCCAACGATGAATATATTATTAATGACGGGGAACGTATTGCGCAAATGATTATTGCCCAACATGCCAAAGCGGAATGGATACAAGTAAACGAACTTGAAGAAACTACCAGAGGCGAAGGTGGATTTGGTCATACAGGAAAACAGTAAAGAAACAATAAAAAGAGATACTTCTTTCGTCAGCATGACAAAAATGAACTTCAATTAAACAAAAAACAAAAAAAATGAAAATAATTATTCCAATGGCGGGTATGGGCAAAAGAATGCGCCCTCACACACTTACAATACCAAAGCCATTAATTCCTGTTGCAGGAAAACCTATAGTTCAACGCTTAGTTGAAGATATTGTAAAAATAAGTCAGGGAAAAATTGACGAAATTGCTTTTATTATTGGCGATTTTGGTGTTGAAGTAGAATCAAGACTCATTGCAATTGCAGAGAAATTAGGGGCCAAAGGGACTATTTATTATCAACATGAACCATTGGGAACTGCACATGCTATACTTTGTGCCAAAGAATCGCTTGATGGCAAAGTTATTGTAGCATTTGCCGATACTTTGTTTAAAGCTGATTTTGTATTGGACGAAAATCAGGATGGCATTATTTGGGTTCACGAAGTAGATGACCCAAGTGCCTTTGGAGTTGTGAAAACCAATGAAAACGAATTTATTACTGATTTCATCGAAAAGCCTAAAGAATTTATTTCAAACAAAGCCATTATTGGCATTTACTATTTTAAAGATGGTGCTTATTTAAAAGATGAATTGCAATATTTGATTGATAAGAATATCATTAAAGGCAACGAGTACCAACTTACTGATGCCTTACAAAATATGATGAAGAAAGGCACACATTTTTCAGTTGGAAAGGTAAACGAATGGTTAGATTGTGGCAATAAAGATGCTACAGTTATAACTAATCGCCGTTTATTAGAAAATAGCAATGGTGATAAATTGGTTTCTGATACAGCTAAGATTACCAATTCTATTATCAATCATCCTTGTTATATAGGTGAAAATGTTGAAATTACAAGTTCAATAATTGGTCCTTATGTTTCAATTGGAGAAAACTGTATCGTTAGTCATTCAATTATCACCGATACTATTGTTCAAACTAATTCTAAAATTAAGAATGCTAATATTGATAATTCAATGATTGGAAGTTTTGTTGAATACAAAGGCGACATCAACGAATTAAGTATCGGCGATTTTACAACCATTAATTATAACGTTTAGCAATACAACAAATAAGCTTTAGTGTCGTTAAATACGTTATTTTACATTTTATTAAATTATTCTGAATATCTCATAGAGAACAAATGAAAATACGCAACATACTCTTTATTAGTCTAATGTTGACTATTATTTTATCAACGGCTTGTAAATCTGTAGATAAAAGTAAAAAGCTTCGCAAAGGAGAAACTATTGAAAAATCTAATGGCGACCGTTTAGCTATTGACGGTATTTTTATTGATGCCAATAAAGAGCGCTTACAAGGCAATTATCAGAATGCATTGGATTTATTTACATTAGTGCTAAATAAAGATCCCGAAAACTCCGCTTCTCTGTACGAAATCGCTCGTATTTATCAAGTTCAGAAAAAAACTACCGAAGCGCTTCAATATGCAAAAAAAGCAGCAGAAATTGACAAAGAAAATATTTGGTTTCAATTACTGTTGGCTGATTTATACAATAATAATCAGCAGTTTAAAGAAGCAACGGCTATTTGGACAAATATTGTAAAGAAAAACCCCGATAAAATTGAATCTTATTATGATTGGGCAAATGCATATATTTACGAAAAGAAATTGGAAGAGGCAATAAAAATATATGACCTGATAGAGAAAAAAATAGGCATCACGGAAGAAATTTCCATGCAGAAGCAAAAATTATACTTAACAATGGATAAATTTGGCAAAGCTGTGGTGGAAATTGAAAAACTTTCGGCACAATTTCCTGATGATACTCGTTTTTATGCTATGCTTGCTGAGATGCACAACAAAAAAAAGATGTACGATAAAGCATTGATTTACTATAACAAGATATTAGAAAAAGACCCTAATGATAAATTTATACATATTTCACTGGCTGGTTATTATCGCGAAATCGGTCAAAAAGATAAATCTTATAAGGAACTAAAAGTAGGAATAGCCAATCCTAATCTGGATATTGATACAAAAATCCAAATTTTACTTTCTTACTACACCGTTACTGAAATTTATACCGAACTAAAACCTCAAGCTTTTGAATTATCGCAGATACTTGTTAAAACACATCCTAATGACGCAAAGGCATATTCAATTTATGCAGATTTTTTGTATCGCGACAAAAAATATTTAGAAGCAAGAGATGCTTTTCGTAAAGTAAATACGATTGATAGTAGTAAATATGCAATTTGGGAAACCCTCTTGGTTGTGGAGTCAGAATTAAACGATACTGTGGCTCTTGTGAATGAAAGCAAGAGAGCCATTGAATTATTCCCGGAACAACCATTGCTATATCTCTTTTCAGGAATTGCCAATTTTCAGATTAATAAAATAGAAATAGCTATTAAAGCATTAAAAATAGGTGTGGATTTGGTTGTCGATAATGATAAACTTAGTGTCCAGTTTTATACTTATTTAGGCGATATTTATTATAAAAACAAAGACTATACAAATGCTTTTGATGCATTTAATAAACTACTAAAGATTGATACCGACAATGTTTACGTATTGAATAATTACGCTTACTATTTATCACTTCAGGCTGAAGATCTTGACAGAGCTGAACAAATGGGACGTAAACTGAACGATTTGGCGCCCAATAATTCTTCTTATCAAGATACCTATGCTTGGGTATTCTATAAATTGGGCAAATACGAAGAAGCCAAAAAATGGGTATCAAAAGCTATTGACAATGGAGGTTCAAAAAACGATATTATCTTAGAGCATTATGGAGATATTCTTTACAAACTTGGTGATAGAGAAAATGCTTTCCAGTATTGGTCAAAAGCAAAATTATTGGGTAGTGGATCCGAATTTTTACAAAAAAAGATAGTTGATAAAAAATTGTATGAATAAACTGAATCTTCAAAAGAATTTCTTATTGATTTTAATAATAACATTAATTGTTAGTTGCAAGCCTGAAAAACAACTTAGTGTTCAAAAAGAAATAATTCCACAAACTATAGTTAATAAAGAAATTACTACCGATACCATTTTCGATAAAATGAGCAAAAGTCAATTTCGTTTTGATTGGCTTTCGGCAAAATTTTCAGCCGAATACGAAGTTGACAACAACAATACATCTTTTAGCGGACAAATTAGAATTAGAAAAGATAGTTTGATTTGGATTTCAATATCAAAATATTCGATTGAAATTGCAAGATTATTAATTACGGAAGACAGTGTACATTTTGTTAATTGGATGGATAACAATTACTTTATAAGCGATTTTAATTATATTAATCGTTTTATTAATAATGCCGTTGACTTTGATATGTTGCAAGCCTTTTTTGTGGGTAATGATTTTAAATACTATGAAACAGATAAGTTTAAAACTAATTTTGACGGAACTCAATATCATTTGAGTACGGTTAATCGGCATAAATTAAAAAAATATATTAAAACGGAAAATGACAAACTTAAAATATTGGTTCAAAGTATTTTTGTTGATCCTTTTACCTTTAAAATCAGTGAACTTTCGGTCAAAGAAGTAAAAGCAAATAATAAACTAAAAGCCAGTTACAGCAACCATGAAGCTATTAACGGGCAACTCTTTCCTCGAAAGTTGAGTGTGTTGATATCAGCTGAAAAAGAAATAAAAATTAATATTGAATTTTCAAAAATCAATATCGACGAACCCTTAAATTTCCCATTCAGAATTCCAGGAAGTTATGAAAGAATTATTCCAAAATAAAAAAAAACTGTATCTTTGGACGCTCTGAAAACAATAACAATGAACAAGCAGCTCAAAAACATATATTTTTCTTCCGCCAAATTACTTATAATTGGAACAATTATAGTATGTTTTTCTTCGCAATTTTCTTATGCGCAAACTGATAAAAACAAGCTTCAGGAAAACAAGAAAAAAATTGAACAAGAAATACAATTCACCAATAATCTTTTAAACGAAACTAAGAAAAACAAACAAACTTCGCTCAATCAATTGGTAATTCTTAAAAATCAGATCGGAAAAAGAGAAGAACTGATCACGAATATCAATGACGAAATCAATGTAATTGTTGGCGAAATTTCTACCACAGAAAAAAGCGTTGACCAATTAAATCAAGAACTTGCTTCATTAAAAGCTGAATATACCAAAATGATTATTGCTGCCAATCGCAATCGTAGCTCCTATAGTGTACTGATGTTTATTTTTGCTTCCGAAGATTTTAATCAGGCATATCAACGTCTAAAATACTATCAGCAATATTCCGTTTATCGAAAAAAACAAATAAAATTAATTCAACAAACGCAAGATAAACTTACCCATAAAAAGCAGGAACTCGAAGTTCAGAAACTTACCCAAAAGCAACTACTTTCGAGTAACGAAAGCGAAAAGAAAAAACTAACTAAAGAACAGGAAATAAAAAATCTGGCTGTACAAAATCTTCAAAAAACGGAAAAAGCCTTGTTAAAAACACTTCGTAAAAAAGAAGCCGAAGCTAAAAAACTACAAAAAGATATTGAGCATATTATTGCAGAAGAAGTTAGAAAAGCAAGAGAAGCCGCTATACTTAGAGCTGAAGCGGCAAAAAGAAAATCTGCTAAAACAGATGTAAAAGAAGAAGTGAAGGTAAAAGAAATAGCAAAAACAAAAGTAGTAGAAGAAAAATTCAAGAAATCAGCAGATATTATGTCCGCAACGCCCGAAGAATTAGAACTATCTACCAGTTTTACCAACAATAAAGGACGTTTGCCATGGCCATCAGAAAAAGGCATTATTTCCAGTACCTTTGGACCTCATTCTCATCCAGAATTGCCTGGCATTGTTATCAATAACGACGGTATTGATATCACAACCAACCGTGGTGCCAATGCCAGAGCTGTCTTCAACGGAGAAGTTGCTGCCGTTATTTCCGGACCTAATGGCAAGCAGGTCGTCATTATTAGACATGGAAACTATCTCACAGTATATTCTAATCTTGAAACTGTTTTTGTAAAAAGAGGAGAAAAAGTGTCTACAAAACAACGCATTGGCTCTGTTTACACCGATAATGAGGATAATAAAACAATATTGCAATTTCAAATTTGGAAAGGAAATGCAAAAATGAATCCTTCGGAGTGGATTGCCAGATAAAATGCATCATAATGAATTTTGTAAATAATTTATTTAATGACTGCGAATTCCACATTAAGAGGATGCTTTAGTTAGCTAAAAATTAATTGCTCAGCCATGTATAATTAAGAAATATTCGGTTTAAATTGACCTAAAACAAAGCAACATTTTGTTGATGTTGTTTTGTTCGCAAATGATTAAAAGAAAAAGGTTAAACCAGTAATGATTTCAAAAAAATTCATTTTACGCTAGAACAGAAATTTAGATTGAACAAAAAGAGAAACAGTATGAGAATATTGTGATTGAATATAAATTATGATTTTCCACACTAATAAAAAGGATGAGATAAAGCTTTTTCTATAAGCGAATCCGACAATAATATTATATTTTTTATCAATAAAGTCGCATTTATCAAAAAAAAATTGTAGGTTTGTATCGTTTATGATTTTTCAAAATGATTAAAGCTATACAATTAACAAATCTTTGTTGCAACCTGATTAAAAGAGATTTACTTAAAAATAGGTTGTCAATGGCAAATTTGCCTTATGAGAAATTGAATAAGCTTTTATTTCAATTGTATTATAGCGGCTTCCTTAATTACAATGAATTATCCAATGATAAAAACATTAAAAAGTTAGAAGACCTAGGTTTTCTGAAAACTATTGAAATTGATGATTCTCAATTAGAAGCTAAAGCTGAAGAATTAAAAAAGCAATACCAGCATTACCCAATTGCCCATGTTGAAGCTATCAATCTCGAACTCACTTACGAGTGTAATTCAAATTGCCCTCACTGCTTATTAAAATCCGTTAGAAAATCGTATCATGGCAAAGAACTCACGTATGAAAAAATTAAGCAAACAATAGCAGATGCTTATTTTGCTGGGTTACTACAGAATGGCGTAAATTTTACTGGTGGCGAAGCCTTATTAGCTAAAATAGATATTTTCGATTTAATCCGTTATGCATCCAGTTATGGAATTCCAACGAGGTTGTTTACCAACTCTTTTTGGGGAAGTAAAGTGTTGTTTAAGGCAGGAAACCAAAGGTTTACTTCTGCCTTGGCTTTAATTAAAGTGTTGAAAAAAAGCGGTTTAAGTCATCTTGCATTAAGTTTTGATTCTCGTATTGATAAAGATAAATCTGGCATTAAACAACTTACATCTGTTATTCATGCTTGTGAAACCATTGGACTAAATTATGAATTAATGTCGAGCGAGGAAGTTAAAACTCAATTAGACTCATTTATTAAATACTTGAAAACTACATTAGAGCTTAAAGAATTAACATTTATGACACCCATCACTATGGATTTGGTAGATATGGGTGGAGCCAATGATAATACGTCCAAACCACTCAATCATCTTTTTATTAAAGACTTAATTTCTCATAGCTTGTGTAAAAGTAAAGGTTTTTATCAGCCAAGCATGCTAACCATTGCCCCTGATGGTAGTCTTCGATCTTGTATGTATGGGTTGGGAATGTGTAATCTCGGGAATATTCATGTACAAAGTTTGTATAAAATTGTCAATGATTTTAGTGATGAAGTAACCCAAGCTTTTGCCGATAAATCAGCATTCGAATTAGCAGATTTACTATTTGAACCTTATAAAAACATTTATAAACCATTCTCACATCCTTGTTCTGCTTGTGTTTTACTTGCCCGACTCATGCAGGAATATTATCAACTTGTAAAAACACAAACTGTTTCTGAAAAAGATATTTTGGCAATAAATTTACATGTTGCTAAAGATCTTAATCTCTTAAAAGTTGATATAAGCTGATTGAAAGACATTGGTCTGTTTGTGCTGATAGATTGGCGTCTCTTTAAAAATAATCCAAACCCCATTAACTAAAACGATGCTTCAATTCATTAATCATCCATACACTTACCACCGTTTCAGAACCAGAGAAGTGAAAATCGGGAACACCGCAATGGGTGGCAACAATCCTGTCCGCATACAATCTATGACAAACACTGATACAATGGATACTATGACTACATTTTATCAATGTGTTAGGATGATTGAAGCAGGTTGTGAATATGTTCGCATCACCGCTCCCGGTGTAAAAGAAGCTGAGAATCTGGCTACAATTAAAAATGAATTGCATAAAAGAGGATATACCACACCTCTGATAGCCGATATTCATTTTAATCCTAAAGCAGCAGAAGTTGCTGCCAGTATTGTCGAAAAAGTTAGGATTAACCCAGGTAATTATGTTGATAGGAATGTCGGAAACTATAGTTTTACAGCACAAGAATACAAAGAAGAATTGCAGCGTATTGCAGAACGACTTTTCCCATTGATTGAAATTTGCAAGAAAAACCAAACGACTATTCGGATAGGCACCAATCATGGATCACTTTCTGATAGAATTCTAAATCGTTATGGCGATACACCCAATGGAATGGTGGAATCGGCAATGGAATTTATTCGTATTTTTGAAAGTTTCGATTTTAACAACTTGGTTTTATCAATGAAATCGAGCAATATTAAAGTAATGGTTGCCTCCACACGCCTTTTGGTTGCCAATATGAAAGCTGAAGGTATGAGTTATCCAATTCATTTGGGTGTTACTGAAGCTGGAGACGGAGAAGATGGTCGTATAAAGTCGGCTGGAGGTATTGGTGCTTTGTTGGAAGATGGGATAGGTGATACCATTCGGGTTTCGCTTACCGAAGATCCTGAATTTGAAATGCCCGTAGCACGAAAAATAGTTCATTTCTACAACTACTCGTCTCGTTGTGAGAATACAGAACCTGAAAGTATTGAATTCCCTGTAAATCCTTATCAATATACAAGAAGAATGACTGTTGCTGTTGATAAAATTGGGAGTTCGTATCCGGTTGTAATAATAGGAAATGATAAGGAAGGAAAAGCAGATTATTCATTTTCTGAAAATCAAATTGTTAATAATCAATCTCGACAAAACTTTCATTTGTTTACTGATTTTAGCCAATTTACTGTACATGAAAAGATTGAAATCCAAACTCAATTTATTCAAATTTCTACAATAGATGCTATTGATTTCCGCAATCAAAATCTAATAAATAGCATTCGAAATTATAAAAATTTAGTGTTTATAACTGCGTTTAAAGATGATGTAGGTATTAAAAACGAAAGATTTTTCTTTGCCCAATTGATGAATGCAGGTATTCAAACTCCAGTAATAGTTCAAAAAACTTATCAGATTGCTGATAAGGAGGCTTTACAAATGAAAGCTTCTGCCGATTTTGGCGCTTTGTTGGTGGATGGCTTTTGCGATGGTATTTGGCTTAAAAATGCTGATAGCAGCGATGATTTTTTGACAGTTAGCATGTTTAATATATTACAGGCAAGCGGTGTTCGTATAACTAAAACAGAATTTATTGCTTGTCCATCCTGTGGAAGAACGCAATTCAGGATACAGGATGCATTGAAGGCCATTAAAGAAAAGACTTCTCATTTGAAAGGGCTTAAAATCGCAGTTATGGGGTGTATTGTGAATGGACCCGGCGAAATGGCCGATGCCCACTATGGTTATGTAGGTGCCGGAAATGGAAGAATTACTCTCTACAAAGGCAAAGTTGTAGTAGAAAAAAATATTCCAGAAAACGAAGCCCTTGACAAACTTATAAATTTGATTAAAATAAACGGGGATTGGAAAGAAATATCTCAGTAACTTAAAGATAAGTGCTTATTATAGACCAGACAACTGTTTGACTAAGTCTGGTGAATAAATAAGCTTTGGGTTTTGCTATGTATACTTTAATATTAAGTGGTTTACATCGTAGTATTTCTTTATATTATCTTTTCTGTTTTGCTGGGTTAAATGTTGCGTTTTGGATAAAGAAGAGGTTTTTACTGAAAACCGTTTATCAAGTTAAGAATGGCTTTGTATTGTGAAAGATGATTTTTTGATGGGATAAATTTGCTTAGCTAATTACTTGCAGGGTGATTCAGGTATAGTTGTTATTTCGGGTCTAATAAATTTATATTTAAACAATCATTCCTACACCAACGGTTTCATTGGTGACTTCATCAATTAAAATAAGACTTCCTGTTACTCTATTGCTCTTATAAGAATCAAAAATAAGAGGTTTGGTGGTTTTTATCATTACCCTGGCAATTGAGTTTAATCCTACTTCTTTTTCATCAATTATTTTTTCTAAAGTATTGACGTTAATTTTGTAAAGTATTTCTTTGATAATACACTTAACTTCTTTGGTGGTATGCATCAGATTATATTTTCTGCCAATTACCAATGGTTTCTGATTCATCCAGCATATAGTTATTTCAATATCCTGACTTATTGTTGGCAAAGAATCGTTTTTCACTATCATATCGCCACGACTGATATCAATGTCATCTTCTAAAGAAATAGAAACAGACATGGGCGGAAAAGCTACTTCCAGTTCATTTTCCATTAAATCTATTGATTTGATTTTACTAGGCAACCCTGAAGGTAAAATCTTAACATTATCGCCCTTTCTAAAAATTCCACCGGCTACTCTACCAGCATATCCTCTGTAATCATGATGGTCTTCTGTTAATGGTCTGATTACATATTGAACCGGAAACCTTGTTTGAACAAAATTATAGTCATTTTCTATGGGAATAGTTTCAAGTATGCTCATTAAAGTACCTTCATTGTACCAATGCATATTTTTTGATTCATCCACCACATTGTCACCTTTCAATGCACTGATAGGTACGTAACGAATATCTTTAATATCAATTATTTCGGCAAAATCAGCAAAAGTTTTTTTGATAACGTCATAAACACTTTGTTTGAAATCAACCAAATCCATTTTGTTGATGCAAACAATAATATGTGGAATCTGGAGCAAAGAAGCTATAAAAGCATGACGATGGGTTTGTTCGATGACGCCATTGCGGGCATCGATAAGAATAATAGCAGCATTGGCTGTGGATGCTCCGGTAACCATATTACGAGTGTATTGCACATGACCGGGAGTGTCTGCTATAATAAATTTACGTTTTGGAGTGGCAAAATAGCGATAAGCCACGTCAATGGTAATTCCCTGTTCTCTTTCAGAGCGTAAACCATCTGTAAGTAATGCAAGATTGATATAATCATTGCCTTTTTGAATACTTGCTCTTTTTACAGCTTCCAATTGATCTTCAAATATAGACTTACTGTCGTACAACAATCTTCCAATGAGAGTACTCTTTCCATCGTCAACACTTCCTGCGGTAGTAAAACGCAGTAATTCCATATCTAAATATCCATTTTTTGAAAAGCTCATTGTAGCAATTTATTAAAAATATCCTTCACGTTTTCTGTCTTCCATTGCAGCTTCAGAACGTTTATCATCAGCTCTTCCACCCCTTTCTGTAACACGGGTTGCAGCAATTTCTTCAATTATTTCTTCCAAAGAGTTAGCTTCTGATAAAGTAACCCCTGTACATGTAATATCACCAATGGTTCGACATCTTACCGTTTTTACTTCTGCTTTCTCATTTTCTTTTAATTTCATAAAAGGGGCTGTTGCTAACCAATTGCCATCACGGCAAAAAACTTCGCGTTGATGTGTAAAATACAAGCTTGGCATTTCGATGTTTTCCAGTAAAATATATTGCCATACATCCATTTCAGTCCAGTTACTTATTGGAAAAACCCTAAAATGTTCACCCATATTTTTTTTACCGTTAAAAATATTCCAGAGTTCCGGGCGTTGGTTTTTCGGATCCCATTGTCCAAATTCATCTCTATGCGAGAAAAAACGTTCTTTGGCACGAGCTTTTTCTTCATCACGACGAGCACCGCCCATAGCTGCATCGAATTTGTATTTCTCAATGGTGTCGAGCAAAGTAATAGTTTGCAATACATTCCGGCTTGCATTATAACCGTTTTCTTCCACAGCTTTTCCCTGATTAATCGATTCCTGAACAGATCCAACAATTAATTGTGCTCCAATATTATTAACAAGATTGTCTCTATAATCCAGTGTTTCCTGAAAATTATGACCGGTATCAATATGTAATAAAGGAAATGGTAATTTTGCGGGGAAAAAGGCTTTACGTGCCAGGTGTGTAATTACAATCGAATCTTTTCCTCCGGAAAAAAGCAATACAGGATGTTCAAACTGAGCAGCAACCTCTCTTATTACATAGATAGATTCAGATTCAAGTTCTCGTAAATGATTTAGATGGAGGTTGTTCATTTGTATTGTTTCACTTTTTTCTTTTTTCGTATAAAGATGCAAAATTATAAATTTATTTGTATAAAACGAAACTGAAATTGAAAGCCTGATTTAAGCAGGCTTCTTATGTCTGTTATTAACCTATCTTAAAACGAGACAGATTAATATATTCATTAAAAAGCTAAAAGATATATTTTCATGACAATTTATATAAATTGTATTTTAGATCATATAAATTTGAGAAATATCACAAAAAATAACGATTTTTGTAAAATATAAATTTAAGAAAACAGATCACGTGAGTATAGAAAACAGTAAAAAATTTATAGATTTATTGAATGAAAGCCTGAAAGTTAATACATTTGTACGCTTAGCCATGATGAATAAGCGAAACAAAACAAGTGAACTCAATACTATTACAGCCAAACTGATACAGATTAAAGACGGCGTAAAGCTATCTGTAGTCTATAGATATCCTACTAAAGACATTACAAAAAATTATAGCATTGATGATAGCTTAACGATTGTTGAACAACTCTTAAATACAGATTTTCTTCAAGCTGATTTATTTACGCTCCAAGCCGATTATTTTCTGGCAATTAATAAAAAGAACATCGTATCAATCCGCGAAAAAGCATCAAGTATCAGCAATCCACCAGAGCTTGCACATGACAAAGAGAAAAATCGAATGATTCCTCTTGTAAATAATATTTACTTAAGAGAACTGGGTATTACTACTGCAGACTGGCAAATAAGACATAATATGCAGGACAAATACCGCCAAATAAATAAATACATTGAAATTATAGACGGTATATTAAAAAGCAGTAAGCTTGAAAACTCATTCAATGTAGTGGATATGGGAGCTGGCAAAGGTTATCTTACCTTTGCTTTATACGATTATCTATACAATGTATTACACAAAACACCCAATATTATTGGTGTTGAGCTCAGACAAGAATTGGTTGTCTATTGTAATCAGATTGCTCAGCTTTCATCGTTTACTAATCTATGTTTTAAGACAGGAACAATCAAAGATGTAGAACTGCCAAAAACTGATATGCTCATTGCTTTACATGCTTGTGATACAGCTACGGATGATGCAGTTTTCAGAGGTATTGCATCCGATGCTAAAATTATTATCTGTGCACCTTGTTGCCACAAGCAATTGCGTAAACAAATGAATCCTACGGATGATCTGAGTTTAATCAGTCAATTTGGAATATTAAAAGAACGTCAGGCAGAACTTTTAACGGATGGAATCAGAGCTTTACTTTTAGAAGCTTATGGCTACAAAACTAAAGTATTTGAGTTTATTGCCACAGAACACACTCCGAAAAATGTTTTGATAGTTGGCTTAAAGCAAAAACAAATAAAGATTCCCTGTGCTAATATTTTACAAAAGATTGAAAACATAAAAAGGATTCACGGCATAGAATATCATTATTTGGAAACTTTATTATCGAAACTATAAAGACTAAATATCTAGATAATACGTTCAATTTTATACTCTTAAAAAAGTAATAATATGGAAATTAGATTTCCTACTAAAACTTAAACAATATGACAGAAATAGAATTAGGAATAGGTTCACGTGTACGACATCCTCAATTTGGCAAAGGAGTTGTAGTTCAACTACGTTCAGATGCCTATGAAATAAGCTTTATTGAAACAGGAATGCGACAAATCATGCGTAATTTTGAGGGGCTGGAAATAATAGAAGCCATTGAAACTCCATTGGAAATAGTGACTTATGAAAAAATGGAAAAAAGTTTGATTCGTGTGCTTCGTCGTTTTAGTGATTTACAAGAAACAGTTCCAATGGGTGTAAAATGGACCAACGGAAAACTAATAATGGTTCCCGGAGACAATAGTTTAAAAGAAAAAGAAATTCCCATCGACACATTCTTTCATAAAATTGTAATGATTCGTGACAGAGTGAGAGTGTTGGAACAGAAACTAAATTCCAGTAAACTCAGTGACGAAGAAAAGGTAGAAATGCAACAATATATTACACGCATATACGGGAGTCTTACCACTTTTAATGTCTTATTCAAAAATAAAGAAGATTACTTTATTGGTGAAAAAGGTGCATAAGAAACATTTCTTGTCGTATGCGTAGAAGGATTCTATTTAAAGCCGTTGTCAACAACAAGAAAATAAAAAATAATTATACTTGTGTTTGTTTCATAATGTTCTAATTAGCAGAAAAATTTTAAATCCAGTTTTTCACCATCGAAAACAATATAAGAGAAGCTTTTCACCCAATCTCCTATATTCAGATAACGTGAATTTTCGGCTATTTTTATGTCTAAGGGTAAGTGACGATGACCAAAAATAAAGAAATCAAAATGTTCTTTTTGAAGAATTTCTTTGGCATAAACAATTAATCTTTCTTTGTCTTCACCTAGAAATATTTCATCTGTATTTCCATTGGCAATGCGACTTTTTCTTGAAAAATATAAGGCAAGTCCAATTCCAAAATTTGGATGTAATCGTGCAAACAACCATTGATTAAATCTATTGGAAAATATTTTTTTGATAAATTTATAGCCATGGTCATCAGGACCTAAACCATCTCCATGTCCGATATAAAATTTAAAATTGCCGTAGGTTTGTTGAATAGGTTCTTTGTAAATATTGGCGTTTAGCTCTTTATGAAAATAATCATAAATCCACATATCATGATTGCCAGTAAAATAATTGAGTTTAATCCCTGCATCTGATATTTCTGCTAACTTACCTAATAATCTTACATATCCTTTGGGTACAACGGTCTTGTATTCAAACCAGAAGTCAAAAATATCACCTAATAAATAAATCTCTGTTGCATCTTTTTTAACCTCATCCAGCCATTTTACCATTAGTTTTTCACGTTTCAGGCTACTTTCATAGTCGGGAACGCCTAAATGACTGTCAGAAATAAAATATATTTTCTGTTTATTTTCCAATATAGTGTTAATATTAATGTTTGTTCGGATTGGTTTCCTTTTCAGTTAATTTCTTTTCAAGTTCAAGCATTTTCCTTTGTTTTATCCTTTTTGCAAAATTAATTGCATGAGAATTATTTGGTAAAGCTTTCATTAAATTGGTACTTACTTTTTCAAAAACGGCAAAATCTTTTTCCTCATATATTACAGGTTCTCTATTTAATGGTTGGTATAAGGCTATTAATGCAGCCAAAGAACTGCTGTTTTTGATGATAAAATTAAGCTGAAAAGCTCTTTGATCAGCAAGAATCTGTATATAACAGGAGTCAATATTTTTTTTAACGGCTACTCTATTGGCATTATTAATAGACGATTTCCATATTTTCCCAATTGAATCAAGCTTACGAAGATTGGGTTGTAAATGATTATTAAGTTCTAATAGTAATTTACTTTCGGGAGAACCTTTCAACGTATATGTTTTTTCAAAACTTTCGTAATCCGTTTCAAATAAAATTTCCTCGCCTTTTTCTGCAATAATTGAAATATAATGATTAGCATCTTTACGAAGCAAATAAATCTCTTTCTCTTGTGGTTTTACAGTAAACATAAAATCTCCTTCCTTATTAAGGATTGAAGAATCTACAGAAATAATTTCCTGATAAGTAAGCTTTTGTAAAATAATTTTTTTTTGGTCAGCATTGCTGATTTTCCCATGAATTATAAAACTGTCTTTAGCATGTTTTCTTTTGCCGCCATCACAAGAAAACAGTATAATAGCTAAAAGCAAAAAGACGATAAGATTTCTCATTTATTTTTTTTACAAAGATATATAATTTCGATAAATAGTTAACTTTAAACACATAAAATGATTTATAAGTATTTAACATTCAGGAGATTAAAATGATTTCTTTAGTTCAATAATATAGCCCCTATGCGTTTTAGTTGTCAACCTGTAATGCTCATCTATTCTCCAACCGACAACCCATACAATATTATCCCCAGAGCAAAGTAGCCAAGTGTTTTCTTTATCGATAATTGAAAACTTCTGATCAGTAAAAAAGTCGCTAACTTTCTTTTTCCCATTCATACCGAATGGGAAAAAGAAATCGCCATATTGCCATTTTCTTAAGTATAATGGGAATTTCAGTTTATCAAAGTCAAGATAAGCAAGATTTTTATCAGGATTTATCTTAATCATTTCCGATTCGGTTGTAATACGAAATTCGAGTATAATTGGATTAAAAATCTGAATATCATCTTCTTTAATATAATAAACCTCATCTTCTCTAAAATCATTATCTATTTCTGTAATTATCAAATTCTCACGGTCTTTAAGCAAACGATGTGTGGGGGAGAAGAATTGTTTTCCTGAAATCTCATTCAAAGAGAGGATTAAACTTTCAATTGTTTCGTTGTTAAAGCCGAAAGGTGATAAAAAATGATAGAGATATATTTTTACAGGATACAAAGCCAATAATTTCTCAATATTAAGTAAAACCTTTGAATTTTCAATATTGACAATTTCTTTCCTTTTGATTTCAAGCATTTCATTGAAAATAATTTCTGTCTCTCTTATCTTTTCAATGTTTTCAATCATTATTCTTTCAAAATCGTTTGTCAGATATTTAAACTGAGGTATAATATTATGTCTGATGGCATTGCGTAAATATTTTTCGGAAGAATTTGAACTATCTTCTCTATGTTTTAATTGAAGTTCGTTAGCAAATTTTTCTATTTTTTCCCTGCAGGTGAAAAGCAAGGGTCGAATTAAGTGATTTTGTTTAGGTAAAATACCATGTAAACCTGCAATACCGGTTCCTCTGAGTAAGTTGATAAAAAAAGTTTCTATCTCATCATTTTGATGATGGGCTGTTGCATAATATTGGTACTTTTCTGCTTCAACCAATTCTTCAAACCAATCATATCTTAATTGCCTGGCAGCCATTTGAATGCTTACATTTTTTTCTGAAGCAAAGTCAATAGTTTGGAAATGATTAACATGAAAAGGAACGTTATATTTTGATGCTAAATCTTTTACAAAAATCTCATCTAAATCAGATTCCTGTCCTCTTAACAGAAAGTTACAATGTGCTATGCCAAATTGCAATCCAGACTGGTAAAATAGTTCGCACATTACAACAGAATCCAAACCACCGCTTACGGTAAGTAAAATTTTATCTTTTCTGGTAAAAAGCTTTTGAGCCGAAATATATCTTTTGAATTGTTTAAACATAAAAGAGGCTGCTTTTATATTTTAAAAGCAGCCTCAAAGGTATAAAAAATCTTATATTTGAATAAAAAGAAATTTAAATTTCCTTGTAATATTATTGTTTGATTCTCATTTTATAGAATGAGCGATATACAAAATACAAAGCAACAGCTAAGAAAGCAATACCCACATAAGGAGCAACTGGTCTGAATGCTTCAGAAATTGCAATTTCCATTGCTAATAAACCAAACAATGTAGTAAATTTAATAATAGGATTCAATGCAACTGAAGATGTATCTTTAAATGGATCACCTACTGTATCACCCACAACTGAAGCTGCATGTAATTCGGTTCCTTTTTCTTTCATATCCACTTCAATAACCTTCTTAGCATTATCCCAAGCACCGCCGGCATTTGCCATGAATATAGCTTGATACAATCCGAAGAATGCAATTGAAATCAAATAACTAACAAATAATGAAACTGGAGCTGCAGCTTTAAGTTTATCAGCTTCGTTCATACCAGCAACTAAGTTGATTGGAGATGATAAAAATGCAAAAGCTAATGCAAAAGAGAATATAGCAATAAAAATATTCAACATTCCTTTTTGTGCATATTGTGTACAAATTTTTACAACAGCTCTCGATTTTTCCACATCTGCTTTTTTTGGTGCATTCGGATCAAGATTAATATGTTCCTTGATATAAGCAACAGCACGACTGGCTCCGGTAGAAACGGCCTGAATAGAAGCTCCAGAGAACCAATAAACTACTGCACCTCCCAATAAGAATCCGAAAATTGAATAAGGGTTTAATAAGTTCAATACCATTTCAGGTTCAATACCCAAAGATCCTTTAATTACTAATATGAGTGAGAAAATCATTGTTGTTGCTCCCACCACAGCAGTACCAATCAAAACTGGTTTTGCAGTTGCTTTAAATGTATTTCCAGCACCATCGTTAGCTTCCAGATAATGTTTTGATTTTTCAAAATCAGGTTTGAAACCAAAATCTTTTTCAATTTCTTCGCTGATACCAGGAATTTCTTCAATTAAAGATAATTCGTAAATTGATTGAGCATTATCAGTTACAGGTCCGTAGCTATCTACAGCAATGGTAACAGGTCCCATGCCCAACATACCAAAAGCAACCAAACCAAAAGCAAAAATAGAAGGATACATCATAAAATCCGCCAAGCCTTTTGTGCTTGCAAAATATGCAATAAACATTAATAAGAAGAATACCATTCCCTGCCAGAAAGCACTAAAATTACCAGCTACTAAACCTGATAAAATATTCAGAGATGCACCTCCTTCTTTGGAAGCTTCCACAACTTCTTTTACATGTGTAGATTTTGGACTAGTAAATAGTTTGGTAAATTCAGGAATTAAAGCAGCGCCTAATGTTCCTGCGCTAATAATTACAGATAAGGTAATCCATAAATCATTTGGTAAATCTCGGATAGTTAAATAACTTACAATAAAAGTAACAATGATTGACATTATAGAAGTAATCCATACTAAAGATGTTAAAGGTTTCTCAAAATCAAGATCGTCAACATTATTGTATTTTGCTTTGCTGATTACATTGTTAAATCCAAAAGAAACAATAGAAGTAACAATCATTAAGATACGCATTACAAATATCCAAACAAGTAATTTAACCTGAAGAATGCCTGTTAAAACTTTTAATGAAGCATCACTTGTAATATCAAAATTTGATACACCAAATGTTGTAGCAAGGTTTTTTACAAATTCAGGATTAAAACCAGCAATTGTTTTTAAGCTATAACCTACAGCTAGAATAATAAATGAAATCAAAGCTACACCTGTTACACCATAGGTTTCAAAACCATCGGCAGTTGGACCAACAGAATCACCTGCATTATCACCCACACAGTCTGCGATTGTACCGGGATTTCTTGGGTCGTCTTCACCAATTTTGAAGATAACTTTCATTAAATCAGAACCAATATCTGCTATTTTGGTAAAAATACCACCAGCAATACGTAACGCTGAAGCACCTAAAGATTCACCAATTGCAAAACCAATAAAACTTGCACCTGCATATTCCCCTGGAACAAACATCAAAATAATAAGCATCATGATTAATTCCAAAGAAATCAACATTACACCAATACTCATTCCTGCATTTAAAGGAATATTTAGTAATTTGATAGGTTTGCGTTCCAATGAAGCAAACGCCATACGTGAATTAGCTAAAGTGTTCATTCTGATACCAAACCATGCAACGCTGTAAGACCCTAAAATTCCTAAAACCGTCCATCCTAAAATCATTGCAACACCGCCAATACCAAAATCACCCGATAAAACACCAAAGTAAAATGCTACAGCTGAACCAATAAAAATAAACAGGATAAGTAAAAATTTTCCTTGTTGAAAAAGATATGTTTTAGATGTTTCGAAAATAACTTGAGCAACATCAAGCATTGATTGATGTGCTTTTATTTTTTTTACTTTCAGAAATTGGTATAGTCCAAATAACATACCTAAAATAGTAATAAGGAATCCCCAATATAAGATGCTTTCCTTTCTAATACTCTCAGGAATAACAAGATTTGCCTCGCTGGCAAAGTTTAAAGCAGGCAATAATAATGCTGCTAATGTGCCGTAAATTTTTTTCATACTCTTAAAATTTTGTTCTAAACTCTTTGTTTTTTTAGCAAATATAAGAAAGAATTTTAAACCTTCGTTATTTTTGTTAAATAAATTTATTCATTTTCCTTAACAACTTATTGTTATAAATGTTTTTAATTAAAATGATTTTTTGTAAAAAAAAGACATACAAATTACTAAATATTTAGTTATCAGAAAAAAAGATTGAATTTCTTTGTTGAAATTCAGAATTAGTTTAGATTAATTGAATAAAACTTTATAAAAAATCATAGTTCAAAGAAAAAAAATTATTTTTGCATAAATAATTCATAATTCCATAAATGGAAAAGATTAAATTAGATATCATCGGTTTATCTTATAGTCAGACACAAACAGGAGCTTACGCACTTATCCTTAGCGAATCTGATGGAGAAAGACGATTGCCGATTATTATCGGAGGTTTTGAAGCTCAGGCAATAGCTATTGAATTAGAAAAAATGAAACCTAGCCGACCTTTAACACATGATTTGTTTAAAAGCTTTGCTGTTTCTTTTAATATTCAAATTCTGGAAGTTATTATTCATAAATTTGCAGAAGGTGTTTTTTATGCCAAATTAATTATTTCTGATGGAAATATTGAAAAAGAGATTGATGCTCGCACTTCTGATGCAGTAGCTTTGTCATTACGATTTCATTGTCCTATATATACTTATGAAAGTGTTTTATCATCAGCAGGTATCTTAATGACAGAAAGTGAGAACGAAACAAAATCTAAAACTGAGCTTCCTGACGATGACCCTAATGAATTAAAAGACTATACATTAGAAGAATTAGAGGAATTACTCAAAATTACGATTGAAAATGAAGATTATGAGAGAGCTTCTCAGGTTAGAGATGAAATTAAAAAAAGAGAAGGAAAATAATGAATCAACTACGAATTAAAAAAGAAGAATTAATATTAATTTAGATATAAACCAAAAGGAGAAAATATCATGGGTATCAAGAATCGACTTATTATAATGAATTTCTTACAGTTTTTTATTTGGGGAGCTTGGCTAATCACAATTGGAACCTATTGTTTCAATGCCAAAGGATGGACAGGCGCACAATTTGGGGCTATTTTTTCAACATTGGCACTATCTTCATTATTTATGCCTGCACTAACAGGTATTATTGCCGACAAATGGATGAATGCAGAAAAACTTTATGGATTATTACAAATCTGTTATGGTATTGTATTATTTTTTGTTCCTCAAGTGAATGATCCAAATACACTTTATTATGTTATTTTTCTTGCAATGATTTTTTATATGCCAACGATATCTTTGGCAAATTCTATTTCTTACAATATTTTAAAGAATAATAATTACGATATTGTTAAGGTTTTTCCTCCCATCAGGGTTTGGGGGACTATTGGATTTATTGCTGCAATGTGGGCAACAAATCTTACTGGCAGCAAAGCGAATGGAAATCAGTTTATAATAGCAGCTTTTGCAGCAATAGCTCTTGGCTTTTATGCATTTACGTTGCCTAAATGTCCTCCGCAAAAATCAATATCAAAAGAAGCTTCAATGATTGAAATGCTTGGTTTAAAAGCATTCAAACTTTTCGGAAATGTAAAAATGGCTTTGTTTTTTATCTTTGCAATGTTCTTAGGTGGAGCATTGCAACTTACCAATATGTATGGAGATTCGTTTCTTGACGATTTTAAAAATTTGCCTGATTATGCAAATTCATTTGTGGTAAAATATTCAACGATAATAATGTCAATATCACAGATATCTGAAACTGTTTTTATTCTTACCATTCCTTTCTTTTTGAAACGCTTTGGAATTAAAAAAGTAATGCTGATAAGCATGGTTGCCTGGTTTTTACGGTTCGGTTTGTTTGCTTATGGTAATCCATCACCAGAATTATTGTGGATGATTATCTTATCTTGTATCGTTTACGGAATGGCATTCGATTTCTTTAATATTTCAGGTTCACTATTTGTAGAAACAACAACTGATTCTCCTATCAGATCCAGTGCACAGGGCTTGTTTATGATGATGACAAACGGATTTGGAGCTTATCTTGGAAGTAAAATAAGTGGTGCGGTAATTGATAATTATTTCACTACAGCTAAAGGCAAAGACTGGCATGGAATCTGGTTAAGTTTTGCAATTTATTCATTAATTGTTGCCATTTTATTTGCCATTTTTTTCAAACACAAACATGATCCTGAGGCATTAAAAAATAATGATTTGAAACATTAATCATTATTTTACGTATTTAAAAACCAGATTTGAATAAATATGCGTTTTTATTACCGGTTAATTATATACATCTTTTTTATTTCATCGTTTCATAGCATAATGTTTGCTCAGAAAAGTGCTCATACAACCATGGGAATAGCATCTTATTATCATGGTTGGTTGGATGGGAAAAAAACAGCAAATGGTGAAATATATAATAAATCGCTAATGACAGCGGCTCATCCTAGTTTGCCTTTTAATTCCAAGGTTAAAGTTACCAATCTGTACAATCAGAAATCTATTGTTGTAAGAATAAACGACAGGGGTCCTTTTGTAAATAAAAGAATCATTGATTTGTCAAGAGCTGCTGCAGATTCTTTGGATTTTATTTACAGTGGACTTGCAAAAGTACAGCTTACAGTATTGAGTTACGGTAAAATTAATGATGCTATCCATCCGCAATTACTTGCTTCTCTAAAAACAGAAAAAAAACCGAAAACAGAGACAATAAGAGAAACTTCACTTACAAAAGATACTACTAAAATAGAAACTTCACTTACAAAAAAAGACGTAATAGTATTTAAAAATAATAAAAGTCAGGAGATTACAGCACCTGATTTAAAAATTTATAAAGCTATAGTCAAGGGAAATATTATTACAACATCAAAGATAACAGATAGCAGCACTTTAGCTGATATAACCTATTACGGTCTGCAAATAGCAAGTTTTAAAATTAAAAATAATGCAGAAAAGCTCTTAGAAAAAATGAAGCTTAGTATCAAAGAAGAAATAAATATTCAGGAAGTTAAAAAAGGAAATACTGGTTTTTTTCGTTTAATTATTGGTAAATTTGCAAACGAAAAAGAGGTTTTCCAATTAAAAGAAAAACTCAAAAAAGAATATCCTGAAAGTTTTATGATTCGTTATTAAAATACTATGCAACAATATCTTCAATTACTTAATCATGTGATGCAAAGCGGTGTTCACAAGGAAGACCGTACTGGCACAGGCACCCTAAGTACATTTGGCTATCAAATGAGATTTAACCTCGAAAAAGGGTTTCCGCTTTTAACTACTAAAAAATTACACCTTCGGTCAATTATTTATGAGCTACTATGGTTTTTGAATGGAGATACCAATATTAAATACCTCAACGAAAATAAAGTCTCTATTTGGAATGAGTGGGCTGACAAAAATGGTGATTTGGGTCCAATTTATGGTTATCAATGGCGTAATTGGAAATCGAACGATGGAAAAGTAATTGATCAGATTTCGCAAGTAATAGATTCGTTAAAAAATAATCCCAATTCACGTCGTCATATTGTCTCTGCCTGGAATGTAGGTGAAATTGATAAAATGGCATTACCTCCTTGCCATGTAATGTTTCAGTTTTACGTTTCTAATGGTAAGTTATCTTGTCATTTATACCAGCGAAGTGCTGATATTTTTTTAGGAGTTCCTTTTAATATTGCATCTTACGCAATTTTATTACAGATGATTGCACAATCAACAGGTTATCAGGCGTATGAGTTTGTTCATACATTAGGTGATGCACATATTTATATGAATCACATTGAGCAGGTTAAAACGCAACTTTCCCGCGAACCCAAAGAGCTTCCGCAGTTGAATATAAATAAGGATGTTAAAAGTATTTTTGATTTTAAATTTGAAGATTTTGAATTGATGAACTACAATCCACTTCCTCATATCAAAGGAGAAATTGCTATTTAGAGGATGTAATAGTTTAACTGTCAAAAAAATTAGAGAATGGAATTTAAAAGGAAGCCTGAGTGGCTCAAAATAAGGTTATCAAAAGGCGATGATTATTTGAAAGTAAAAGAGATTGTGAAACAACATCATGTTCATACTATTTGCGAAAGTGGTGATTGCCCCAATTTAGGCGAATGTTGGAGTAGAGGAACAGCTACCTTTATGATTCTTGGAAATATATGTACAAGAAATTGCAGATTTTGCAATGTAACAACAGGAAAACCATTGTTGCCTGATGTAAATGAACCATTAAATATTGCAAGTTCAATTAAATTAATGAATATAAAACATTGCGTAATTACATCTGTTGATAGAGATGATTTGCCTGATTTTGGTGCTCAGCATTGGGCTGATACCATTCTAAAAATTAAGGAACTGAACCCTTCTACTACTATTGAAGTTTTAATTCCTGACTTTCAAGGCAACACAAACTCTTTGCAAAAAGTAATGGATGCTAAACCTGATATTATTTCGCATAATCTGGAAACAGTTGAACGTTTGACACCAGAGATAAGAAGCAAAGCTAAATATCGCCTGAGTTTAGATGTATTGAAATACATCGCAGAAGGCAACATAACTCCAAAATCTGGAATAATGTTAGGTTTAGGTGAAAAGGAAAATGAAATTCTTCAGACAATGGATGATTTATTGGCTATTGGGTGCAAAATAATTACAATTGGTCAGTATTTACAGCCAACTCGTCAGAATATTTCTGTTGAAGAATATATTACACCAGAAAAGTTTGAATTTTATCGCCAAAAAGCAATAGAAAATGGATTTGAGTTTGCCGAAAGTGCTCCTTTGGTCAGATCTTCTTATCATGCCGAAAGACAAATTCAACGCTAAAAGACTAAAAAAAAGAGAGATGTCGAAAAAAACAATATTTCATTCTTTCGATGAAATTGATTATAAAGAATGCTGGGATTATCAGGAAACTTTGTTCAATAAAATTCTGACTGAAAAAAGGCAAGATAAAACTGACATTATAAATCATTTAATATTTTGTCAGCATCCTCATGTATATACATTAGGCAAAAGTGGATCTGAAGATAATATGCTGATTAATTACATTCAGTTACAGGCAAAAAATGCTACTTTTCACAAGATAAATAGAGGCGGAGATATTACTTATCATGGACCTGGGCAATTGGTTGGATATCCTATTTTAAACTTAACTGCATTTAATTTAGGCATAAAAGATTATATATATTGTCTGGAAGAAGCTATTATTTTAACATTAAAACAATACAACCTGAATGCTGAAAGATTAGAGGGGGCTATTGGAGTCTGGCTGGATGTAAACGATCCGAAAAAAGTAAGGAAAATCTGTGCGATAGGTGTTAGAACCAGTCATTGGGTGAGTATGCATGGTTTTGCTTTTAATATCAATACTGATTTAGATTATTTTAAACATATCAATCCATGTGGTTTTACTGATAAAGCAGTAACTTCACTCGAAAAAGAATTAGATATTAAGCTGAATTTCAATGAGGTTGCTGAAATCGTAAAACTAAATTTACAAAAAGTATTTAACTTTGAATTTATAAAACATGAATAAACAACTATCTATCATAGTGGCAATTGCCGACAATAATGCAATTGGGAAAGATAATCAATTGTTGTGGCATCTTTCAGAAGACCTGAAAAGGTTCAAACAGCTTACAACTAACCATACTATTGTGATGGGCAAAAAAACTTTCGATAGCCTACCCATCAAGCCATTGCCTAACAGAAGAAGCATTGTAATTACCGATGATTTGAATGAGAAAATAGAAGGTTGTTTAATGGCGTATAGCATAGAGGATGCAGTAAACAAGTGTGATGAAACTCAAGAAAATTTTATTATCGGTGGTGGTAGCATTTACAAGCAATTTATGCCAATTGCCAACAAGCTATATTTAACGAAAGTACACAAAGATTTTGATGCGGATACTTTTTATACGGATATTGATTATTCAAAGTGGGAAATTATAGAAAAACAAGAAAACTTATATGATGAAAAAAATAAAATAAGTTATTCTTACTTGATATATAAAAGAATTTTAAACCTTGAAATATAACATAAAGTAAAGAAATACAAACATATATATGTTGTACTATTTAGAATCAATAAAAATTTCAAATTTCTGTTACTTAGTAAGAAATTATTGGATATATTTGCACTCACAAAATAAATTTTAAAAAACAAAATTATGGCTTATAAAATTTCTGACGATTGTACTGCTTGTGGTACATGTATTGATGAATGTCCAGTTGAAGCTATTGCTGAAGGCGACATCTATAAAATTGATGCAGACGTTTGTACTGACTGCGGTTCTTGTGCTGATGTTTGTCCGGTTGAAGCAATTCACCCAGAATAATTTTAATACATTTTATAAAAGCTCACATTTGAACAATGTGAGCTTTTTTTGCCTTATTAATTTAGAATCAAAGCGTTTGTAAGATTAACAAAATCTTCTACAGATAACTGTTCTGCTCTTTTTGCCAGTATATCTGCCGGCAATTTATCTGCATCAAATGTAAATACACCCAATGCATTCCTTAAGGTTTTTCTTCTTTGATTAAATGCAGTTTTCACTACCCTGAAAAATAATTTATCGTCACAATTTATCTGGGCTACATCGTTACGTCTAACACGAATAACGGCAGATTTTACTTTAGGAGGAGGAACAAAAACATTAGATTCTACCGTAAATAAATATTCAATATCATAATAAGCTTGTAATAAAACGCTTAAAATTCCATATGTTTTTTTGCCAGGTTTGGATGCAATGCGTTCTGCAACTTCTTTCTGAAACATACCTACAACTTCTGGTATCTGAGTACGGTTTTCCAATACCTTGAATAATATCTGGCTGGAAATATTATAGGGGAAATTTCCTATAACTGTATATGATTCATGATTAAACAAAGTTTCAATGGGAAAATGTAAAAAATCTTCACATATAATTCTGTCTTCAAGTTGAGGAAAGTTTGTTTTAAGATAAGCAACAGATTCTGTATCAATCTCAATGACATTAAGATTTAATAATTCATTTTTTAATAGATACTTCGTCAAAACACCGGTACCGGGTCCTATCTCCAATAAATTCTTTGTGGTTTCGGCAATACTTAGTGTAATTTCTTTTGCAATATTTTCATCTTTTAAAAAATGTTGCCCAAGATGTTTTTTAGGTCTGACGTAATTCATTTTTTGCTTTATTATTATTTTGAATCTATCATTTATCAAGCTAAAAAGAAAATCTATCTTATTAAGTACTTTTCTTCAATCTTCCTGCTTTAATCTTATAGTAACTTAATTTATCTGGTCGCCTCTTAATTTTCTGAATTTTTTACGGGCCTCAACCGTATATAAGCTTGCTGGATATTTAAACATCAGGTTTTCATAGCACGTCATTGCTTTAATCTTATTATTCAATTGATTTTCATTCAGGTCAGCCTGTAGAAACAAAGCATCATCAGCCAATAAACCGTCAGGATAAAAATCAATTAATTTTTGCAATAGACTGTCAGCATCTTTGTATAAACCTTGCTTAATTTTAATTTCTGCTTTTTTATATAAAACATCATCAAAAATCGGATGAGATAACCCAACTAACCTGATTGAATCCAGCGTTTCTAATGCCAGATTATATTGATTGCGGTAAGTAAGTAAATCTGCATGGGCATAATATTCAAGTGCAACTGTTGAACTATCTTCATCAATATTATCACTTATAAGCAATGATAATTCCATGGCATCGTTGGCTATCATTTTTGCAGTTGCAGCTTTTAGGACATCTAACTGTGCTTTTGCCCAGTTAAATTCACCAATGTAAAAGGACAATTTCGCATTTCTGAATTTTGCATCAAACCCAATAGGATCATTTTTAAAAGCCTTTTCCACTTGTGAATACAATAGTGTAGCCTCCCAAATATCGCCTGCAAAAAGTTGAATATCTGCCAATTCTATTTTACAACTGGCAACAATATTTTTATTTGCATTGGGTAAAACGATGGCTTCGTTCAATAAACTAATAGCTTCTTCTGTTTTTAGAGAATAGAAAGCATAAATATGTGCTAAATTCTTAATTAGCAATATTGTAGAAGCATCTTTCCCTAATTCTGTAAGTGTTTTTGTATATTCTTTTTCTAATTCAGCCAAATCTTTTTTATTGATTACAAAAGCAGTAGTAATTTTTAAATATTTTGCATTTAATAATCCAATCTTGCTGTTAAGATAATAAGTGCTTAATTCTCCTTTGCTGATATGATATTGAAAAGCTTCAATGGCGATATCATATTCTTTGTTGGTAATACAAAGCTCTGCCAATTCAAAAACCTTTGCACCGTTGTCTTTAAATCTTTTATCAATTGATTTTGCCTGATTAAAGGCTAGTTCAAAATCTTTTAACTGAATAGAATACCACATCAGCAGATTAGCATCAGTGCCGTTTTCAGGGCTTTTCTGAGATTTACGTAATAAAGTGTTTTTAATGACTTCACTCTTTTTACTTTCTTTATCAGTATTAAGCACTGCTTGTAAACGAGCTTGAATATAACTTAAATAATTGGTATCAGTATTCAGAAGGTTAAGGTATTCATCCATCATTTCCTGATAGTTGCCTCTGGTCTCGTAAAGCATAGCTAATTCTACAGCAAAAGAGCTGGTAGTATTCATTAATTTTCTGCCTTTCAAATATGTATTGATAGCAAAATCATATTGCAAGCGGAGGATGAAAGCATTTGCCAGATCATAAATTTGTTGCAGATTCGATGTAAGATTTTCAACTGCATCAAGGTATTGTTTTTCTGCTTTTTTATCATCGCCCGAAGAAGCATAAATATAACCTAAGTCCACGAATAAACGCAAATCATTTTGGTTTTGTTTTATTCTTTTCTTTATTATCTTTTCTGCTTTTTTAAAATCTTTACCGCTTATAAGTGACTGTATGAGGTTTGTATAGAAGAATGCTGATGGGTTTTCATCATACAACTCTTCGTACAATTGGGATGCTTTTTCAAATTCTCCATTTTGAAAATATTGAGCAGCCAATTGTTCATTCACAGTCTTTTGCGAATGAGCAATAAAGGTGAATCCTAATATCAGAATGAAAGCCGTAAATATTTTCTTAAGCATTATATAATTTTTATATTATAGTTTAAAACTTATGATTTCTTTTGTTTGCGATAAGTATTTCATTTTTTAGTTAAAAGTAAAACAAATCCAGAAATAATTAGTCCGCAAATGAAAGATATTATTGTAAAAAGTCCATCACGTTTATTCTCTATTCTATTTTGAATCTTATTGAAGTTTAATCCACATCCTGGTCCTACAAAAACTGGGATTGGGTCTTCTTTATTAATTGATTTAAACAATAATCTAAGTAAATTATAAAATAAAAAACTTACAATCATTGAAACCCAAATAGGAACTATGTCATTATATAGCAATCCATTTAAACCAATCATTAAAATCCATAAAGCTGAGAAATATTTGTTTCGAAACCGAAGTCCAATTGATGTAGAATGTGTCGTATATATTGGTAAAAATCCTGCAAAAAATGCTAACATAAAGTAATTTTTAATTCCCCAGTCAAAATGTCCAGCTATAAAAGGAGCAAGTGTCAGGATATAAAATGTAACTAAAATCAGCCAATCTTTTGCCTTCAATTTCATCGTTTCAAAATATCCGTGATTTTTTTATACTTATTGTCAACTAATCTATAATATCAAACTTAGTGTAGGTTTGCAATGCTTTGGGAATACGAATTCCTTCTGCAGTTTGATTGTTTTCTAACAAAGCTGCCACTATTCTTGGTAACGCCAACGCACTGCCATTTAGTGTGTGAGCCAAGTGGATTTTTCCGTTGGTATCTTTAAACCTCAATTTCATTCGGTTGGCTTGGAAACTTTCAAAATTAGAAACAGAACTTACTTCTAACCATTTTTGTTGTGCTGCAGAATATACTTCAAAATCGTAGGTTAAAGCAGATGTAAAACTCATATCTCCACCGCAAAGTCTTAATATTCTGAATGGCAATTCAAGCTTACGAAGCAAAGTAGCCACATACTCTTTCATTTGCTCTAAAGTTTCATAAGATTTATCCGGATGTTGAATTTGAACAATTTCCACTTTGTCAAACTGATGCAAACGGTTCAAACCTCTTACATCTTTACCGTAAGAGCCGGCTTCTCTGCGAAAACAGGCTGAATAGGCGGTATTTTTGATAGGAAATTGTTTTTCTTCAACAATTACATTTCGATAAATATTCGTAATCGGCACTTCGGCTGTTGGAATTAAATACAGATTATCAATAGTAGCATGGTACATTTGGCCTTCTTTATCGGGTAACTGACCAGTTCCATAGCCAGAAGCTTCATTTACCATCAATGGTGGTTGGATTTCTAAATAGCCATTTTCAGAAGCATTGTCTAAAAAGAAATTAATCAAGGCACGTTGCAATTTTGACCCCTTTCCCTTGTAAACAGGAAATCCTGCTCCGGTAATTTTATTTCCCAGTTCAAAATTAATAATATCATATTTTGTGCATAAATCCCAATGAGGTACTGCTCCTTCATACAATTGAGGGATTTCGCCTTCCTGATGAATATTCTCATTCTGCTCAGCAGATTTACCTCTTGGCACAGAATGATGAGGTAGATTTGGTATTTGAACCAACGTCTGATTGAGTGTATTTTCAATATCTTCCAGCTTTTCACTTAATTCTTTGGAAATAACTTTTAAATCAGCAGTTTTAGTTTTTAAGTCGTTGGCTTCGGCTTGTTTGCCCGATTTAAATAAAATACCAATTTCCTTTGCCAAATTATTAGCTTCAGCCAAGCTATCGTCTAATTTTTTTTGTGTTTCGCGACGGTTGTTATCCAATGTTATTACTTCTTGGATAATTTCAATTGCGTTAAAATTTTTAACAGCAAGCCTGTCAATAACTTCCTGTGTGTTTTCGCGAATAAAATTTAATTGTAACATAATTTAGATTATTTTTAAAAGGCAAAGTTAATAAAAAAGTCGGAAGCTGAGCCGTCCTCTTTATATGCAGCATAAAACAAAAAAATCTCCCAATGGTTAATTAGGAGATTAAAATATTTTAAAGTAAAATAGTGAATGCTTAGTTAACGTCTATAGGGCTAACAGATACGAAAGATTTATTATCTCTTCTTCGTTTGAATTCAACTACACCATCTACCAATGCAAAAATTGTATGATCTTTTCCTAAACCTACATTGAGACCTGGGTTATGAACAGTACCTCTTTGTCTTACGATAATATTTCCGGCTGTAGCTAATTGACCGCCATATATCTTGATACCCAAGCGTTTACTGTGGGATTCTCTACCGTTGCTTGAACTACCAGCACCTTTTTTATGAGCCATAATATAAATATTTTAATCCTGAAAGTCAGGAATGTTTTACAATAAATTATAAACTAATTTGTTCAATTTGAATTTGAGTCAAATATTGACGATGACCATTACATTTTTGATAACCTTTTCTTCTTTTTTTCTTAAAAACAAGAACTTTATCGCCACGTAAATGAGAAAGAACTTTAGCCGTAACTTTAGCACCAGCAACTACCGGAGTTCCTACGTTTATTTTACCTTCTTCTTCAGTTAGGAATATTTCGTTAAATTCAACATTAGCACCTTCTTCTGCTTCCAAACGGTGAACAAATACCTTTTGGTCTTTCTTCACTTTAAATTGTTGACCGGCTATATCTACTATTGCGTACATTATTATAGTATTTTGATTTTTCTTTTTTTATTGGGAGTGCAAAATTAAACAAATTATTTTAATTACCAATATTTTTATCTAAAAAATTATATTTTCAAGCTGATAATTAAATAATTATTTTATTTACAGCTTATTATAAAACAAAGTCATGTTAATAAGTTTGATTTATTTGTTGATAACTTTTTTGAAAAATGTATTTTCTTTTGTTTTTATCTGCATAAAATAAATTCCTTTTGCCAAACCTGTCAGACGGATGGTGTGATTAATTTCTTGCTGATCTTTAAAAAACATTTTACGAACAATTTTCCCAGTAATATCAGAAATATTAACACTAACATCCTGAGGCTGATTCAACGAAATATTCAATTGATAGGCATTTTCATTGCCAGAAGGGATTAACTCAAAAGTGTTACCTTTGTTTTCTGTTACACCTTGTGTATTACCAATCTGAATTGTTTGAATAAAGGTGTTAACCTGATAATAATTGTGTGCCTCTAATTTCACTTCATAAGTTCCATCTCCATTATATATATGGGTTACAGAAGTATTATTGGTAAAAATGCTATCAGTTGTTCCATCCCCAAAATCCCATACAAAGTATCTTGCCCAATTAGTAGTATTATTAAAAGTTACCATATTTCCATTTACAATTGAGGAAAAATTAGCAATAGGCATACTTGCATAACCGTAAAAACTTTTAATTTTCAAAAATACACCGGAATCGTATGCCCGATCTCCTGCATCAGCTACACCCACTTTGAAGTGATAGGATTGTCCTGGAGTAACCACTTGCTGTAATAAAAAAGGTGTAGTATAACCATCATATTGCAGGTTTTGTCCTCCTAAATTGTTAATATAATAAGATGAATTTACGGAGTCATTCACATTATCAATCGTTATTGGCATATTTGTACCTGGTATTAACGCAAGATTTTGGTTTACAAAAAGTCCTCCTAATGGATTTGGGCCATTTATGAAAAATCCAAATACATCATTAAACTGTGTATTTACAAATTCAGGATATTCTTCTGAACCAAAAACAAATCTACAGGCAATTAATGTATCGGTTAATGGTGTAAAATCGAATTCCAAAACAGCGGCTTCTGTGAGTGTGTGGTTGGGTATTAATGATTGCAAAGTCGAATCAAAATATACGCTTGTATTAGTTGGTGCTGTCATTGATCCTGTATTATTTGGACCTATTGCACCTGTGACACCTCCTGTAGAAATAATGATGCCCGTATCTATCCCAAATGAAGGAGTAAGACCTGAAAATTCATAGTAACCTATCATTTCACCGATTATAGCTGTATCATTACCATTAAATTTTACATTGGAAATTGTAACACCGGGACCAGAAAGATAATTTGCAATTAAACTTAAATTATTGATTGGCGTTATTACCAAAGCATTGGTTGCTTTTGCATTATTTACATTGCAATCAGGTTGGCGTAAGGATTTCTGAGAAAACAAGCTAAAGGATATAAATACCAATGCTGTTAAAAGTGTAAATTTTATGCTCATATTTTTCAATTTTATTTGTGAATATTAGACAAATGTATTGTAAAAAGTAATATCCTTTTCCAAAATTTTGGTAAAGTTAGTTCTTTTACGTTCAAATCATTAAATATTTAGAAAATTTTTCAATTTTTTTTTAATTTTGTAAAAAAGAAAACTATGGAAATTTACCCAATATACGCTGGTGGCGAATTTGTAACAACTAATCATAAACTAAACGTTATCAATTCTTTTGATGGCGAAATATTTGCTCAAACCTATCTGGCAGATGCATTCGTTCTCGAAAAAGCAATCTTAGCTGCTGAAAATGCTTTGCCAATTATGAAAGCTTTACCTTCTTGCGAGAAATATACTATTTTGATGGAAATTGCATCAGAAATGAAATGCAATGAAAACCATTTAGCAGAATTATTGGCAATGGAGGCATGCAAGCCAATAAAATATGCTTTAGCAGAAATAGGAAGGGCAGTACAAACGATTATTGTCGCTGCTGAAGAGTCTAAACGATTGCAAGGTGAATATATGTCGATAGATTGGACAGCAGCAGGGAAGGGAAAAGAAGGCTGGGTAAAATATTTTCCGGTGGGCTTAGTTGCAGGTATTGCACCCTTTAATTTTCCAATAAATTTGGCTGTTCATAAAATAGCTCCTGCTATAGCCTCCAGATGTTCTATTATTTTAAAACCTGCAAGCTCAACTCCCCTTTCCACGCTTGAATTTGCTAAAATTGTTGATAAAACTTCATTGCCAAAAGGAGCATTATCTATTTTACCCATGGACAGAAATGCAGGCAATCAATTGGTAACGGACGAAAGATTTAAATTGCTAACATTCACAGGGTCTCCTGAAGTGGGTTGGAAAATGAAGAATGATGCCGGAAAGAAAAAGGTAGTGTTGGAATTAGGTGGAAATGCAGGTGTTATTATAACTAAAACTGCGAATATTGATGTGGCTGTGGCAAAATGCGTTGTAGGTGGTTTTGCTTATTCCGGACAAGTTTGTATTCACGCACAACGAATGTATGTACATATTGATATATTTGAGGAATTTACACAAAAATTTACTGAAGCTGTAAAATTATTAAAACAAGGCAATCCATTGGATATGCAAACAGATATTTCGGCAATGATAGACGAAAACAATGCAATTCGTGTGGAAGAGTGGGTAAGTGAAGCAGTAAATAGCGGTGCAAAAATTATTTGCGGCGGCAATAGAAACGGAGCTTTTTATCCACCAACTGTTTTAACTGATACACATAAAGACATGAAAGTATGTGCGCTGGAAGTTTTTGGTCCTGTAGTTACACTTGAACCGTATCATAACTTTAATGATGCTGTAGAATTTGTAAACGATAGTCGGTTTGGTTTGCAGGCAGGCGTTTTTACAAACGAAATTAGTGAGATGAATCAAGCATTTAGTCTGTTGGAAGTAGGTGGTGTAATTATTAACGATGTTCCTACCTTTCGAGTAGACCATGCACCGTATGGAGGAATTAAAGATTCTGGATTGGGTAGAGAAGGGGTTAAATATGCTATTCAGGATATGATGGAGGCTAAAATATTAATAAAACCTATGTAGATTTTTAAAGTATTTCTTTGTTAGATAAAAAAAAAGTATTAATTTTGCACCCTCAATTTGAAGATTGACCTATTGTGTAATGGTAGCACAACAGTTTTTGGTACTGTCTGTCTAGGTTCGAATCCTGGTAGGTCAACAAACATCATAAAAAAGGCTTGTAAATCCATGGATTTGCAAGCCTTTTGCTTTATACTCTTTTATGAGATTGAGACAACTAAACAGTCAAGCTTTCTTTGCCGTTTTCTAAATCTTTTGTACTCTTAAAAAATCTTTTTTGGAAAATAATTAACATCACTACGCCCACAGAGATGGAAGAATCTGCTATATTAAAAACCGGACGAAAAAAGATAAATTCATCTCCGCCCCAAAATGGAATCCAATTTGGATAATGACCTTGTAAAATTGGAAAGTACAACATGTCAACCACTTTCCCATGCAGAAAAGTTCCATAACCACCATCAGCTGGGAATAATTGAGCTATATTAAAATAACTTTCATTAAAAATTAATCCATAAAAAGCACTATCGATGATATTTCCGATAGCGCCGGCAAAAATCAATGACATACAAACAATGTAGAGTTTGTCAGTGTTTTCTTTGATTAATTTAAGTAAATACCAACCAATACCAGCTACAGCTAAAATTCTGAAAAGGCTTAATATTAATTTACCATAACCACCTCCAAACTTCATCCCGAAAGCCATGCCTTCGTTTTCAGTAAAATGAATGATAAACCAGTTACTACCAAATACATGGATTTCATCTCCAAGTTGCATAGTCGTTTTTACCCAAATCTTTACAACTTGATCTATTAAAAGAACAAGAAAAATGATAAGGATGGACTTTTTTAACATCTACTGAAGTTTTTTATTTTTTTGAATTTTGCGAAAGTTTTGCATCAATGCTCAGGGTTGCATGTGGTACAATTCTCAACCTTTCTTTAGAAATCAGTTTGCCTGTTTCTCTGCAAATTCCATAGGTTTTGTTTTCAATTCTAATTAACGCATTTTCTAAAGATTGAATAAACTTATCCTGACGTGCTGCTAATTTTGAGTTTTCTTCTTTGGACATTACCTGATAACCTTCTTCTAATACTTTGAAAGTAGGAGAAGTATCCATTATATCATTTCCTCCAGTAGTAGTAAAAGCTTCGGTAAGAATTTCTAAATCCTGACGTGCTTTTTCAAGTTTTTTCAAAATTATTTCTTTGAATTCTTGTAATTCTTCATCAGAATATCTGGTCTTTGCAGATTCCTGTTCATTTTCTTTATTTATCATAACTCTCTGTTTTTTTAATCATATTTTACAAATACCAATGAAAATTTTAATTTCATCCGATAATTCAACCTCAACTTTATTTTCATTGCTGATTGTCTCAACCAACTTTATTGATTCAGATAAAGTTTCTGAACAAATATACGAATAATTATTGGTCAAAGGTAAACTAATTGTATCGTTTTTTTCAATTTCTACAGAAATTTTATCAGTAACTTCAAAATTAAGCTCTTTACGAAGATTTTGAATACGATTTACCAATTCTCTGGCAATTCCTTCTTCTTTTAATTGTTCTGTTAAAGTTATATCTAAAGCTACAGTTAATACGCCCATGTTTGAGACTACCCAACCAGGAATATCTTCGGTAATAATTTCAACATCAGATAATAATAAATCAACTGTTTCGCCTTCTACATAAAATTGGTATAAGCCTTCTGTTTCCATTTTTGTAATATCTTCCTGTTTGAAACTCTCAACTACAGCAGCTATTTGTTTCATCAATTTACCATATTTTGGCCCTAATGTTTTAAAATTAGGTTTGATTTTTTTCACTAAAATACCTGCTGTTTCTGATAAATATTCAATTTCTTTGATATTTACTTCCGAAAGTATTAAATTTTCAACTGCCTGAACTTGTTTTTTGAACTTATCACTGCTTACCGGCAGCATAATTTTATTCAATGGTTGGCGTACACGAAGATTGGTCTTTTTTCTCAAAGACAACACCATTGATGTGATTTGCTGAGCCAATTGCATTCTCTCTTCTAAGTCTTTATCAATAAAAGCTTCGTTGGCAACAGGAAAATCAGTTAAATGAATTGATTCAGCTTTTATTTTTCCTGTTATCGAATTCAAATCAGTAAACAACCTATCCGTAAAAAAAGGCGCGATAGGGGCGGATAATTGAGCAACCGTATTTAAACATTGATACAATGTTTGATAAGCTGATATTTTGTCAGAAGTATATTCACCTTTCCAAAAACGGCGACGGCATAAACGAACATACCAGTTACTTAAGTATTCATCTACAAAATTTTGTATAAACCTTCCTGCTTTTGTAGGTTCATAGTCAGCATAACTTTCATCTACATTTTTAATCAACGTATTTAGCTCCGATAATATCCATCGATCAATTTCAGGACGTTCGTTGATTGAAATTTCAGCTTCTTTATAAGTAAATCCATCGATATTGGCATACAATGCAAAGAAACTATAAGTATTATATAAAGTGCCAAAGAATTTACGTTGAACCTCTCCAATTCCTTCCAAATCGAATTTTAAATTATCCCAAGGTTGTGCATTGGTAATCATATACCAACGAGTAGCATCTGGGCCATATTTTTCGATAGTTTCAAATGGGTCAACGCCATTCCCCAAACGTTTCGACATTTTATTACCGTTTTTATCCAATACCAACCCATTAGAAACAACAGTTTTATATGCTACTGAATCGAATAACATTACAGCAATAGCATGGAGTGTAAAGAACCAACCACGTGTTTGATCAACACCTTCTGCTATAAAATCTGCAGGAAAATTAGGTACCTTCTCTCCTTCAATATTTTTAGGGTAATTCTGCTGAGCATAAGGCATGGCTCCTGAATCGAACCAAACATCAATTAAATCAGATTCGCGTTGCATTTTTTCGCCTTTGCTTGATACCAAAAAGATATTATCAACAAACGGACGGTGCAAATCGAAACTATTATAATCCATAGAAGCATAAGGATTTGTTTTCATAAATCCTGCTACAATAGATTTCTCAATTTCCTGATTTAGTTCTTCGATAGAACCAATACATATTTCTTCGCTGCGATCTTCGGTAACCCAAATTGGTAGTGGTGTGCCCCAATAGCGTGAACGGGAAAGATTCCAATCCACTAAGTTTTCCAACCAATTTCCAAATCTTCCTGTTCCGGTGGCTTCTGGTTTCCAGTTGATTGTTTTATTGAGTTCTATCATTCTTTCTTTTACCGCAGTGGTTTTTATAAACCAGGAATCCAAGGGATAATAAAGTATAGGTTTATCTGTTCTCCAGCAATGTGGATATGAATGTTCGTATTTTTCGGTTTTGAAAGCTTTGTTTTCTTTTTTAAGCTTAACTATTATTTCAACATCTACGCTTTCGTCGGTTTTGGGATCGAAATCAAGTTTGTATTCCGATTTCACAAATTTTCCGGCAAACTCTCCCATTTCTGCAATAAACTTTCCTTGTTTATCAACCATGGTTAATGAACCAATGCCATTTTGTTTGGCAACTCGAAAGTCGTCAGCACCAAAGCTTGGGGCAATATGTACAATTCCTGTACCATCTTCAGTAGTAACGAAATCGCCAATGACTACTCGAAAAGCGTCTCCATTTTCAGGTTGTGTATAAGGCATTAATTGTTCGTAGTTAATGCCATTCAGTTGACTTCCTTTGAATTCTGCAACTATTTCAAATGGTATATTCTTATCACCCTGACTGTATGCATCCAATGGTATTTCAGCATTTTTTTCAGGGAAATATTTATTTACTAAATCTTTTCCCAGAATAACCGTTATCGGCAAACCTGTATAAGGATTATATGTTCTTATTTTTACATAAGTAATGCTCTTTCCAACCGCTAAGGCTGTATTAGAAGGTAAAGTCCATGGAGTAGTTGTCCATGCTAAAAAGGATAATTCACCTAGATTATTGTCGAACAAAAAGGAAGATTTTTGGTTGTTTACAATTTTAAATTGAGCAACTACCGTATTATCTTTTACATTTTTGTAGCAACCCGGTTGATTCAATTCATGCGTACTTAAACCAGTACCGGCAGCAGGTGAGTAAGGTTGTATAGAATAACCTTTATACAACAGACCTTTTTCATACAATTTGCGCAGCAAATACCAGCAGGACTCAATATATTTATTGTCGAAAGTAATATAAGGATCTTCTAAATCAACCCAATAGCCGATTTTACGGGTTAAATCGTCCCACAAATCTTTATATTTCATTACTTCGATGCGGCATTGTTTGTTATATTCCTCTACCGATATGGTTTTGCCAATATCTTCTTTGGTTATACCCAACGTTTTTTCAACAGCCAACTCAATAGGTAAACCATGAGTATCCCAGCCAGCTTTGCGTTTTACATAAAAGCCTTTTAAGGTTTTGTAACGACAAAAAATATCTTTTATAGCACGTGCCATTACATGGTGTATGCCTGGCAACCCATTGGCACTAGGAGGTCCTTCGTAAAAAACAAAAACGTTGTCATTGCGACGATTGTTCAAACTTTTTTCAAATATTTGATTTTCTTCCCAGTTCTTTAGTATATCTTTACCAATCTGCGAAAGGTTTAAGTGTTTGTATTCGTTGTATTTCATAGTTGAAGCTTCTATTTCAATTAAAAGCCTGCAAAAGTAAAAAAAATCTCTGAATTATCTATTTATTAAATTAATAGATATTGTCAGATTAAGGATTAGATTGCAGTTGTTTTCTGTTTTTAAGGGATAATCACATCTATATTTGCGATTTCATGACATTTATTAATTATTTTGGATGAATGAAATACTACTAAATTTGCATGTCGGCAAGTAAAATAATTTGTAAGTTGGAATTAACAGCAATTGTATTTACCAAAATGTAACGGTCAGACTAAGAAAAATTCAAACAATAGATTTATAAAAATTTTATTGATAATTATTTTAGTTTTATGTTTGACAGGACTTTGGTATTTTGCGGACTATAAAGATTATTTTCTGGCGGACTATAAAGATTTGACAACAGAACAAGAAAAAATATTTAAATGGCAAGACGGAGATGATGAAGAATTCTTGAAGGAAAGATATAGACAACATTTTACTGACCCAACTTATTTCTTTCCTCGTCAGAAAGTAAGTGAAGTAAAAATGATAAAAATTTTCCTTTGATAGGAGTTTTCACAAGCAGGACTCTTAAAAAAGATCAAATAAATAAATTTGTAAAATTCTGCAATGACTCTGCAAATTTTGATTGGAATGAAACAACTTGGGGAATAAATGAAAGTGAATATTATTTTAAACTTTACAATTCAGACAGGAAAGTTATAGGAAAAATTTATTTTATGCTTATTGAACAACCAATGACAAAATCAATACCTTTTTGCCCTTCAATGAAATTTGGTGGACTTTCAGATACAGGTTTTGATTGGATAATTAAACTGATTAATAACAAAAATAATTGGGAATAAAAAGCTCGACTACTATTAAAAGATCTAAACTGTTGACTAATACCCTCCTTTTCATATTTCTATTTTCGTCAAAAGTGGATTTTTTATAAATCCTGATATTAAATTGTTGCAGTATGTCAAACCTTTTTATCTGTGTTTGTTAAAACTTCTTAAAAGCCTGCTGCCACACAATAATATGTTATATTCTTTGTTTGAAATTTTTGATTAAACTTTAAATTGGAGGATAAAAAATGAATTTAAAAAACAAATTTAAAATTTTAAAAATTGGAAATAAGAATTGGTTAAGTTTTCCATTCTTTTTAATGATTTCTTTTTTTCTATACAGTTTTATTGTAATAAAAGGCAATAACCAAAACAGCAAACATTTTTTACCTGATAAAAATGATAGCATTTCAGTTAGCCAACCAAAAGTAGATATTAAAGTAAATAAAAAATATGATGAGAAAGGAAATCTGATACAATATGATTCTTCGTATAGTATAATCTATTCTTCACCAAACACTGATGTTCAGTTTTTTAATTTTGAAAATGATAGTCTTTTTACGAGGTTTAAAAATAAAATGGGAGAAAACGATTTCTTTAATAATGATTTTTTCAACAATTTCCCTGAATTCGGGCTCAATCAGGATTTTTTTCAAATGAATCCAATGTTAAACTTAAAACAAATACATGAAGAAATGATAAAGAAGATGAAACAATTTCAACAGCCTGATAGTAATATTATTCAAAATCAAAACAATATTCAGTCGCAGCCAAATACAGCAGCACCCAATATGATTACATTGTAATATAAATTAAGGATTAAAATGTTTAAAACGAAAGATGGTTTTGTATTTTCCAGAAAGAAGCTAATTTCCTGTTAGCTTCTTTTTACTTGCTTTTCCCCTGATTAGCTACAGCTTCCATCAGCTTTTTAATTTCCTCTTCATCACCCAGGAAGTAATCTTTTTGTAAATTCAACGAATCATCAAATTCAAAAACATAAGGGATACCAGTAGGCAGGTTGAGGTTTACAATATCTTCATCGCTAATGTTTTTCAGTAATTTAATGATACCTCGCAGGCTATTGCCATGTGCTGCCACTAAAACTTCGCCACATTCCTGTAATTTTTTAGAAATATTTTGCTCCCAATAAGGAACTATTCTTTCCACCGTTTCTTTCAGCGATTCGGTTAATGGAATCAATTCCTTATCAATACCTTGATATTTTGCATCCAAACGAGGATTGCGGTTGTCAGTTTCTGAAATGGGTGCAGGCGGAATATTATAACTTCTCCGCCAGATATGTACTTGCTCATCGCCATATTTCTGAGCAGTTTCTGCTTTATTAAGTCCTTGCAGTTCTCCATAATGTTTTTCGTTCAATCGCCATGTTTTTTCAACAGGCAACCACAACAAATCCATTTCTTCTAATATAAAATTAAGGGTTTTAATGGCACGTTTCAGGTAAGAAGTATAGCAATACTTAAAATTAAAATTATTTGCAAGAAGTACCTTGCCACCTTTTTTTGCTTCTTCCACGCCTTTTTCAGATAAATCTACATCTGTCCAGCCTGTAAAACGGTTTTCTTTGTTCCAGACACTTTCGCCATGTCTGACGAGCACTAATTTTTTCATGCCTCTTAATATATTAGATTGTTTATATGTTTGTTACACAGCCAAATTATTGAATAGTAAATCAAGTAATTATATTTAATTTTCTGCTGATACATTTTCTACTGAATTTTTTGGCTCAAGTTTCCTTTTCAAAGATAATATTAATATTATAATACCTGCTAAAATAAAAGGAAGACTTAAAAGTTGTCCCATATTTAGTGGCATTGATTTCTCAAAATCAACTTGAGTTTCTTTCAGAAATTCAAGTAAAAAGCGAACGCTAAACAAAGCAATAAGAAATATCCCAAATATCATTCCTTGTAATGGTTTTCCATCTTTTTTGTAATAAATCCAAAGTAATGAAAGTGATAGAATCAAATAGCATAATCCTTCATAAATCTGAGTTGGATGACGGGGAATTAGCATTTTATCATCTCTTACAAAAATAAAACCCCAGGGTAAATTAGTCGCGTGACCGTAAATTTCAGAGTTCATCAAATTACCAGTTCGTATAAAAAGACCTGCCAATGCAGTAACAATTACAATCCTATCAAGAACCCACCAGTATGATTTTTTGGTTTTGCGTGAAAACATAAAAAGTGCAAACAAAATGCCAATAGCAGCTCCATGACTTGCCAGACCTCCATGCCAGATGTACAGTATTTCAATGGGATTACTCAGGTAATAATCTGATTCATAAAACAAACAATGACCTAAACGGGCACCAATTACAGTAGAAATAATCATATACATGGCTAGTTTATCAAGGATTGGCAAAGGAACTCCTTCCTTTTTAAAAAACCTTTCCATTATTAAATAGCCAACATAAAATCCTAAGGCAAACAATAATCCATACCATCTTACTGACAATCCGCCAATATGAATTATTTCGGGGCTTACGTTCCACTGAATAAAATTTAATATCATTTTCTTGAAAATTTAAAAAGCAAATTTATGAAACATTCTGTAAACAAATTGAATGTCTTAACGTTTTTTATGATAAAGAAATACAGTAATTTTGTCGTTTTTTTACGATATTTGCAACTCAATTATTATTGATGAAGACCTACTTAAATGCCTGAAGAAGCAAAACCACGGAAAAAGTGGCTGATTAAGCTCAAGAACAAATACCGTCTTGTTGTGATGAATGATGATACTTTTGAAGAAAAGCTATCTTTTCGTTTATCAAGGCTAAACGTATTTGTTGCTATAGGCTCTGTTGCAATATTACTTGTTTTTGCTACCACATATATTATTGCTTTTACGCCTCTTAGGGAGTATATTCCTGGTTACACCAATTTAAAACTCAATAAAGAATCTTATGTGAATGCATTAAAAATTGACTCACTTCAAAATGAAGTGAAGAGCAGGGCTTTATACTTATCTAATTTAAAAATGATAATGGAAGGTAAAGCCATTGTTGATCCTGAGAATAAACAAACAAAAGACACCTCTATAAAATATAACAATATTACCATTATAAAATCTAAAGAAGATTCAATATTGCGCAAGCAAATTGAAAGTGAAAACAAATATGATTTATCTTCACAGGATTTAACGTCGGATGCTACTGAAGCTCCATCTGTAAATGCCTCTATCAGTAGTTTTTTCTATTTTACACCTTTAAAAGGGATTGTTATTAATGGATTTGATGTTGCAAAACAGCATTATGGTGTTGATATTGCTGGTAAAAAAGATGAAGTAATTAAATCTGTATTGAAAGGCACTGTTATTTTCTCAAACTGGACACTCGAAACGGGTTATATCATAGGAATTCAGCACCAACACAATTTAATTTCTGTGTATAAACATAATTCAGCTTTATTGAAAAAGCTTGGTGATTACGTAGAAGCTGGTGACCCCATTGCATTTATCGGTAATACCGGAGAATTAAGTTCCGGTCCTCATTTGCATTTTGAATTATGGTACAACGGAAATCCTGTTAATCCCAGAGACTACATCCCATTCTAATCAATGACTATGAAAAAAAGAATTGCTATTTTAGGTTCAACAGGCTCTATTGGCACACAAGCTTTGGAAGTTGTGAAAGCACACCCCGACTCACTTGAAGTTGAGGTTTTAACAGCTCATTGTAACGCAGATTTATTGATTCAGCAAGCACTTGAATATAAACCAAATTCAGTAGTAATTGGTGCCGAAAAATTATATCATAAAGTTTCAGAAGCTTTACAACCACACGATATAAAAGTTTATGCAGGCGAGGATTCCATCAGCCAGATTGTAGAATCTAATGAAATTGATATTGTATTAGCTGCTATTGTTGGGTTTGCAGGTTTAAAATCTACTTTAAAAGCCATTGAAGCAAAAAAGACTATTGCATTGGCAAATAAGGAAACAATGGTAGTAGCAGGACAATTGGTAACTAAACTTGCTCAGGAAAATGCAGTTAACATCTTGCCTGTTGATTCGGAACACTCTGCTATTTTTCAGTGCTTAGTGGGCGAATTTCATAATCCTGTTGAAAAAATATATTTAACCGCTTCGGGAGGGCCATTCAGAGGAAAAGACCGAGAGTTTCTAGCAAAGGTTACAAAACAAGATGCTTTAAAACACCCTAATTGGGAAATGGGAAAAAAAATTACAATTGACTCTGCAACACTTATCAATAAAGGACTGGAAGTAATTGAAGCCAAATGGCTTTTTGCGTTAAAACCCGAACAAATTGATATTATCATTCATCCTCAATCAATCATACATTCATTGGTTCAGTTTCAGGATGGCTCTATGAAAGCCCAAATGGGTCTGCCTGATATGAAACTACCTATTCAATATGCCTTTACTTATCCTTATCGGTTTAAAACAGATTATCCAAGATTTAATTTCATGGATTATCCCCAGCTTAGCTTTGAAAAACCTGATACAGCTACATTTGCTGGTTTGAATCTTGCTTTTGAAGCAATGCGTAAAAATGGCAATATGCCTTGCATTTTAAATGCTGCCAACGAAGTTGCGGTGCATGCTTTCTTACAAGATAAAATAGGCTTTTTGCAAATAACAGATGTAATTGAAGCATGTATGCAAAAAATAAGTTTTGTTGCCGAACCAAGTTTGGAAGATTATATCCAAACTGACCACGAAACTAGAATTATATCCAACGAATTAATAAATAATATTAGCAATTAATCATAAACCAAATATATAACAAATGGGAATATTAACACAGGCTTTGGGCTTGATTCTAAGTTTATCAATACTTGTATTGCTTCACGAAGCGGGACACTTTACTTTTGCAAAACTTTTCAAAACAAGGGTTGAAAAGTTTTATTTGTTTTTTGATCCCTGGTTTTCGCTTTTTAAGTTTAAAAAGGGAGAAACAGAATACGGCATAGGCTGGTTACCTTTGGGTGGATACGTAAAAATATCAGGAATGATAGATGAATCTTTGGACAAAGAAGCATTGAAACAACCACCTCAACCTTGGGAATTTCGCTCAAAACCGGCATGGCAACGTTTATTAATTATGACTGGAGGTGTTGTGGTTAATTTTTTATTGGCCATGTTTATCTATTCCATGATACTATTTGCATGGGGAAGCGAATATTTACCTGCTAAAAATGCGAAATTTGGTTTGCAATTTAACGAAATAGCCTTAAAGGCAGGTTTTCAGAATGGCGATAAAATTTTAAAAGTTGACAATATAGAAGTTGAAGATGTAAATGATATTCCCAAACGCATTGTAATTGATGCAGCCAAATCGGTTACACTTGAACGCAATGGCGAAATGATGAACCTTGCTTTGCCTATAGATTTTACAAAGCAATTATTGGCAGCTAAAATCAAATCATTTTCAGAACCTCGTTATCCTTTTGTAATAGAAAGTGTAACCAATGGAAGCCCTGCTTCAAAAGCAGCTTTAACCAAAGGTGACCAAATAATTGCCATAAATAATGATACAACACTCTTTTTTAATACTTTTGGAAAGACCGCAGAAAAATACAAGGGAAAAGAAGTTGAAATCAGTTATATACGCAACAATGTTGCACAAAAAGTTAAACTTACACTTACCTCCGAAGGCAAAATAGGTGCTGCACTTAAAAACCCTATTTCTTTTTTTGAAACTAGGAAAACCGAATATGGCTTCTTTGCATCTATTCCTGCCGGAATTAATTTAGGTGTTGAAACCTTAGGCAATTATGTTAAACAATTAAAATACGTTTTCACAAAAGAAGGTGCAAAACAAGTAGGTGGTTTTGGATCCATTGGTGGTTTATTCCCTACAAGCTGGAGCTGGGAAATCTTTTGGAATATGACTGCTTTGTTATCTGTTATTTTAGCTTTTATGAATATTTTGCCCATTCCTGCATTGGATGGCGGACATGTGATGTTTTTGTTGTATGAAATAATTACCGGCAGAAAACCAAATGATAAGTTCATGGAATACGCACAAATAACAGGAATGGTTATTCTTTTTAGTTTATTGATTTTTGCGAATGGCAATGATATTTTAAAACTTTTTAAATAAAAAGATTCATAGCATTCAGAAACAACAATAGCCTATTTGTGTTTTAGAATAAATTATTATTAAAAATAAAATTTATGTCACGTATAAAACTAGTAGAACAAGAAGAAGCTACAGGAAAAGTAGCGGAAATTTATCAGAACATGATGAATACAATGGGATTTATTCCTAATGCATTTAAACTTTTCAGCCCCAGCGAACATGTGTTGGGACAACAAGTGAGTAATTTAAACTATTTTTTCCGCCATCCCAAACTAAGCGGTAAATTATTATCGTTTATTCGCTTAATGGTTTCTGATCAGGAAAAATGTGAGTATTGTGTTGGGATGAACACTAACATTTTGTTCCAATATGGTATTTTTCCGGAAATGGTAAGCGAAATAATGAAAGATCACAGCAAAGTGCCTTTAGAAGAAAATGAAAAAGCTTTGTTGTTTTTTATACTAAAAGTTGTAAAAAATTCTAATTCAATTGTTCAGGAAGACGTTGATAAATTGCGCAATTTAGGTTGGACCGATGCTGAAATATTAGAAGCTACTTATCATGGAGCCACACAAGTGGGTGTAGATATGATGTTCAATGCTTTTAAAATTGACCTCGATTAAGAAAGCGGTTAACCATTCTTTAGCAAAAAGACCTTTTTTATAAGCTGTAACTTATCTCAGTGCATAGAAAAGGTCTTATTTTTACGCTGTAAAATATTTCAAGTTAAAAAAGCTTGTTCAATGAGCTGAATGGTAGAAATAACAATTGTAATAATATTTACAATAAGTTATAAACATAACAGTAAACTGATAGGAAAATAATTCTGCACTTTCTGTCCATCCTGCAATTATCTAAACAATTTATCTATCAAAAAAATTGCTTTACATTTTTCACTTATTTATAATAAACTACCTTGCAGCAGAACTGAGGTGGTATTAAATGAAAATATTTTCTCTTTCGCAGCAAAGTTTTGAGGAATTTAACATAAATGAGATTAAACTATTCTTATTATTAAATGTCTAACTAATTTATTTTTTTACAATAATTATAATACAATGTAATAAGAGGTTAAACTATAAATAATATAATATGAAAAAAAGGAATAGTTTTTTAATTACAATAATTTGTTTTTTTTTACTTGTATTTAATCATGGATTAGTTAGTGCTCAAACTTTTACTGAAATTTTGGGAAGACCCACTAATAATTCAATAACAGTTAGTATTTTATTCAATCAAAGTGTCAGTTTGTATGTAGAATACGGAATCCAGCCTGGAATTTATCCTAATTCCACTGCAGTAATCACAAGCACTGCAAACATACCTGACGAAATAGATATGACAAACTTAAATCCAAATACAAAATACTATTACCGTTGTCGTTATCATACTAGCAGTAGTTCAACATTTTTGGCTGGTACAGAACATTCGTTCTACACACAGCGTGCAGCAGGTAGTACTTTTACTTTTACCATCGAAGCTGATGAACATCTATATGATAAAAAGGGAGTTAAAAGTATTTATCAGATTTGTCTCAATAATCAAGCAGAAGATAAACCCGATTTTATGCTATCTTTAGGTGATATTTTTGGTGATGATCATTATGTTTCAACTATGACTTCTGGTAAATCAGATACACTTCACAGAAATTATTTACCTTTTATTGGAAGTATTTGTCATTCAATTCCTTTTTATATTTGTTTGGGAAACCATGAGGGTGAATTTGATTATTATCTGGCTCAAAATCCACCTAATAATATTGCTGTTTGGGGTACACTATTCCGCAAAATGTATTATCCTAATCCTTTCCCAAATAATTTTTATACAGGTAATACTGATGTTGAACCGTATAGCATGGGAAATCCTGAGAATTATTATGCTTGGAAATGGGGTAATGCCTTATTTGTCGTAATGGATGTTTACAGAGATCAATGCGATACTTCAGCTAAACCCACTAACTGGAATTGGTCATTGGGTTTACCTCAATATACATGGCTGAAAAATACTTTAGAAAATAGCACTGCACAGTATAAATTTGTTTTTGCACATCATGTTTCAGGTCAAGGAAGAGGTGCAGCAGTTCAGTCAAAATTATTCGAATGGGGAGGTTATGAACAAAATGGAAACTATACTTTTAATACTAAACGTCCGGGTTGGGCAAAGCCAATACATCAATTGTTTGTTGATAATGGAGTTAATATTTTCTTTCAAGGTCACGATCATTTGTTTGCTCATGAAATATTGGATGGTGTAATTTATCAGGAAACACCAATGCCCAGTGACTCTACTTATGAAATCGGGATGCTGGCAAACGCTGATGCCTATACTTCAGATACAATTGGAGGAACAGGTCATCTCAGAGTAACTGTTTCTCCAACCTGTGTAAAAGTTGATTTTGTTAGAGCTTATCTTCCAGCCGATACTTTAAGTGGATTACATCACAATGGAGAAGTTGCATTTAGTTATACTATAGGGAATTGCAGCTCTTCTATTAACGAAAAGTCAGTTATGGAGGTAAATTTGTTTCCAAATCCGGCTAAAGATAACCTCTATGTTCAGATTCCTGAAAATATTGATAATTATTTGATTAAGCTATATAATGCTTTTGGTCAAATACTTTTGCAAACAAAATCTACCAATATTGATATTCATAATTTCCCAAATGGTATTTATATATTAAGCCTTGAAAGTAAAAACTTTAAAACAAATAAAAAATTAATTATTAATAGATAAAGCAGTATATTTAAACAAATAAAAACATGCATTATGAAGAAAGTACATATATTTTTATTTTTATTTTTATCGGTTAATTTAACTTTTAGTCAAAACTTCACAGAGATACTTGGCAGACCAACAAATACTTCAATTACAATGAACATTTTGTTTGACCAACAAGTAGATGTTTTTTGGGAATATGGTACTACATCTGGTGTATATTCAAATTCTACTACTACTTTAGTTGCAAATGCAAATGTTCCTCTTGAAACAGATTTTATAAACTTACAAACAGATACAAAATATTATTATCGTACAAGATACCGTACAAATGGTAGTTCATCAGCTTTTTTGGCTGGTACTGAACATAGTTTTCATACACCAAGACCAGCTGGAAGCGCATTTTCATTTGCAATAGAAGCAGATCCTCATCTTGATACTAATTCGAATCCTGCTGCTTATACTTTAACACTTCAAAATATTTTCTCAAAAACTCCAGATTTTATGCTTGATTTAGGCGATATTTTTATGTCGGAAAAATTGCCAGTACCAATGCAGATACAATCAGAAATCACAAACCGTCATACTCTTTTCAGACCATATTTTAATGAAGTTTGCCATTCAGTTCCCTTATATCTTGTAATTGGAAATCACGAAGGCGAATTAGGCTGGTTGTTAAACGGTACAGCCAACAGTATGCCTGTAATGGCTTCAAATACCCGAAAGCTTTATTATCCGAATCCTTATCCCAACTCATTTTATACAGGTGATACTACAAATCAACCGTTTATTGGACTTCGCGAAAATTATTATGCTTATGAATGGGGAAATGTATTAATAGTAGCCCTTGACCCTTTTTGGTACACGCTTGTTAAAGGTGATTGGGGTTGGACGCTTGGCACAACACAGTACAGCTGGTTTAAAAGTGTTTTAGAAACCAGTCAAGCTAAATTTAAATTTGTTTTTTGTCATAATTTACTTGGTGGTAAAGGCAGTGATGCGCGTGGAGGGGCTGAATATGTCGACTTTTTTGAAATGGGTGGAAAGAATGCAGATTCAACTTGGGGTTTTACTGCCTATCGTCCTAACTTTCAAAAAACAATACATCAGTTAATGGTAGATAATCACGTTCAGATTTTCTTTCATGGACATGACCATTTATATGATAAACAAGATAAAGATGGAATGGTTTATCAGGAAGTGCCACAGCCATCTAATAGAAATATTACCAATACGCAGGCTGTAAATTATGGCTATTTAAGTGGTGTAATAATACCAGGTAGAGGTTATTTACTAGTAAGTGTTACAGATTCCAGTGCCAAAGTAGATTATTTTAAAACCTTTTTGCCAAACGAAGTAACGACGGGACATTCAAACGGAGAATTGGCTTATTCGTATACTATTACAGCTCCTGCTACTAATATTGCTGAAATAAATGAAGCATCGGCAAAGTTTAGCATTGAGCAAAATTATCCAAACCCATTTAAGTCTGAAACTACTATTAAATATAAAGTTTCAACTGCCAATAATATACAGCTTAGTGTTTATGATATGTTTGGAAGAGAAATTAAAACGCTCGTTAATCAATATCAAGCTGTTGGTAATTATGCTATTTCTCTTAATGCAAGTGAATTATCACTTAAAACGGGTATTTACTATTACAAAATTACCTTGGGAAATTACTCAAAAAGCATGAAGATGATTTGTATTGAATAATTTTAAGTCCGCTTTATTCAAAATCACATTAGTTTATTCAATTGAATGATGACAGATATTGATTTGTTGAAAAAAATAAAAAGCGGAGAAAAAGATGCTTTTAATGAGTTAATGGATCTTTATGCACATAAAGTTATTAATACTTGTTATAGATTTTTGTTGAACAGAGAAGATGCAGAAGATATTTCACAAGAAGTTTTTATTGAAGTATTTCAATCAATTAATTCCTTTCGAGGCGATTCAAAACTATCAACATGGATATATAGAATTGCAGTAACAAAATGTTTGGATGAAATAAAAAAACGTAATCGGAAAAAACGTATTGCGTCTCTCAAACAAATTTTACACATAGAAGAAGTGGCTAACTGGCTAACTGGCGGAACAATGCCAGATAAATCAATTCAAGAAAAGGAAAAATTGAAAGAATTAATGCAAGCGTTAAATATTTTGCCTGACAATCAAAGAATAGCGTTTACATTGAGCAAAATGGAAGGCTATAATAATTCAGAAATTGCAGCAATTATGAATACCACTACCATTGCTGTCGAGTCGCTTGTATCACGTGCAGGTAAGAAAGTTAAAGGCGAATTAGAATCTATTCTTAAAAATAATTCTTAAAAGTGCCAGAAAACAAAATAATAATCGTCAAATATATTATAATCATATAGAACTTATTTACAGTAAACGAATGAATGCTTTTAAAGAGTTTGAAAATATCGAAAATATTGAACCTTCGGAAGAATGGAAACTATCATTAATGGAAAAACTTGCAACAGTTAAGCACGAATCTACCTCAGGTTTTATTAAAAACAATCTAGTAATAGTTGTTTTTTTTGTTGTTATTTTCAACTTTGGTTTTATATTAAATTCAATAGTTAGTAAACCACAAAAAATAACAAATAGAAATAATGAACTTATGCTTATTTCTAAAGAATTATTGATTACTGAATTTCAATAAACAATATAACAGTATGGATATTTTTGCTCAAAAAAAGTTATTAGTAAGAATAGTAATATTACTATCATTGTTGAATCTGTTTTCAATAGGTGTATTTATTTGGAAAGATTTTTTCCACAAGCATCCACCAGTAAATCAATCTTATGATAATCGTGATGTATCTGATTTTTTAAAAAGTGAACTTAACTTAACTGAAAAACAAATTGAGCAATTCAGAAGTCTTCGTACTGAATTCTTTGAAAAAGAGAAGATACTATCAAATACCATGCGAGATGAAAGAGATTCTATGAATCAGGAAATGTTTAATAACCAAACTAATGATGATTTGGTAATGTCAATGGCTCAGAGGATTGCTGAGAATGAAAAAAAAATGGAACTTTTACGTTATGAACAGGCAAAACAATTAAAAAAAATCTGCTCTTCGGAGCAACTGGAAAAGTTTCATTATTTAGTTAAAGAAATTAGAGATTGTTTAAAGCCTGATAATAAATAAACTAATGTCATAAAAAGAAATTATTATAAAATATGTAGTATTATGTTAAAAAAAATCACCTTGATGGCTCTGATTGTTTTATTTTATTTCCAATCTAATGCTCAAAAACTTCGTTCTTTCAAACTGCCCGAAACAGGACAAAACACCAGCTATACGTCAACTCATGGTGAAGATGCTGATTTTCTCTTTAACCCTATTTCATTGACCAATAATGGCGATGGAACTGTAACTGATAATAATACCGGACTGATGTGGCAAAAAGTGGATGGTGGCGAAATGACTTTTGAAAATGCAGTGACTTATTGTAACAATTTGGTTTTGGGAGCATATTCAGATTGGCGTCTTCCAACTGCTATTGAATTATTTAGTATAAATAATCATGGAAAAATTAATCCTGCCATTGATACAACATTTTTTACAAAAACGCTTGCAGAGTATTGGTGGACAAGTCAAAAACGTGCAGATGATACTACAAAAATATGGGCAGTAAATTCCGGAGGTGGTATTGGTGCACATCCAAAATCGGAAACAATGAGTGCAGGTGGAACGAAAAAATTTCATGTAAGGGCAGTGAGGGATGCCATTTCAACTACTTTTAATGTTTCTCATTTTATAGATAATGGCAACGGAACAATCACTGATAATTCTACAGGATTGGTATGGCAAAAAAGCAAAGCTTCAAATACAATGACCTGGGAACAGGCACTTTCTTATGCTGATACTTTTTCTTTGGCAGGGAAATCAGATTGGAGATTACCAAATATAAAAGAACTCCAATCTCTAAATAATGTAAATAAACACCATCCCTCATTTGATGTAGCTTATTTTACGAATGTAGTCTCAGGAAATTTTTGGTCATCCACAACAATGTATAATACTGCAACAAAAGCATGGGATATTAATGTGGATTACGGCATAGTTTCCTATAATGATAAAACTTTAAGTGAAAATGTATTATTGGTTAGAGGAGGTATGGATTTAACTGATTTAAATTTTACTGAAGCTATAATACCTGCTGATAGTTTTAGTATGGGCGATCATTTCGGCTTTGTTGATCCGGGACATCCTAGCGATGAAACGCCTATACATTCAGTAAAAGTTGATTCTTTTTTAATAGCAAAAACAGAAACTACCAATCAGCAATTCCTTGATTTCTTAAATTCATCATTGCTGAATGGATTGATAACTGTTCAGAATAATATAGTTTACAGAGTAGGAGATACTAATATTTTATGTTATACCAACCAATATGCTTCTTACTACAGCATCAGCTATAGTGGTGGAGTTTTTTCTATGGCTGATTTCAGAGCCAATCATCCTGTAGTTGGTGTCATGTGGTTTGGTGATATTGCTTTTTGCAATTGGCTAAGTGTTCAGAACGGATTGCAGGAATGTTATAATCTGCAAACAGGAGATTGTGATTTCAATAAAAATGGTTACCGCCTTCCTACTGAAGCAGAATGGGAATGGGCAGGAAGAGGTGGAAATACCAATCCTTATCTGAATTATGCAACTTCTAATACTATTGATATTACAAAAGCAAATCTTCCTAACTCAGGAGATCCGTATGAAGTAACTGATTATCCAAATACCACACCTGTGGGTTTTTATAATGGAAGTTTGAAGCAAAAAACAGATTATAACTGGCCGGGAAGTGCAAGCAGTTATCAGACTTCAAATGGTGCAAATGCTTATGGATTGTATGATATGCAAGGCAATGTATGGGAGTTGATAAACGACTGGTACGGGCAAAATTACTATAGCTTAAGTCCTTACGATAACCCCAAAGGTCCTACTTCAGGATTTATTATGCCTGATGGAAAACCTTATCGCGGAATGCGTGGAGGCAATTGGTATAATGGACTTGTTACCAATGGAGTGAATGATGGACACTCACGTATTTCGAACCGCAATCCATCTTATTATCGAGGTCCTCAGGATCCTAATCATCCATGGTATCATATAGGGTTTAGAGTAGCGAGAAAATATGATGGAAGTACAACAGGTATTAATGATATACACGGTAACACCTCATCAGAAATACAAGATTTTTTAATTTACCCAAATCCTGTGAATAGTTGTGCCAGCATCCAGTTTAAGCTTTTGAATTCCAAAAATATTTCATTAAATATTTATAACTCATACGGGCAATTGATAACAAATTTAGCAGACGTTAAATTAGAGTCAGGTTTATATAAATATCAATGGAATGCCGGTATATATCCGAATGGTATTTATTTTATTAAGTTAAGTGCTAACAATATGGAATTTATAAAAAAAATAGTTTTAATTAAATAATTTATAATATGAGAAAACTACTATTTATTACCTGCTTTTTCGTTTGTTCATTTTCTTTATTTGCACAGGAAAGTTTTATGATACAGACCGAAACCAGATACTGGGATGATTCAAAAGCATATAATGGCTATACGCTTTTTGGTACAAGAGGAACTACATATTTAATAGACATGGAGGGGCATGTAATTCACACTTGGCCCATTGGTACAAATCCTCGTTTTACTGAAGCCGGCACTTTGCTGGATGCAGTTGGAGGTAACCCAAGCAGTCAGAATTCATGGAAAGAATTAGATTGGAACGGAAACACTGTATGGTCATACACAGAAACTCGTTCAACTTATCACGGACACCATGATTTTGCAAAAATTTATAATCCAAAACTTGGCGATTCTACATTTATTTATATAGCTAATAAAGATTTAACCTCAGCACAATGTTTGGCTGCCGGATGCGATGCCTCTAATACCTATACAAATCCGCAGATGGATGCAATAGTTGAGGTTGACAGACAAGGAAACGTTATTTGGGAATGGTGTTTTTTCGATCATGTTGTTCAGGATATGTATCCAAGCTTATCCACTTATGGTGTTATTGCAAACACTCCCGGAAAAATCGACTTGAATTTAAGAGGAAATCCTGTAAAAAGTGATTGGATGCATTGCAATTCCCTTGATTATAGACAAGATTCTGATTTAATTGTTATAAATTCAGTACATGGAGAGTTTTATGTAATTGATCATGGAAATACTTTTATAGCGAATCAACCTGCTAATAGTATTGCATTGGCTGCCACAACTGCAGGCGATTTTAAATATCGTTTTGGCGACCCTGCCAAATATGATAAAGGTGATCCTCCTTCAGTTTTAGACAATTGGGAAAAAGCAACTGCCGGACACAAACAATTAGGGGGTTCTCACGATATACAATGGATAAAACCAGGTTTACCCGGAGCAGGAAATTTCTTAGTTTTTAACAATGCCGAAAATCTCTTTGAGCTTACGCCTCAATCCTATATTGTTGAAATTAATCCATATTTAAATGCTACAGGTACAAATACCGGTAGCTTTGTAAACCCTCCTTTAGCTGGATACAATGTTGTTAATACTCCTGATAATAATCTGATGAAGGAAAAGAAAAATGTTTCTAAACAAATTGTTTGGAGATATTCCAGTAAAAACAATACTTCATTTTATAGCACCATTGGATCAAGTGCTCAACGTTTACCTAATGGAAATACTTTGGTTTGTTCAATGAACGATGGTCATTTCTTTGAAGTAAGACCTGCTGATACTTCAATTGTTTGGGAATATATAAATCCAATGACCAGAGATGGCATTAAGAAAGTAAAAGTGGATAATTATCCTACTTATAATGGGGTTTTCAGAGCTTACAGATATACTGCTACACATCCTGCTTTGAATGGGCAGACTCTAACCCCAGGAAATACCATGACAGGTTCAACACCCAACTATTTTACGCCTGCTGACCTGACTTCAATTAAAGAAACAGAAGAAATTAAAAGCCCTGATGATATATTGAATCAGAATTATCCGAATCCTTTTTCAAATTATACTACCATTGAATTTGAAATCAATGAATCGAAGAAATTGAATGTAATTATTTATGATTTGGGTGGAAATCAGATTAAATTACTGACTGATAGAAATTATCCTAAAGGAAAACATCAATTGCAGTGGGATAGCAGCAATGAAAATGGTGTAAGAATGGCCAACGGAATGTATTTTTATATCCTGAAAGCAGATAATCAACAAATGTGCAAAAAAATGATAATGCTTAAATAATACTTAAAATTATTGGAAATACTTAAAAAGAATTATAATGAAAAACAGAAAATATTTAGCAATACAAATACTTGTAATAGTTTTGTTTATAAACAAAATTTATTGCCAAACCCAAACAATGGGAGTCTTGATTAATGATACTGTTAATACTTTTAAAGGTTATACTTTGTTTGCCCCAAAACAATATACGAGGACTTACCTGATAAATAATGAGGGCCGTAAGGTGCATGAATGGACAGCAAGCACTTATGCGCCTGGGCAAGCTGTTTATTTATTAGAAAATGGTCATTTATTACGTACTTGTATGACTCAAGGTAATTTAGGTACCGGCGGTGGTGAAGGGGGCAGAATTGAAGAATACAACTGGAATGATAGTTTGGTTTGGTCAATGGATTATTCAACCACAACGTATATGCAGCATCATGATATAAAAAAATTACCCAATGGTAATATCATTATGTTGGTAGTAGAGAAAAAAAATGTTGCGCAGGTGGAAGCTGCCGGTTTTGATACTAATACTTTTCAGCAACCTGATTTTAGTCAGAAAAAATGTATTTTACCCGATTGCATTATTGAAATTCAACCCACCTATCCAACAGGAGGAACAGTGGTATGGGAATGGCATGTGTGGGATCATTTGATTCAGAATCATGATGCGACTAAATCAAACTATGGAACACCAAGTGCACATCCTGAATTAATTGATTGTGCTGGTGATCATAGAACCAAACCTATTTTCTGGAATCACATGAATTCTATTGATTATAATGCTACATTTGACCAAATTGCCATGAGTGTGAGAGGAAACAGCGAAGTATGGGTAATTGACCATAGTACTACTATAGCTCAATCTGCAAGTCATATAGGTGGACTGAGAGGTAAAGGTGGTGATTTAATCTATCGTTGGGGCAATGCATTAACTTATGGTATTGGTAGTGTGAGTACGCAAAAATATTTCGAACAGCACGATGTAGAATGGATAAAAACAGGTTGTCCGGGTGCCGGAGATTTACTTTGTTTTAATAATGGTGTAAATCGCAATTATTCAACTATTGATCAAATTACCCCACCAGTAGATGCGAGCGGAAATTATAGTATTGTAAGTGGTTCGGCTTATGCGCCAACGAATCTTACATGGACTTATCAAGCTACTCCGCCTACATCAATGTATGCCGGTGATATTTCTGGTGCTCAGCGATTGCCAAATGGGAATACCATTATTTGCGTTGGACCTAAAGGTGTTTTGTATGAAGTAACGGCTTCCGGACTAGTGGTTTGGAAATATATAGGTACTGTAACTAACACAGGCCCTTTAACACAAGGAGATACTCTTCCTGTAAACCCTGACAGACCTTTTGAAACAATGAATTCAATTTTTAGGGTATATAAATATGCCCCAACTTATGCTGCATTTACCGGTAAGATATTAACTCCGGGAGATTTTATTGAGATTTATCCAAGTACGATAAATGAAAACAGTTTAAATGCACCTGTATTAAAGGCTTATCCTAATCCGTTTACTGAAAAAATTTATGTTTCCAACAGTACTAATGTTGGGAATTATGAGCTGACAGATGCTTTAGGTCGTGTGGTTTGGGAAGGAAAGCAAATTGAAAATCATAATTTTTCAGATGTAAAATTGGGTTTATACATCCTGAAAGTAAAACTAAAAAATTCAATTCAATCTTTAATGCTAATAAAGTATTAAAGATAAGTAAACTAAAAATGTTACATCTGCAATTCTAATGTATTTTTTGATTTCATAGTTTATACTTTACAAAATAAACTCTAAAATTTGATTCATATTTTTATGTTTTCAATTTTGTAGATTCTGTATTAATAGCAAATTAAATTGTAGATATTTCATTTCTGTAAAAAAAACCCTCAAATTTGACAATTTCTACACAAAAATCACAATTTAACAAAAATCGTACATAAATACAAAAAGTGAAAGTTAACAAAATCAACATAATATAAAAATATCATATTAAAATATTGCAAAAATATCATGATGTCACAAAAATGTGATTTACAATAAAAATTCTAACTATCACAAAAATAGTAGTATGCAAAAATGGCATTGTGCTACTGCAAAAAAAGTATATAAAAATATCACAAATACGAAAAAGTTAAGTATCTAAAAATTAGATAAAAGTAAAAAATAAATCTCATGATATCATTTAAATATCACGAAGATTCAATTTTACTTGCATTCGCTTGTTTCATAATATATCTTTGCTGCTTATTTTTTTATTTCTATTGAAATAGAAACTATTACGCTTTTTAAATACAAATTATTGTATGATAAAAATGAGCAGTAAGTATCTTTTCTTCCCAAGGTATAAAAGGGTTTTGCAGGCAATAATGTCTGAAAAACACCGTGAAAAGTATTGCATTGCTTGTAAATATGCCATTTCTGATTGTAAATGGGTATTGCTTTATTCAATCATACCCCATATCCAACAGGAAATGGGTATTGCCTCTCTCCATTATCTACCATTTCTAACTGTCAATAAGCATTGCTCTTCTCCATTATATACCATTTCCAACTGGAAATGGCTATTGAGCAACTCAACCATACCTCGTTTCCAATTGGAAACAGGCATTACTCCACTCAGCTATCTATTCAATCCAAAAAATTAATACAATTAATAATGACAATCAAAAGGTATAACAAAATGAAAACCACTTTTAAATTAACATATTAATCATTAATTATTAAAAACATGAATACAAAATTTGAAAATTTAGCCGAAAATCCATTAGATGGAGTGATGGTTAGCATTTCGCGAAAAATTAAATATGCTGATATTAATATCGAGCGTATGGAAAAGAACAATCCGGATGGAGTGCTCACTCACCTGATTGAGGATACTAAGCAAAAACGCGATGCCTATACAGGAAATTTATCTACTTCAAAGATGAATGAAGCCATTCGCATTGCATACACTTCGGAACTTGCCGAGATTACTGATGAATTCAGAAGAACTGTAAGTAAATTTGAAGGTTTGGTAAAATCAGTATTTGACAAGAAATCTTTGGTTTATCTTATGTTTTATCCTCATGGAATTGAGGAATACCATAAATCCAATCAGGCTCAAATTCCGATATTAATGGATAAAATTATAGATCTTAATCAAACGTATGCCAGTCAACTGGGAACAATGGTGTATCACGATTTATTTCATGACCAAAAAAATCGCTATACAAATGCATATAGTTTGCAAAAACAAGCTGGTGGAACCGTTATCAATACAAGCACAGTTAAAGAAATACTCTGGAAAGAACTTAAAAAACAATTGTACAAAAATATGCTGACCATAGTTTTATACAATATTGACAATCCCAAACTAATGCTATCCTATTTTGAACCGTCTTTATTACGTTTTCGCCACCACAAAACCGACGACACTACCAATGCTACTTACAAACTACAGATACCTGCCCTTAGCAGCAAAGCAGCCGAAATTAGTTTTTCGGTTGATGATACGCTATTAATCATCAACAACGGTGCAAAATCCATTTTTTATTGCGGAGCTGCCACAGCCGAGGGCGATCAATCAAAACCAACACTTATAGAAATACCTGTAGGCGAAGAAGCCGAAGTAACCGCAGTTTCGCTGGGTGCACCCGCCAATAAGTTTATCATTTTTGTAAACAAAGATGCCTCCGAAGAAGCTGAGGTGGAAATAGCTTTGATATAAATTACTTAAAATACCCCCAATAGGTAGGAGCTTATTGGGGCTTTTATAAATATAAACAATTTAAAAATGAAAAAGAACATGATTAAAAATTTAGTTTTACTGTGTTGTATTTCAGCACTGTTAGCACTGTTTACTCCAGTAAAGGCACAATTACTACCCCTTGAAGATACAGTGACTACGCGGTGGGATATTAGAGACCTTGGTTCACCCGATGCCATTTTTTCGGAAGTACAGGAAAAAGCCAATGCTTATTTTGAAGCACATCCCGAAATGGATTCCTTAAACCCGATGGAAAAAGCCACTTATCGCCATTGGGAAGCATTTTGGCAGAACAGATCAACTTTTGTAAAAGGTGATACTGTAATCAGAAAATTAGGCGAAGTAGCCAGAGAAATTGCAAGTCTTGATTATGTAATTTCGCCAACTGTCGGCAAAAAATGGATGTTAATTACTCCCGACAAAGACAATTATCAGGATATGGGTGTAGTAAGCTGTGTATGGAGCAAACCCGGCGATCCCGATTACATCTTAGCAGGCACTGCATCATCAGGCTTGTGGAAAACCACAGATGGAGGACTCAACTGGAATAATATTACCGATAGCTATACCGGACAAAATGCAAATCCAACAGGTTTCTTTTATCATTACCCTTTTGGGGTTGTATCTATAGCCGTATCGCCATTTACTTTTGATACTATTCTAATTGCAGCCACTATACCTTTTGGATTTGGTTCTTTTGGAATTAATGGTTTTGGAATTTTAAAATCAATAGATGGTGGAAATACATGGTCAAAAACTAACCTTTTTCCCAATACTCTTCCATTACCTAATTACATACTTGGCTTAGATAGCGGTATCACAAAAATTATATTTGACCCTGTAAATCCTAAGGTTGTTTATGCAATTGGGGGAGATAAAATTTATTGTTCTTCGGATTTATTTATTCATTATGGTTCAACAAAACCTTTTTCAGATCCTCAATTTAGCTCTTTTTCTCAGTATCAAAAATTAAACCTTCGTGATATTGAAATATTAGATATTCCCGAAACAAATACTCCTGTCGATAGGAAAATATTTTTAAGTACTGATTCACGCGCTGGTATTTCTGCTCAATTAATAGTTGCTCACGCATTTAATTCGAATCTTATGTTTTGGGATTGGAAAAACATTACAAATTCATTATCAAGTGATAAGTTTAAAGATGTAATTGCCATTGCCAGAGATAATATTCAAAACAGCGATTGTGAAACTCGTATACATATTGCTTATCAGGTAAACGAAACAGACCCTACTAATGCCACAAATAACAGAAAATTTTGTGTTGATCAAATAACACGGGATGCATACAACACAAATATAGTAACATTAACTGCTACAAATTATTTATATCATAACGAGGCTCAAACATCACCCTGTGCAGGCTTTGGTTATTATTATGATAATTTCGAATGGTATTATGAAAACAAATCTTTTGTAGTAGGGGGCTTCGGTATTACTTTTTTAAGAGGCGAATCCACCAATACTGAATTTGCTAATTATGCAACATGCAATTATACAACGCCCTATTCAGGAGGAACCATACCTGCCGATGAAGGATACGGTAAAAACAAAACCCTTCACTTTGGCGTTAGAGGAAGTTTTACATTTAAGAATGATACAGGCAATCCCCAAGATTTACATTTCACTACATTTGTAGGTACCGATGGTGGTATTTCAAAAATAAAACATTCTTTAAATACTGAATTTCATACTATTCATGTTGATAATCTAAAAAATATCAATGGAAAAGGTCTTGCCATACAACAGTTCAATGATATTGCCACCACCAAAAATAATGCTACCGATGTTATAGTAGGTGGGGCTATGCACAACGGCTATTGGGGCAGAAAAACAGAAAATGCCAATTGGGATAACTACTGGTTCGACGATGGAGGCAGGGTAGTATTGGACGATTCAAATCCTGATTTTCTATATGCTATATCTTATTCAACTTGGAACACAGAAGAAACAGAAGAATTGGGAAATCAATATACGCAAGGAGGATATTTTCTTCGTTCTAATCAAGGCTTGAGCTCTGGGCTGAATAGTATGTCTGCTAATTTCTCTAACTGGCTACCATTTGCAGCACAAATTCCTCCCACAACATCACCTACGCTTATGCCTCCGCTTATTATAGATCACACGTCATCCAATACTTTATATTTGGGAGGACGCAATGTGTATAAATCAACCAACAACGGAACTACCTGGGATGCTATTTCTGGCTTTCCTAGTAATAATCATACACAAGCACTGAGGGTAATAGCTCAATCGCCTTCAAATCCAACCATTATGTATGCTGCTTTTAAAAATGCAACTTGGTGTGAGGATGCTAATGGCAATAATTTCTGGACTCTTCCAGATGGTCCGAATTGCTGGCAAACAAATACGCACAAACTTTGGAAAAAAACAGGAAATACATGGACAGATATTTCTCAAAATGTAGGATACAATGCCTTAACTTGGGTTTCAATTACTGATATTGCCATAAATGCTACTAATCCTAACGAAGTATGGATTACGTTTGGGGGTGCTTGGCATCAAGGGGCTTCAAATGCAAATAATGGGGTTAATCGTGTATTATACTCTGCTGATAGTGGCAATACTTGGACTGATATTTCTGCTGGTCTTTCTTGTCTATCGGTTAACTGCATCCGCTTTATAAAAGACAATACCGATCCTACAAATTATACGCTAGTAGTAGGTACAGATGCAGGCGTTTATATCAGGGGTAAAAACGATTCACAGTGGACACCTTATCGCGATGGTATGCCTTTGGCAATTGTTACCGATATCGAAATATGGGAAAAAGGCGGAAAAATAAGGGCTGCAACCTGGGGCAGAGGAATCTGGGAAGCTGATATTCCTTGTATAAACACAGTTCCGGAGTTTTATGCCATCTCACAAAACACTGATTGGAATACCGATAAAATAACAACTGGAATTTCTATTCAACAAGGCTCTACACTTACCATTACTTCCAAAATACATTTCACGCCCAATGCAACAGTTATTGTGGATAAAGGTGCAAAATTAATTATTGATGGTGGCACCTTACAAGCATGCCCGGGCTATATGTGGCAGGGCATACATATTTACGGACTTTCCGATGCAGCTAATTTTGATGAAGCCAATCATGCTATTGTTGAAATACGCGGCAATGGTACAATAAAAGATGCCATTACTGGTATCGAAAATGTGGGCGGCGGATTGGTATATATGGATCATGCCAACTTTGTAAACAACCAACGAGCCATATTAATGGACGAGCCAAGTACTGGTATGCAACAATCCAATTCCAGCTATTTCCTAAATGGAAAATTTACTGTAAACGACACCTATCACGATCCTGTTAATTATCCTTTTCAGTATTTTGTTCAATTAAACAATGTAAACAAACTGAATATATTGGGTTGCACTTTCGAAAACAATACCACTCCCAATACGTCTCCATCAGTATATTATCCATCGGCAGGCAAAGGTATTATTAGTTACAGCTCTGTTTTTACGGTTGCCGACAGATGCAACAATCCAAACGGAGTTACTCCGGGTACTCCCTGCCCTTCTCAATATACTACCAAATCCGAATTTCACAACCTACAGTATGGAATATACGCTACTTCTGATAATGTGATTAAAAACTTTACCGTAAGAAACGCTGCATTTGATAATAATTTCAGAGGTATTTATGCCATGAATATTAATAATGCAGTATTTACTTATAATAAGTTTAAAACTATCAACTTTGCTTTCCCCGGAAATGGAAATTCTTTCCCTGCTGCATATGGTTTGTATTTAAACACTTGTTCCGGCTATACCGTGGAAGGCAACCAATTCAACAAATCCGACTCCTACCTTTATGCCTCTTTGGGCTTGGTGGTGCACAACTCCGGCAATGCCATTAATACCGTTTACAACAATAGGTTTTCTAACATTAAATACGCCGCTACCCAGGCACAGGATAACAACAGAGGTACTACTACTGACAATGGCTTAAAAATCAAGTGCAACGATTATTTGTTCAACAAACAAGATATAGCTGTGCTGCAAAACACGCCTTTAAGCACTGTGGGCATTTCATATTATCAAGGAGCGCCTGTAACTAACCCTAGTATCCCATCAGAGTGGACAAAGCCTGCAGGCAATACTTTTTCAAAAGACGGAACTACCGCATTTACTGATTATAACAATACGCAAGGGCAAAATATCAACTATTATCACCACAATGGCACGGATAACGACTTTTGGGTGCCTAAATATTGCAATCCTGAACCTAAAATAACAAAAATATCAACAACTGCCCCTTACACTACTAAAGAACAAGTTTGCCCTTCTATTGCTAATACAGGAGAAGGACTACCTCACACCCATGCAGAATTGTTCAATGCTTTTTCGGGAAGCATCATACAACTCAACTCTGCCAAATTAATATTGCAGATATGGGTCGATGGCGGCAATACCGAGCTATTAAAACAAGAGGTTAAAATGGCTTATCCATGGGAAGCCTATGAGCTGTACAATAATTTGCTTGGCAAATCACCTTATTTATCCGATGATGTTTTAATGGCTGCCATACAAAACGAAAGTGGATTACCTCCTTTGATGCTCAAACTGATATTGCTGGCAAATCCGCAAGCAGTTCGTTCCGATAGGGTAATGAAAGCATTGTTTGCCCGCGAAAATCCATTTCCCGAAGAATGGATATACGAGCTCAAGCAAGGCTTAGCAGTAATATCGCCCCGCGAAAACTTAGAAGCCGATGTTGCTTTTTATGCTACCGAACGCAAAACCTATTTAGATTTGCTTAAGAAAGACTGGCTTGCCGATACTACGGCTACCGCAGCTCAAAGTTTACTTCAGCTATTGAGCGAAGAAACCGATGTGGATGCCCGCTACGAGCTTGCGTTTGCACAATTAGCCAATAAAAATACCGAAGCTGCCAATGCTACCTTTGCTGCCATAGAACAATTGCTGTTGCCCGATGACAAGGAAGCCAAAGAGAAGTACTATCACATGAAGCAGATATTCCCTATTATCAGTAAAATAGAAATTGACGGCATAGGCTGGGACGCGCTGCAAGAAGGCGAAAGAGCATTAATAAACGATTATTCCGAAAACAACGACCAATTGCCCGGCATGCTGGCAAAATCTATTCGTTTGCGTTTTGATAATGAATACACCTACGAAGAACCTATTTATAAACTAAGAGATGAGGAGCTAAAAATGGCAACTGAAAACAAACTTAATAAACCTGCCATTGTTGCTGAGCAAAACTTTAAAATAAGTCCCAATCCTGCCAAAGAGTTTATGGTAGTTTCGTATGTATTCAACCAAAACACAAACGGCTTACGATTGGTAATAAGCAATGCCTTGGGCAAAATAGTGTACAGCAAAACACTCAACAAATCCAAAGACGAGCTGCTCATTACCCTTAAAGGCTACACCAGCGGCAATTACATTGCTACTATTTTTAATGGCGGAAAAGCTATAAAAAGTAGTAAATTTGTAGTTGAATAATTATGAAAATAAATCCTTGCTCTTTTTACGAAAAGAGCAAGGATACTTTTTACTTTACAAACATTGTTGCTATGAAAAAAATACTTTTTCTTTTTCTGTTATGTTTCATTACTTTTAATACTCATTGCCAAACCTCATTTAACAAATTATATTCTCCCTATGGTAACAATCCTTCTACCTCTTTTGGATCATCTTCAATTATAGCAAAAGGCTGCGATTATATAATAGTAGCATGTGGTTTTGACACCTTGTATAATGATTATCAAACTTTGCATTTTTATAAATTAGACACTTTAGGTAATTTAACAAAACTACATAGCTTTTCACACGATAGTATTAATTATTATTTTAGTTATTCTTCATTAATACAAACCTATAATGGTGGATGCTTTTACGCAAGTGATATGAATGATATAACAAGTACAGTTGGAAATACTATTCATTATATGATTCGTTTTGATCAGAATATGGATACTTTATGGACTAAAATACTACCACACGATACAATATGGGAAGCCATAAGGCAAGTGCGTGAAACTTCAGATAAAGGCTTTATTTTTGTTGGGAGTAGGAATATAAGTCCGAGTGATGATATTGATGTATTGCTTATAAAAACAGATAGTATGGGCAATCAATTATGGAGAAAGATAATTCCAATGCCAAACGTAAGCGGGGGTGGACGGATATTAGAAACTCCTGATAAGGGTTTCTTAATAAACGGTTATAGTGAATCAACTGCACAAGGTGATGGTAACCCATTTTTGATGAAAACCGATAGTGCGGGCAATGTAATCTGGGCAAAGATTATCGGTGGCAATGAGTATGATGGGGGTGGGGGCATGGCTATTACCATGCAAGGCGATTATTTGTTTGCTTATGGCTATTCTACCTATACCTATCCATTTAATGAAGACTGGTCGGCTCGTTTAAACATCATAAAATATGCACCCGATGGCAGTGTAATTTGGAACAGAATGTACGATACCATTCGGAATTATTTAGGTGTTTGTAAAATACAGGTATTGCCCAATAATGATTTTATTGTAATGGGTAATCATTCATTAAAAGACAGTGCTAATTTTTTCCCTTCTTTTTTATTTAAGTTCAATGCCAATGGCGATAGCTTATGGCGTAAAATTTATTATGTAGCAGATAAATTTGGCGATAGAAACCTATTGGCAGATAATGTACTTAATGCAGATGGTAGCATTACGGCTTGTGGTTGGGTAGATGGAGATACCCTTGTGCCGTACGAACAAATATGGCTTTTAAAAACAGACAGCATGGGCTATGCGCCCGGTCCGCAAAACGTGGGTATTATAGATTTACCGTATTTGTATGTGGGGTATGGTGAGCTAAAGGTCTTTCCTAATCCTGCCAAAGAGTTTTTAACAGCCGAATACAGCATAAATAAACCCGCAAAAGAAGTGCTATTGCTAATTACCGATATGCAAGGACGTTTGCTGATAAAACAGCAACTTACCACTAAAACCAATCAAGCATTGGTAGATGTTCGTAACTTAAAAAGTGGCAGCTATCACTGTACATTAATGCTTGATGGAAAACAAAAAGCTGTTGCCAAAGTAATAATAAAGCACTAATAACTATAAGTACTCCAAGTACTCAAGGCACTTAAAAACTTTAATAAACGGTGTTTCAATGAAAAAAAATATACTAATTACGCTCCTTTTACTTTTAAGCTTTTATACTAATAGTCAAACCACATTTAATAAGCTTTTTAGTTTTTATGGTAATAACCCTTATACTAGTATTACTGCAACGTCAATTGTAGCAAAAGGTTCTGATTATATTATCTCAGGCACTCTTTTCGATACCATAAATAATAATTATCAAACCTTGTATTTTTATAAATTAGATTCAATAGGTAATATAGTTAAAATTACTAGTTTTACTCGTAATGGATATAACTATTATTCAAACATCTCTTCATTAATTGAACTTAAAAATGGAGGATATTGTTTTATAGGAGAAATGGACACAGCGAATAATAATCCTATACATTTTGTTATTCGTTTCGATCAGAATATGGATACTTTATGGACAAAAATAATATTATACGATACTATTTGGGAAGCATTAAGAAAAGTACGTGAAACTTCCGATAAAGGTTTTATATTTGTTGGGGAGAGAGAAATATCACTCGATAACTTAGGTGTTTTGCTTGTAAAGACAGACAGTATGGGCAATCAGTTATGGAAAAAGATAATACCTTTTTCAAATTTAAGTGGTGTAGGTAATGTTTTGGAAACATCTGATAAAGGATTTTTAATAAAAGGTTATACCGGATCAACTGCACAAGGTGATGGTAACCCATTTTTGATGAAAACCGATAGTGCGGGCAATGTAATCTGGGCAAAGATTATCGGTGGCAATGAGTATGATGGGGGTGGGGGCATGGCTATTACCATGCAAGGCGATTATTTGTTTGCTTATGGCTATTCTACCTATACCTATCCATTTAATGAAGACTGGTCGGCTCGTTTAAACATCATAAAATATGCACCCGATGGCAGTGTAATTTGGAACAGAATGTACGATACCATTCGGAATTATTTAGGTGTTTGTAAAATACAGGTATTGCCCAATAATGATTTTATTGTAATGGGTAATCATTCATTAAAAGACAGTGCTAATTTTTTCCCTTCTTTTTTATTTAAGTTCAATGCCAATGGCGATAGCTTATGGCGTAAAATTTATTATGTAGCAGATAAATTTGGCGATAGAAACCTATTGGCAGATAATGTACTTAATGCAGATGGTAGCATTACGGCTTGTGGTTGGGTAGATGGAGATACCCTTGTGCCGTACGAACAAATATGGCTTTTAAAAACAGACAGCATGGGCTATGCGCCCGGTCCGCAAAACGTGGGTATTATAGATTTACCGTATTTGTATGTGGGGTATGGTGAGCTAAAAGTATATCCCAATCCGTTTACTGAAAAAATTTATGTTTCCAACAGTACTAATGTTGGGAATTATGAGCTGACAGATGCTTTAGGTCGTGTGGTTTGGGAAGGAAAGCAAATTGAAAATCATAATTTTTCAGATTTAAAATTGGGTTTATACATCCTGAAAGTAAAATTAAAAAATTCAATTCAATCTTTAATGCTAATAAAGCATTAAAGATAAGCAAACTAAAATTTTATATCTGCAATTCTAATTTTTTTTTGATTTCATCGTTTATACTTTACAAAATAAATTCTAAAATTTGATTCATATTTTTATGTTTTCAATTTTGTCTATTTAACACTGCATTTGCAATTTTTTTAAATAATGCTAATTGCACATTAAAAAAAAATTGTAGGTTTGTAGCTTGAAAAATAAATAAAAATTCAAATATGAAAAAAATCAAAATTATTGCTTTATTAGGAGTTCTGGTTTATACAACAGGTATTTTCTTTTATGCAAATGCATGTACTAATTTTTTAGTAACTAAGGGTGCTTCAAAAGATGGCTCTTGTTTTATTACTTATGCTGCAGATTCGCATACTTTATACGGCGAATTGTATTACCGTCCTGCAAAAGATTATGCTGCAGGCAGTATGATGGATATTTATGAATGGGATACCGGAAAACCATTGGGTAAAATCAAACAAGTTTTGCATACCTATTCTGTAGTTGGAAATATGAACGAATATCAGGTAGCTATCGGTGAAACAACATATACTGGTCGTGAAGAATTACAGGATACTACTGCAATAATAGATTATGGTAGTATGATGTATCTTGCACTGCAACGTTCAAAAACAGCACGTGAAGCCATCAAAGTAATGGGCGAACTTGTGGCAGAATACGGATATTACAGTACAGGCGAATCTATTTCAATATCTGATCCAAACGAAGTATGGATTTTCGAAATCATTGGAAAAGGTTCTCCGATAAAAGATAAAATCACTGGCAAAATTGATCCTAAGCAATATAGCAAAGGTGCTGTATGGGTTGCTCGTCGTATTCCAGATGGATACATTTCAGGTCATGCCAACCATGCCCGAATCACTACTTTCCCATTGGAAGACGGAAAAACATCTATTTCAAGTAAAAATTTATCTAAAATATTCTTACAAGGTATAGAAACTGTATATTCTTATGATGTAATTAGTTTTGCACGTCAGAAAAAATTATTTACCGGAAAAGATGCTGAATTTGACTTTTCAGCTACTTATGCACCGCTTGATTTTAGTGGTGCTCGTTTCAGCGAAGCAAGGGTTTGGTCTGGTTTCAATAAAGTATGCAAAGATATGGTAAACTATATTGATTATGCCAAAGGCGAAAACTTAACACATCGTATGCCTTTATGGATTAAACCTGATCAGAAACTTTCATTGCAGGATGTAATTGGTATGATGAGAGATCATTACGAAGGAACTCCTCTTGATATGACCAAAGATTTAGGCGCAGGTCCTTATGAAAGTGGTTACCGCTGGCGTCCGTTAACATGGAAAGTAGATGGTGTATCTTATTTAAACGAGAGAGCAATATCAACTCAACAAACAGGATTCTCTTTTGTAGCTCAATCACGTTCATGGTTACCAAATGCTATTGGTGGTATTTTCTGGTTTGGTGTTGACGATAGTTACACTTCTGTATATTCTCCAATGTATTGTGGCATTACTAAAGTTCCTGTAAATTTTGAAGTTGGCAACGGAAGTATGTTAAAATATTCTCCAACCTCGGCTTTCTGGGTTTTCAATCAAGTATCTAATTTCTGCTATACTCGCTATAATGTGATGATAAAAGATATTCAAAAAGTACAAAAAGAATTAGAATTCGGCTTTGTTAATCAAACAGCTATAATTGAAAAAACTGCTGAAGAAATTTACAAAACAGACAATGCCAAAGCAATTGCTATGCTTACTGATTTTTCAAACAAACAAGGAAGCCTTACTTTTAATAAATGGAAAGAATTGTATGAATATTTGCTCGTTAAATACATTGATGGAAATATCAAAAAAGAAAAAGATGGTAAATTTCAGAACAATGGTTATACACAACCTGCTTATCCAGATCAACCAGGTTATCCTGAATGGTATTTGAAAAAAATTGTTGAGCAAACTGGTGATAGATTGAAATTTAAAGGTCATGATAGTCATTAAAAGAAATTTATAAAGAAATTTGAGAAAAGCTATCTTGTAAAATCGAGATAGCTTTTTCTTTTTATAATCATAATTTTATTAATTTTACCCATTCATTAACAGCTTCAGCCGTCCATTGGAAAAGGAATTATTACAAATCAAAAATCTTACAGTTGAGTTTAAAACCGATTCCGGATTAAATAAAGCTGTGGATGATATTAGTCTTTCACTTAAGCAAGGTGAAATATTGGGTATTGTTGGTGAATCCGGTTCTGGAAAATCGGTTACTTCTTTAGCCATCATGCAATTGATAAGTTGTCCTCCCGGAAGGATAACGAAAGGTGAAATAATTTTTCATAAGAAAGATACCTCACAACAGGATTTGTTAAAACTTGACGAAAAGGAAATGCGGAAATGGCGTGGCAATGAAATTGCTATGATTTTTCAGGAGCCAATGACCTCGCTCAACCCAGTGATGAAATGTGGGAAACAGGTTCAAGAAGCCATTTTATTACATCAAAATATTCATAAAAAAGAAGCCAAAGCAAAAACCATTGAACTTTTTGCCGAAGTTTTGCTTCCAAACCCAGCCGAAGTTTTTAATAAATATCCACATGAATTATCTGGTGGACAAAAACAAAGGGTAATGATTGCTATGGCATTATCCTGCAAACCATCATTACTTATTGCTGATGAGCCAACTACGGCTTTGGATGTAACTGTTCAGAAAACAATACTTGAACTGTTAAAAAATCTTCAGCAAAAAAATGGAATGTCAATTGTATTTATTACCCACGATTTGGGTGTAGTAGCAGAAATTGCAGACAATGTTGCAGTAATGTTTAAGGGAAGAATTGTAGAACAAGGGAATGCTATAACTATTTTCAATCATCCTGTTCATCCATATACACAAGGCTTACTTGCGTGTCGGCCAAAGCTAACAATGCGGCTTGCACATCTTCCTACTGTAAATGATTTTATGAATGAAACTCATTTTAAGTCTGTTGAAATCACAAAAAATGAAAGAGATGATAATCAACGTATTATTTATAGTAAACCTCCGATTTTACAGGTTAAGAATATTAATGTAGACTTTAGCACACAGAAGTCTTGGATGGGGAACGTTACAGCTTATTTTAAAGCTGTCAATAATGTCAGTTTTGACGTGTATGAGGGAGAAACACTGGGACTCGTAGGTGAATCCGGTTGCGGGAAAACAACATTGGGCAGGAGTATACTGCAATTGATTAAAGCCTCGAGTGGGCAGATTATATATAAAGGAAGGGAGCTTTCACAACTCAGTCGTAATGAGATGAGGGATTGCAGACAAAAATTACAGATTATTTTTCAGGATCCCTATTCGTCTTTGAATCCGAGAATTAGCGTTGGAAGTGCTATTATGGAACCCATGAAAGTACACAACATACTTGCTTCTGACAAAGCCCGCAAAGCCCGTGTAATAGAATTACTGGAAAGAGTAAATATGAACGAAAATCAGTTTCATCGCTATCCACATGAATTTTCAGGTGGCCAACGGCAAAGAATCTGTATCGCTAGAGCAATTGCTTTGAATCCCGAATTAATTATCTGTGATGAGTCGGTTTCTGCACTTGATGTTTCTGTTCAGGCTCAGGTACTTAATTTGCTGAACGAACTGAAACTTGATTTCAATTTTACCTATATTTTTATCTCCCACGATCTATCTGTCGTGAAATTTATGTCAGACAGGATGATTGTCATGAAGAAAGGAAAAATTGTTGAAATGGGAGAAGCTGATGACATTTACAACCACCCTTCTACAGATTATACGAGAAATTTAATTTCTTCTATTCCAGGTGTTTAATGGGATTAATTTTTATGTTAATAATCTTTATATTAACCATTTTTAGGTATTCATTCTTATTGATTATAGCAAGAAAAATTGTAATTGAGATTGAGTAATAAGTTATTGTTAATTAATTTTTCTTAAGGGAAAATCTTGTATCTTTGCAACTTATAAAGAAATTGTCTGTTACTTTATATATTATTATTTTATGAATGTAAAAAAGCAAATTATTGCTTTCGTTTTTTTTCTTTCACTATTCTGTTTACAACTGAAGGCTCAGGTTTCGATTGCTTCCGGTGTTGGTATGACTCCTTTGCAATTGGTGCAGAATTTCTTGGTGGGAAATGGAGTTATCGTGAGCAATGTTAAATTCAACGATTCACCCAATGTTATTGCAACATCCAATCAAATTGGCTCTTTTACTACGGGAACTCCCACTAACCTTGGTTTTGGAACAGGGTTAACAATCGCAACCGGTGGTGTTCAGATAGCGACTATGACCGGAACTTTAACCCTTAATATTACAGGAACCCAGATTACATCCGATCCTCAACTTCAAGCTTTGAAACCTGGTAAATCGTTGCATGATATTGCAAGATTAGAATTTGATTTTATTCCTAGTTCTGATACCGTTAAATTTAGATATGTTTTTGCTTCCAATGAATATCTTACAGCTGTCTGTACAAATTATGATGATGTATTTGGCTTTTTTATTTCAGGTGCTAATCCAGCTGGAGGAAATTATGTAAATCAGAATATTGCGTTAGTTCCTGGTACTAACCTCCCTGTGAGTATTAATACCATTAATGGTGGTGTTTCGATGGGTAACATAACCCCTTGTTATTTAACCTATACGCAATACTATCATACTCTTTCGCAAAATTTAACTTATTTAGGAGCAACTGTTCCATTAACTGCATGGGCAAAAGTAAAACCCTGTACGTCTTATCATATTAAAATGGCAATATGCGATATTTCTAATGCAATCTATGATTCAGGCGTATTTCTGGAAGCCAATAGCTTTACAAGTCCACAGCTAATTGTTACGCATAAATTTACTAATCCTGCTGTTTCTGATACAGCCATGGTCAGAGGTTGTAATAATGCTGTAATTAAGCTTAAATTGCCACAACACTTTAATTACAATTATCCAGTCCAAATTATAAAACAAGGTACTGCTATCAATGGTTTTGACTATCCCAGTATTCCGGACACAGTTTTTATTCCTGCCAATACAGATTCTGTTTTATTTACGATTACACCATACAACAATGCCGGTTTTATTACTCCAAAGCTTATACAGTTGGTAATAAAAACCTCTGTATGTAGTTATGATACTTTAAAGATTAATATTTTTCCCAATTTACCTTTAATTGTAAATGCAATTGGCGATACTTCTATATGCAGTTTAAGTAATATTCATATTTCTGTGAGTGGTAGTGGTGGAATACAACCCTATATTTTTACCTGGAACAATGGCGATACAAATACGCAACGTATTGTTAACCCTTCCAATACAACACTTTATCAGGTTGTGTTGAAAGATAAGTGCAATCAGATTGCCAAAGACTCTGTTTTGATTACTGTTTTCCCCGATTTCGTTTTGAATGCTACAGCTAATCCCAATCCAATTTGCAAAGGAGAGTTTGTTCAATTAAATGTTTCGGGTGCAATAAAATACTTCTGGACAACGAATATTCCAGATCCTTCTCTTGTAAATAAGGATACACTGCATAATCCAATTGTAAAGCCATCAAAAACAACAATTTATCATGTTACAGGTTACGATACTCATGGATGTAAAGCCACAGACTCTGTTCAGGTAATTTTACATCCTTTGCTAAACGCAGCTATCATTGCAAATCCTAATCCTGTTTCTGTTTTTGATCCTACTGTTCATTTTATCGATGCTTCATCCGGAAGTATTTCATGGTCATGGAATACTGATGATGGCTTTACTGCCAATGTCCGCGACTTTATACATGCTTTCAGTAGCAGCATTTCAAAAAACTACCATGTAACATTAATGGTCTCTAACGCCAGTGGTTGCGTTGATTCTGCAGCTATTGATATTTTCATTTATCCTGAATTGAAAATCTTTATCCCAAATGCCTTTACACCCGATATTCCTGGCTTGAATAATGTTTTTAAGGCTTATGGTGAAGGTATGGTAAAGTTTGAAATGTATATTTACAACCGATGGGGACAACTGATCTTTTCTACAAAGGATATTAATTCGGGCTGGGATGGTAAATTTGCAAATGAAAATGTTGCAGCAGGAGTCTATGTTTATTCTGCTTATTATAAAGATTTCCTCGGCAAAGAATTTAATAAAAATGGATCTGTTACTTTAATTAGGTAATGGAAAGGGAACTTTAATAAATAATTAGAGTTGTTTATCAAATCTTTTTTCACAAACACATTAACCTTCTCTAAAAATTAAGATAAATTATCATTTGAAAGAATAAAAAAAGTGTATTTTTGTAGTAATCAATTAAAACATTTACAAGTATTTCATGTTTTAACACTGAAACAAAAAGTAAATCAATAATAAAAACCATCTTTAAATACTTATATCATGATATTATTGGGAATATTAGGCGGACAAGAAATAATACTTATTATTATCGCTATTCTTATATTATTTGGCGGAAAAAAAATTCCTGAACTTATGCGCGGCATAGGCAAGGGAATTAATGAATTTACCAAAGCAAAAGACGGAATTTATGATAATGAAGATAAAAAAGTAAACGAAGAACCTAAAAATGACATAAAGAAATAATTTATGTTTGGTTTTTTATTTCGTTCACTGAGTAAAAAAACTGACGACATGGCTTTTTGGGACCATGTTGACATTCTGAGGCGTTATATCATCAGATCAGTCCTTGCTGTTTTAGTTCTTACTATTACAGCATTTTTTTATAAGGACTTTCTTTTTAATGATATTATTCTTGCACCAAGTGAACCTTCTTTTATTACCTATCGTATCCTCTGTCAGATAGGTTCTTTCTTAAAAATACCAGATCTTTGTGTTACAAAAATACCGTTACAACTCATCAATATTGATTTGGGCGGACAATTTAGTTATCACATTCTCATCTCTGTTATAACTGGTATTATTATTGCCTTTCCATTTATTGTTTTACAGTTCTGGTTATTCATTAAACCAGCCTTAAAAGAAAATGAAATCAAACATTCGAGAGGAATTGTATTTTATATTTCCTCGCTTTTTACCTTAGGGGTTTTATTCGGATTTTACGTAATTACACCCCTCACCATTAACTTTCTTGCCTCTTATCAGCTAAGTCCTCTTATTATCAATAATATTACCATTAGCTCCTATATTTCTTCTGTAACAGGACTTTCTCTTTCAATGGGCCTGGTATTTGAACTACCTGTTCTTATTTTCTTCCTGAGCAAAATTGGAATCATTACGCCAGGTTTTATAAGAAAAAACAGAAAATTTGCTGTTATTATTATCTTTATAGTTGCTGGATTTATTACCCCTTCTACAGATATGTTTACACAAATTTTAGTTTCCATCCCGCTTTTTATGCTGTATGAATTAAGTTATTATATTTCGAAAAAAGTAGTGAATGCAGAATAAAAGTACTTATTACTTCCTTAAAAACCTGAAATTGTTGGGGTTTGAGACTATGAGACATATTTAACTGTTCACAAACAAAATTATTCATTTCTTTTGTTATTTTTATATAAATTGAGATGGAATACAGAACAATTTTTAGGGAAATTTAAACATTCCTCTTCACTTCTATTCCAAAACAAAAGACGGAGTAATTCAACAGCAGTTTAATTCAATATTTCTTGAAAATAAGTGGGTAGGAGTATAACGAAATGTTTTACAATAGTATACCCATTGCATAAAACATATCAACTTTTGTGATTTGATAAAACAAATAACAGAAAATAAAAATCTGATAATCAATGATAAACAGCTGATTTACTCAATGGCAATATTTGAGATCTGAGCTGGTATTCCCTTATTACATCCTTCAGGATTTTTAACTCTTAAAGGTAAATAATCAAAAGAAATTTTCAGATTATCTTTATCAAATTTGGCATCCATTGCATTCATAGGGATTAAATTCAATGGTTTATCGTTTTCGATATTGGCAATAATAATGGTACCGCACCCTTCTGCTTTGTATTGATGTGAAACCACTCCAGTATTTTTGCCTTTTGTAAGAGTATTTGCAACACGGGTATTGCTTGTTTTTTCAGAAGATTTACAGGAAACAATTAATATGATTCCTAAAAAGAAAATTAGTTTTCTCATTTTTTTCATTTTTAATTAAAACAAAAAGTGCCCAAAGTTAATATATAATTTCAACAATGGGCTCTTTTATAAGTGTTTATCTATAGCTAATCAACTACTACTTTTGCAACTTTCTGGAAGTTTGTATTTATACAGCCAATTCTAACAAGATATGTACCTTTTGCCAAACCTACACTGCTAAACGAGGTTTCCAATGAATTTACAGAAGGGTATAATTTTTTTCCATCAATTTGTCTTCCTTTAATGTCAAATAAATCTACAATCAACTCATTGTTAGTTGATAAATTATTAATTTTAATATTAATTTTATCTCCATTTTGAAATGCTACAAAAGATAAAGATTGTGCAGATTCTTCAATTCCGGAAGCGCTTCCTAACGGCAGTTTAAAAGAAAATATTTTTGTGGCAGGCTGTCCGTTTAATATATATTCACCGGTATGCCAGAAAAGAGTACCATCCACAGGGTCAAGAGAAGTCTGTGAATAATCACCAAAACGATTGGTTGAAGTTTGTGATGAACTTCCACTAACTACTATTTGTTCTGCAAATGTCATTTTATTGAGAGTATCGCTGGCTAATCTTCCGGTAAATCGTATACCAGGATATGTTCCTGAAGAGGCAGAAACGGAATATGCAAGTCCGATAGAACCATTATCATCCATTGCAATACTTCCAACCCATCTGCTTAAATTATCAGGAGTATAAGTACTTTGCTGATAAATACTCCATAAACCGGTAGTAGTATTTTGTCGTAATTCGTACCAGCGGATACTTCTTTGAGTTGTACTTATTTTAACTCCATTGTTTAAAACAACAGTATTATAACCTGTCCAACGTCTGTATTGAGCTCTGTATGTAAAAACGCCACCTATTCCGTCAAGTTTTTTTGTAGTTCCCGGTTGGGATATATCATTCCAACTTGAATTGTAAGATGCGTCAAAAGATTGTGTAGGTAGTTGAGCATCTAAAGTAATTGTTGCAGTCGGAGTTGTGCCCCAGGTTACACTCATTTTATAAATATTGATTCTGTCAACATATCCTGTTCCCCAACCATCATCTTCGTAAGAAAATATCGGGCAAGGTGTTCCGGCAGGAGGTAATTGCCCGTCAGCATCTGCAGGTAAGGGACAAAAAAAACTATTGGCTACTTTCGGAGGTGTAAATGTTTGATAAATAGACCGTGATGTAGCTTTACCAGCAAGCATTGAATCTCTTTCAAAAACAAAAACTTTCTGAGTTGATTGATTAGATGTCATGTAATATCCATCGCTCCAAATAGAGAATTTTTCATAATCTGGAAAAAGTGGTGAAGAAAACAGATAAATATAGTATTGACCTGTAGGATCTGGTGTTTTAGAAATAGCAAATAAAATATTTCCTGCAGTTGATCCCTGAGATTGAAACTCTGTAATTACCCATCTGTCAGCATATTTATCGTACATTACGATAGGATCACCTTCATTTGAATTAAATAACAACGAGCCTAAAGTAAGCGGACCTCCACCTGTCACAGTGCCACCTGTTTTAGTGAAAATCTGATATGAAGAATTCACCGCCTGTACATAATGATTAGGACCTGCAGCACCTGAAGGATCAGGAGGATAACTTGAAGTTGTTTGTCCTTCCCAGATATTTAAAAGCGTTTCAGGCTGACGTGTACCCATAACCTTTTGCATTGCAGGGTCTTCACCTACAGGTAAAGCATTTTTTAAGTTTTTGTCCGTATAAGGTGACCTGCGCTTTCTGTCTTCCGATTCTTTTCTATCCTCATCTTTAATTACTTTATACGCTGGTTGTGATTCTGCAATTTCACGCAAAGTTTTGGTTTCATGAAATTCCTTACAAACAATTACTTCGGCTTTATTGTCTTTTGTTAAATTCTGTGATTTTGCATTTAATGTGAATAATAGCACAAAAGATGCTAAGAATATTTTTCTCATTTTTATAAAGATTATTTTGATTGCAATAATAACGACTTTATTTCTTATAAGTGTATAAGATTTCGTTATAAGTGTATAAATTTATAAGATTTAAGTGTTTTTAACACATATTCATCTATTTTGTTTCTTTCTCTATTTTAAGGCTCAGCTCTTTTAATTGATCCAAACTGATAGAAGAAGGAGAGTCGCTCATTACATCTCTTCCTGAATTATTTTTAGGGAAGGCAATAAAATCGCGGATGCTTTCGCTACCGCCAAAAAGTGAACACATCCTGTCGAAACCGAAAGCGAGTCCGCCATGAGGAGGAGCACCAAACTCAAATGCATTCATTAAGAAACCAAACTGATTTTGAGCTTCTTCATCACTAAATCCCAACAGTGAGAACATTCTTTTTTGTAAATCTTTATTATGAATACGGATAGAACCTCCTCCAACTTCCACACCATTGATAACCATATCATACGCATTGGCTCTAACAGCTACAGGATTGCTATCAATTAATGGAATATCTTCGGGTTTGGGTGATGTAAACGGATGATGTTTTGCATAAAAACGTTGTGTATCTTCGTCCCATTCTAATAATGGGAAATCTACAACCCAAAGTGGTGCAAACACCTCTGGATTGCGTAATCCTAAACGAGTGCCCATTTCAAGGCGCAATTCGTTTAAGGCTTTTTGTGTTTTTTCTTCTTTACCTGCCAAAATCAAAAATAAATCACCGGGTTGTGCATTAAATTTCTCAGCCCACAATTTTAAATCTTCAGGTGTATAGAATTTGTCAACAGATGATTTTAAGGTGCCATCGGTATTATATCGCAGATAAATCATACCTGTAGCTCCTATCTGTGGTTTTCTTACAAAATCGGTAAGCTCGTCCAATTGTTTACGGGTGTATTCGCTGCATCCTTTTGCATTGATACCTATTACCAATTCGGCTTCATCAAAAAGTTTGAATCCTTTGTTTTTTGTAACATCATTTAATTCAACAAACTTCATTTCGAAACGAGTATCGGGTTTGTCGGAGCCATAATATTTCATGGCATCAGCATAGGTTATTCTTGGTAATTCTTTAATTTCAACACCTTTGATAGCTTTAAAAAGATGTTTCGTAAGTCCTTCGAATGTATTCAGAATATCTTCCTGTGTTACAAACGACATTTCGCAGTCGATTTGTGTAAACTCAGGCTGACGGTCGGCACGCAAATCTTCATCCCGAAAACATCTTACTATTTGAAAATATCGATCATAACCGGCAACCATCAGCAATTGTTTGTATTGTTGAGGTGATTGTGGCAAGGCATAAAACTCACCCTGATTCATACGCGATGGAACCACAAAATCGCGGGCACCTTCGGGTGTTGAACGAATTAAATAAGGTGTTTCAACTTCGATAAATTTTAGGTCATTCAGATAATTGCGGGTTTCCATCGATAGCTGATGACGCAATTCAAGATTTTTCTTCACTGGATTACGTCGTAAATCTAAGTAACGGTATTTCATCCTTAGTTCATCACCGCCATCTGTATTGTCTTCAATGGTGAAAGGAGGTAATTTTGATTGATTAAGTATCTCGATATCATTTACAGTAATTTCTACTTCTCCGGTAGGCATTTTCAGGTTTTTGCTGCTACGTTCTGTAACGATACCTTTGATGCTGATTACATATTCTCTGCCTAATTTACGTGCTTGTTCACAAAGTGCAGCATTGGTTTCCATATTAAAAACCAATTGGGTAATTCCATATCTGTCGCGAAGATCAACAAAAGTCATCCCGCCTAAATCTCTGGAACGTTGTACCCATCCACTTAATTTAACTTCCTGATTAATGTTTGAAATATTTAATTCGCCGCAAGTGTGTGTTCTAAGCATTTGTTTATATTTTTAAGAAAGTGCGAAATTATAAAAAATCGGCGAATGATATTGAAATGAGAGCAATTTAAAAAAATATTTTGCAATATTTATGTGAAGTAACCGCATGCTTAAAGGCTTGTAATGCTTACAACTATTACATTAGAGCGATTGTGTGAAAGAGGGTATGAAGCTATGCTTGACCTTTACGTGAAAATTGGCCACATCTTAATGAACCGCTATATACTTGACCCTTACTTACAGTGGAGTGAGAGGCTATTCATACTAGTAATTGCTAGAATAAAAGTCAATTTTTATTGGAGTCGGTATTTATTTACAATACGTATCAATATTATCAATAAACAATCCTAATGACATTGCTTTTTTAAAATCTTCACACGCACCTTTCTTGTCATTTGTCTGTTCAAATTTAAGATAACCCCTGTCAGAGTAATAATAAGATACTGTGGGTTTTAATCTCTTTGGGTAAATTCCCCGCCGCTTGCGGCGAAAATTTATAACTTTGTGCATGGCAGAAAGCAAATATATTCATAAGTCTCATAATGTGTCTTTGTTGTTGTATCAGATTGTATGTCCAGCAAAGTATAGACGAGTAGTTTTTAGTGATTCCGTTGATATTACACTTAAAGAAGTTTGCATAGAAATATCAAAAAGATATCAAATCTACTTTTTAGAAATAGGAACAGATGATGATCATGTTCATTTTTTAGTGCAATCTGTTCCAATGTATAGTCCAACAAAAATAGTGACAATAATAAAGAGTATTACAGCAAGGGAGGTATTTGTCAAGAACCCAGAGGTAAAAAAGCAATTATGGGGAGGTGAATTTTGGACGGATGGTTATTTTATCAATACAGTTAGCAAGTATGGGAATGAGGATGTAATTTCGAAATACGTGAGGGAACAAGGTGTTGAAAAACAGTATAAAGTATTGCACAAGGTTTCCCAATTCTCACTCTTTTAGAAAGACTAATGATACCCCGTCCGCTTGCGGCGGGGAGATTCATTAAAGTCATCAATAGATTTTTGCGTTTCTTTTTTGTCTCTATAATACCAAGCTCTAGTATAATAATACTCAGAATAATCAGGTTTCAATTCGATAGATTTATTATAGTCATCTAAAGCTTTGTCTTCTTGCCACATTTCTTTAAGCAATAATGCTCTTTGGTAATAAGTGTCGGAAAATTTAGGATTTATCTCAATAGACTTTGTATAATCTTCTATTGAAGAGCCGTAGTCAAATATTTCTGAGCTGTATTCACCCGAGTTTATTTTATACTTTTTAACGATTCTCATTAAAGCAGATGTGTCATTAAGATACTGTTGAAGCAACAGGTTTTTTATTGAATCCGCAACAGGGATTTTTGCATTACTAAGTCCTCTGAGATAATATGCATAAAAATTCTGTGGGTTTATTTTTAATGCTTTATTACAATCATTAAAAGCTAATTTATATTCAATAACATCCAAATAACAATGTGCTCTTAAAGTATATAATGAGTCGACATTAGACTTTTGTTTAATAGCAGTGTCAATATATAAAATAGCATATGAATAATTATTATTTGCAATTAGACTTTGTGCTTTTTTATAATACGAATCTATAGTTTGTCCCTTTGTCGACAGAAAAGGAAACAAACAAGCAAAAAATAAAATTTTATATATCTTCATATAATATTAAAGGTTGTGTATTATATTTATGCTAACGTTATAATAATCTTCCAAAAGGAAGTAAGTCTTCAATATTTAAGTGGATTACCTTACCTTTTTCGTGTTGATTAATTATTCAACAAATGTATTCATTTTATTTTGATAAATCATCAAAAGCTGATTATATATTTAACAAATACTTTTTATATTGAATGCACTAACGATTTATGAATCAGCAATAAAACCAATTTAAATTAATGTTTTCTACTGTAATATCTTCAGCAATTTATATCGGACATTTAATTAAAAATGCCCAAGAACATCTTCCTAAATCTCTGCTATTGACTTTCGGTCTACATCGGGTGTTTTTTTATAATCTGTTACCGAAATACCCGTGATATTTTTAAATTGTGTAGAGAGATACTGAACACTGCTATAACCCATTGCAAAAGCTATTTCGCTCAAAGTCAGATCTCCGTATTCTATCATTTCCTTTACTTTTTCAATTTTATGGAGAATAATAAATTTTTCGAGCGTATTGGGTTCATATTTTGTAAAAATGGTTGATAAATGCTGATACGAATATCCTAACTTTTCAACCAGATAATCGGAGTTGCGGATAATGGAATTCATATTATTGGCAAAATGCACCAATTCAATTACGGCTGTTTTTATCTGTTCTACCAGTATTTTGTCTTTATTGGTAACTTGTTCAAAGCCATTATCGTTGATTATTTTTTCAATTCGTGCATCAGTTATTTTTGTGCTTTCATAGCTTATTTCAATTTCGCCAAGGACAATACGATGTATCTGAATGTCATGTTGCTCCAGCTCCTGCCTGAGGATGCGGATGCAGCATTTACAAACCATATACTTAACATATAATGTTTTACGTATTTCCATAAGTATTTTGCAATAAACAACAAATTTACATTTTTTTAGTTCATCGTAATATAAAAACTTGAATCTAGTTCAAATTTTTATAAGTTTTGCAATTCAAGTAGAGATATTTTTTTACTTTTGCTATCTGATAGTTTCATACAATATTTTTGAATTTGTATATATGAAGATACTGATTATTGAAGATGAAAAAACGTTAACAGATTCAGTGGTTGAATATTTACATGAAGAAGGACATGTATGTGAAGCTGTTTATAATTATACCGATGCAGTTGAAAAGATAGAATTATATGAGTATGATTGTATTGTAGTTGATATTAATCTGCCCGACGGTAGTGGGCTTGATATCATCAGACGTGTAAAAAAAAGCGCAAAATCTTTGGGTATAATTATCATTTCTGCCAGAAATTCATTGGAAAACAGAATAGAAGGCCTTGAAATAGGTGCTGATAACTATCTTACTAAACCTTTTCATCTTGCTGAACTTAATGCTCATTTGAAATCAATAAACAGAAGAATTAATTTTGATGGAAATGAACAGATTGTTATTAATGAGATTAAACTTTTACCCAACAATCATACTGTTTTTGTAAATGACAAAGAGCTCAAGCTTACCAGAAAAGAATTTGAGCTGCTTGTTTTTTTTATATCCAATAAAAACAAAGTAATAACAAAATCAGGGCTTGCCGAACATTTATGGGGCGACTACATGGATATGGCTGATTCTTTCGATTTTATATATACTCATATTAAAAATCTCAGAAGCAAACTTTTAAAAGAAGGTTGTGCTGATTATATTAAAACTGTTTACGGAGTGGGTTATAAATTTGATTTAACCTAGATTTATTTCTAAACTTCTTTACTAAACACAAAATAATGAAGCTTTTAACAAAAACAAGTCTTAATTACTTATCTGTTACTTTGTTTGTATTTTTGTTTGCAACCATTGCATTTTATTATTTATTAAGACATCAGGTCAACCAAAATATTAATATTGAATTAGAAAAGCGGAAAAGCAACATAGTCAATCAATTACTGTCAGCTCATGAATCTGCTGCTGCACCTACCAATCAAAACGAAAAGATTTTAATTACACCATTAAAGGAAATAAAAAATCCGCAATTAAACTTTTATGATACAATTATATATGAGCATAGTTATAAAAAATATATTCCTTTCAGGCAATTAGGTTTTGTTACTCAATTTAATAATGCTGCGTATTATATTCAGATTTATAAATCGTTGGAAGAAACAGATAATCTGATAATCAGAATATTTTTGATTATGACATTTCTGGTCATTCTGATTATTATAGTTTTGTTGATTACAGTCAGGCATACTTCGCTTAAAGCATGGAGTGTATTTTATGATACAATTAAAAAGATAAATAATTATGATATTAATTCGCATAACGAATTTTCACTACAACAATCAGAAGTAAAGGAATTTGACGATCTTAACAGAGTATTAAAAGCAATGACAGCAAGGATAGAAAGAGATTATTCCAATATGAAAGAATATACAGAGAATGCTTCGCATGAACTTCAAACTCCTTTGGCCATCATAAACTCAAAGATGGAATTATTGTTACAATCACAAAATCTTGACGAAAAACAAATGAAAGCTGTTGCTGATGCTTATGAAGCTTCAAACAGACTTTCGAAATTAAACAAGACATTACTTTTATTAGCTAAAATTGAAAACCGGCAATTTCCTGAATCTAAATCTATTAATCCTTTATTGATGATTGAGAAACAATTAGAAAGTCTGGAAGATTTAATTGACTCAAAAGAAATCAAGGTTTCAAAACAGTTTGATGAGGATGTGTTTATTAAAATGAATCCTTATCTGGCAGAAATTCTATTGGCTAATCTGATTAAGAATGCCATACGACATAACCTTAAAGGAGGCGATTTGATTATCAAAGCTATCAAAGGCGAAATATGTATTTCTAACTCTGGACCTGAACATAACATTGCTAAAGGATTGCTTTTCGAAAGGTTTCACAAACAATCTTCTTCACAGGAATCACTTGGACTGGGTTTGTCTATCGTTCAGAAAATATGTGAATTATATAATTATAAGGTGGACTATAATTATGAAAACAAAATGCATAATTTTTATATTAATTTTTAAGCTCAGTTATCAAATATAATTAAAAAATTCCACTAATTTACTTTTCTCACAATCCCTAAAAATATCAACAAAAAGCCTCCCTGATATTTGTCAATATCAAAGTGTTATTTGTCATTAAAAATCTGGATATTTATAATAATATTTAAACCAATTAATATTATAAATATCTGAGAAGCAAACTTATAAATAAGTATTTTTTTAAAAAAATCATACTTGAATTTGAAATATATTTATAAAACTATATATTTTTAAAAAACTGATGAAAATCTTCAGAAAAAAAACAGATTTAACTAATAGTTTTGCCTACGATTTTAAAAACATTTACCACTAATGATAGAATTGCTTGGATTAAACCATAAGTCTGCACCAATAGAGGTTAGAGAAAAATTTGTTTTTTGTGAAGAAGATATCAAAAGATTTGTTTCTATATTGAAAGACAAAGGAATTCTTGGTGCCGTGATATTATCTACTTGTAATCGTACCGAAATTTATGTAGAATTTAATGCTCTTGGCCAAGGACATCCTCATGCAATTAAAATGAATCAAAACGGTGCACATCCTCATGCTCACCCGCATGGAACTGCAGAAAACAGCCATGGACAAATGTCCTCAGCATTTGAATTGTTTGAAGAAACATTATTTAAATACAGAAAAGTGGATGGTGATTTGCGTAAACATTTTTACAGAAAATCTCACAGCGAAGTAGTGCGTCATCTTTTTCATGTTGTTTCCGGATTAGATTCAATGGCATTGGGCGAATACCAAATAGTAGGACAAGTAAAAGATGCTTTCAACATCAGCGAAAAAAATCAATTATTAAGTCCCATATTAAACAGATTATTTATTAAAGCTTTTGAAGCCGGTAAAAAAGTTAGAACCGATACCAGCATAAGTAGAGGAGCCGTTTCTGTAAGTTATGCAGGCGTGGATTTAGCCAGCAAGAAGTTGGAAAATATAGAAAAACAAGCTGTTTTGTTGGTTGGTGCCGGACAAACCAGTGAACTTACACTACAAAATCTTGTAACAAAAGGATGCAGTAATTTCACAATCGTAAATCGTACTTATGAAAATGCTGTGGAATTTGCCTCAAAATATAATGCGAAAGCAGAAGAATTCAGTAAATTAGAAGAATTGCTTCTTGAAAATAACATTGTAATTACTTCTACAGCTTCCAAAAAGCCATTGATTTCTAAAGAAATGGTAGAAAGAGCAATGGAATTGAGAAATCAACAAGATTTACTTTTTATTGATTTATCTGTACCTCGCAATGTAGCAATGGATGTGTCAGAATTACCTAATGTTCATGTATTTGATGTTGATGATTTGAACAATGTGATAGAAGATAGTTTTGAAAAAAGACGTGGTGAAATATGTGCTGCTGAGGAAATTATTGAAGAACTGGTTATCGATTTCGCTAACTGGGTTCATTCCAGAAACCTGATTCCTACTTTTCAGAATATCTGCAAATATTTTCATGGTATCAGCAAATCAGAACTGGAAGGGTATTTAAAAGACCAAAAAACTATTGATTCTCCAAAAGCATCAGTGTATGCTGAGCAAATTACCAATAAAATTATTCATAACGTGATTAACAATGTTAAAGCACTTACCGATAATGGCAAGAATCATGAAAAAATTCAATTAGTTAATCAATTGTTTAGTCAGAATTAATGGAAAAAACCATAAGAATAGGAACAAGAGGAAGTAAATTAGCACTATATCAGGCTTACAAAGTTAAAGAAGAACTTGAAAATAAATATCCGGATTATATATTTGAGATTATTATCATAAAAACCAAAGGCGACATCATTCTTGATGTTCCTCTTTCTAAAATAGGTGATAAAGGTTTGTTTACCAAAGAACTTGAAGTAGCCATGTTCAATAACGAAATTGATATGGCTGTTCACAGTTTAAAAGATTTACCCACTACATTCCCTGAAGGAGCAAAACTTGGAGCTGTATTAAAACGAGGCGATGTAAGAGACGCTTTGATTAGTACAAATAATAGAAAAATAAGCGATTTAACTTCAAATGACGTAATTGCTACTTCAAGTTTAAGACGTAAAGCTCAACTATTAAAAATAAATAAAGATTTCAAAATCGTTGAAATTCGTGGCAATGTAAATACCCGCATTCGCAAAATGCAGGAAGGCTATTGCGATGTAATGATTATGGCAGCAGCCGGACTGCAACGCCTTGAGATGAGCGAATTTATTTCAGAGTTGATTGATCCATCGGTAATGATTCCTGCTTGTAGTCAGGGAGCAATTGCAATTGAAATAAGAGAAAACGATGCTTTTATCGAAAATTTGCTTTCTAAAATAAACGACGAAGAAACATTTATTACAACTTCAGCTGAACGTGCATTTCTTAAAACCCTTGAAGGTGGCTGTCAGATTCCGGTAGGAAGTTTTAGTAAAATTGAAGGAAATCAGTTTCATATTACGGGTTTTATCTCAAATATTGATGGAAGTCAGTTTTTGAAAGAAACAGCTTCAGCCAATGTTGATAATGCGGTTAAAATTTCTGTTGAAATTGCGAAGAAGTTATTTTCAAATGGAGGTAAAGAAATTCTGGATGCTATCAGAGATTTAAATCTGGCTGCGCCAAAAGTGGAATTGCCATTAAAAGATAAGATTATTATCTCTACAAGAGCCATTGAATCGGGAGATTCATTACCTGATTTATTGAAATCACAAGGAGCAAATGTTATTTCTTTACCAATGATTGAAGTTTCTCCTGCTCAATTAGAAAATTCAGAAAAAGAATTACTCAATAAGCTTTCAGATTTTGACTGGATTTTCTTTACCAGCAAAAACGGTGTACTAAACTTCTTTAAGCACCTCAGTGATTTAAAAGGTAGTACAGCTTTGCCTGAAAATATTAAAATTGCAGTGATTGGCAGCAGAACGGCTTCCGAACTTGATTATTACGGTTATGCACCAAGTTTTATCAGCAAGGGAAATACCTCTGAAGACTTCCTGACTGAATTTTATAATGTAGTAAATCCAATAAACCAGAAAGTATTGCTTTCATTAGGCAATCTGGCTGATGATACTTTAATTAATAAATTATCAAAAGAGAATAAAGTTGAACGAATTAACGTTTATCAAACTGAAAAACCAAAATCCGTTGACACATCAATCTTAGAAATCATCAAACAAAATAAATACGATTTAATTGTATTTACGAGTCCATCAACATTTTATAATTTCTGCTCATTTTATGAAAAAGATAAAATTCAGCATCTTAAAATGGCAAGTATTGGTTCAACCACCACTAAAGCCATTGAGGAAGCTGGTTATTCACCAATAATTACAGCAAAAATGTCAAAAGCAGAAGGTTTAAGCGAATCAATATCAGAATATTTCAAAAAATAATTATTAACAAATTAAAATAAGAGAATTATGGCATTCCCAGTAACACGTTTAAGAAGATTAAGATACAATGGTATTATCAGACAAATGGTTAGCGAAACACATCTTTCTGTTGACGATTTTGTAATGCCTTTATTTGTAATTGCAGGCAAAAATATAAAGAATCCAATCAATTCAATGCCGGGTAATTATCAATTATCAGTTGAAAATTTAGTAGAAGAATGTAAATTAGTATGGGCATCAGGAGTAAAAGCAGTATTGCTTTTCGGTATTCCTGAACATAAAGATGAAGATGGCAGTGTTGCCTGCGAGCACAATGGTATTGTTCAGCAAGCTATCAGAGCTATTAAAAAAGTAATCCCTGAAATGTATATCATTGCTGATGTTTGCAATTGCGAATATACAGTTCACGGACATTGCGGTACTATTGTTGATGGCGATGTTGATAATGATTTAACATTGATAACCTTGGCAAAACAATCGGTTTCTTTGGCAGAAGCTGGTGCTGATATGATTGCTCCAAGTGATATGATGGACGGCAGAGTTGCTAAAATCCGTGAACAACTGGATTTAAACAAATTTGAGAAAATTCCGATTATGTCTTATTCAGCAAAATATGCATCAGGATTTTATGGTCCATTCAGAGAAGCGGCTGAAAGTGCACCAAAATTTGGCAACAGAGCCACATATCAGATGAATCCAGCAAATAGTAACGAAGCTATGCGCGAAGTGAAAGCTGATATTGAAGAAGGTGCTGACATTGTTATGGTAAAACCAGCATTAAGTTATCTTGATGTTATTTACAGAGTTAAAACCGAATTCAATATGCCGGTGGCTGCTTATAATGTAAGTGGTGAATTTTCTATGATTAAAGCTGCTGCTAAAAACGACTGGATTGATGGCGATAGAGTGATGATGGAAGTTTTAACCTCTATCAAAAGAGCCGGTGCTGATATTATTATTACTTATCATGCAGTGGAAGCATCTAATATTTTAAGTAGAATGAAGTGAAGATTTTTTTGTTGAAATTCTTTTTGTCATGCTGACGAAGGAAGCATCTCATAAAATACATTGTGAATTTTATTGAGATTTCTCGCTATCGCTCGGAATGACAAAACAACTTACACAACAAAATAAATTGAATCTTTTTATAAAAACGTATAAATAATACCAAATATGCAATTTACAAAAAGTATTGAAGCTTTTAAAAAAGCTCAGGAAATCATTCCGGGAGGTGTAAACTCTCCGGTAAGAGCTTTTAAAAGTGTAAAATTAAATCCTGTTTTTATCGCCAAAGGTAAAGGCGCTTATATTACGGATATCGACGGGAATCAATATATTGATTTTGTTTCTTCCTGGGGTCCGCTTATTTTTGGTCATGCACATGATACTATTTTAGCTGCTATTAATGAGGCTGCTATTAAAGGTACAAGTTATGGTGCTCCCAACGAATACGAAACAGAAATGGCTCAACTTATTGTTGACATGGTTCCTTCTGTTGAAAAAGTTCGTATGGTTAGTTCCGGAACTGAAGCAACCATGAGTGCCATCAGACTTGCCCGTGGTTATACACAAAGAGAATGTATCGTAAAGTTTGCCGGAAATTATCATGGACATGGTGATAGCTTTTTGATTAAAGCAGGTTCGGGAGCCATTACACTGGGCTTACCTGATAGTCCTGGAGTTCCAAAAAGTATTGCAAAAGATACTCTAATAGCTGAATATAATAATCTTGATTCTGTTAGAGCTTTGTTTGAGCAAAAAGGCAATGAAATTGCTGCTATTATTGTTGAAGCTGTAGCCGGAAATATGGGTGTTGTGCTTCCAAACAAAGGATTTTTGCAGGGATTGCGCGATATTTGTAACGAATATGGCTCTGTTCTTATTTTTGACGAAGTAATTACAGGTTTCCGTTTAGCCAAAGGCGGTGCACAGGAATATTATAATGTAACACCTGATATTACTACCTTAGGTAAAATAATAGGTGGTGGGCTTCCTGTAGGTGCTTATGGTGGCAAAAAAGAAATTATGGATATGCTGGCTCCAATAGGTCCTGTTTATCAGGCAGGCACATTGTCTGGTAATCCGCTTGCGATGGCTGCCGGTATTACCATGTTGAAACTTATCAGAGATACTCCTGATTTTTATTCAGAGCTGGAAAGAAAAGCAGCCAAACTTGAAGCTGGTATTCGTAAAAATATGGAGATAACAGGTGTTAAAGGTCTTATCAATCGCGTGGGTTCTATGATGACTTTCTTCTTTACGGATGAAAAACAGATTACTACGTATGATGAAGCTATGAAATCGGATGCTGATAAATATGCAAGATTCTTCAAAATGTCTCTGGAAAGTGGAATTTATCTGGCTCCGTCGCAATATGAATGTTTGTTTATTTCTTATGCTCACAGCGATAAAGATATTGACACTATTATTGCAGCCAATTTGGAAGCTTTAATGAATCTTTAAAAATCAAATATCACTTATTTGGAAAATATTTGAACGCGGATGACGCTGATCCGTTCCGGAAACGCAGATTAAACGGATTAAAAATTGTTTAATTAATGAAATTAAAGAAAAATCCGTTCTTATTCGTGTTTACCTTTAGTTATCAGTGTCATCAGCGTTCCCAAATTAATAAACTTTAATCTAAATTCAGAATAAATAAATGAATAATTCAATATTTCAACAAACACTCAAAGGTGAAAAAACTGAAAGACCTCCGGTATGGTTTATGCGTCAGGCAGGAAGAGTGTTGCCTTCATATCTCGAAATGCGCGAACACCATTCTTTCCATGAATTAATGGAATCACCTGAACTTGGTGCAAAGGTAACTTTATTGCCGGTTTACGACTTGGGCGTTGATGCAGCCATACTTTTTTCTGATATATTGGTAATACCACAGGCACTGGGAATGAGTCTCAATTTTGCTGATTCCGGACCAAAATTCGCAACTGCACTTAAAGATGTTAAAGATCCGATGCGTATATTGAAGGCTGATGCTTCAAAACTCAATTATATCTATGATGTAATTGATGAAATTATGCGAACAAAACCAGAAAATACACCTTTAATTGGTTTTTGCGGAGCTCCTTTAACTACCCTTTGTTATATGGTACAAGGATTGAGCACCAATCATACTTTCCCTGATGCAGTTGCATTATTATATAAAGATAAGATATTAGCCCATCAATTATTGAATGCCATTACCGAATTGTCAATTGAATATGCAATTACGCAGGCTAAACATGGTATTTCTGTTTTCCAGATATTTGAAACACATGCAGGTTTGATTCCTTCTGATTTATATTTCGAAATGATTATGCCTTATGTAAGGAGGATTTCTGCTGCTGTTATGAAGGCAGGAACTCCTGTTATTTTCCTCCCAAAAGGTTTAGGTTATGGTATAAAATATATAAAACCATCCGATTGTAATTTCTTAAGTGTAGATTGGCAGACTTCAATAACAGAAGCCCGTTCTTTGGTTCATCCTGAAATTGGTTTGCAGGGAAATTTGGATCCAAGATTGTTACTGGCTGATAAAAAAACTATTATCACTGAACTTGAAAAATATCTTGAATTCGGTTCTGAAAATCAAAACTGGATTTTCAATTTAGGTCACGGATTTATTCCCGGTATTCCATTTGAAAACGCTAAATTGGTTGTGGATTGGGTGAAGGAAGTTGATTGGAAAAGAAATTAGAAATTAAGTTAATAGTTATTAGTTTATTGAGCCTATATTTAAAAGCAATTTAATCTCTTGCAAAATAACTTAATAACCTAATAACTTAATAACAAACAAAGAATGAATATAACAAGTGAATTTTTAGATAAACACAATGTTTCGGGTCCGCGATACACCAGCTATCCGCCTGCGAACTTTTTTCATACAAACTTTACAAGCAATGATTATTTGGAGCAATTGAAAGCTTCTAATCTTCAGCAGCCTGAAAATATTTCCATTTATATTCATATTCCGTTTTGTCCGCAACGTTGCCATTTCTGTGGCTGTAATACCGAAATCGGACAGAAAAGAGCTTTTATCGAAAAATATGTAGATGCTATAAAAAAGGAAATCAATAATGTTTGTCAATATCTTGATCTGAAAAACCGCAAACTTACTCAGGTTCACTGGGGTGGTGGTACTCCTAATGCCATTGCTATGCACTATATTGCTGATATAATGAATTTGATTAAACAGAAGTTTATTGTAGATGCTAATGCAGAAATTGCTATTGAGTGCAGCCCTGCTTATCTGGAATTTGAACATATAGATCAACTTGCCGAAATGGGTTTCAACAGAATGAGCCTGGGTATTCAGGATTTCAGAGCAGATGTATTGGAAGTGGTTAATCGTCAGAAACCAAAACATGCTGTAAAAGATATTGTTGATTATTTAAGGAAAAAAGGTTTCAATGGCATTAATCTTGACTTTATTTACGGTTTGCCGTTGCAAACTGTTGATAGTTTGAAAGAAACTATTGTTAAAGCTATTGAAATAAAGCCCGACAGAATTGTTACTTTTTCTTATGCACATGTTCCATGGGTGAAAGAAGAACAGCTAAAACTAGAAAAAATAGGTTTGCCTTCGCCTAAAGAAAAAATGGATATGCTGATTAATAATATTCAGCAATTGCAGCAAGCCGGTTATACTTCAATTGGTATCGACCATTTTGCACATCCTGATGATCAATTGGCAATTGCTTACAAAAACAAAAAATTGCATCGTAATTTCCAAGGTTATTGCACGTTGGAAACAACCGGACAGGTTTATGGTTTTGGAGCTTCATCCATCAGTCAGTTGTGGGGTGCTTATGCGCAGAATGTAAAAAGTGCAGCCAAATATATTGAGGAAATTGAAAATACCGGATTCGCCATTGAAAGAGGTTTTACATTAAATGTAAATCAGCAAATAGTAAGAGCTGTAATTAATAGCATTATGTGCAACGGCGTTTTGTATTTTGACGAAATTGCAGCTCAGTTTCAGTTGACGGCAGATGAAATAAAAAATATAGTAAATTATGATGCCAAAAAACTGGTTGATTTCGAAAAAGATGGAATAATCAGTATAAGCGAAAAAGGAATTGTAATAAGTGAACTTGGTCATAAGATTGCTCGGAATATTGCCATGGCATTTGACCCGGATTTAAAACAAGGTGAATCAATTTATTCAAAGACGGTATGAGAGGAATTTTGTTGGTAGATATGGGAGGTGCAAATTCTCCAAAAGAATTAAAATTGTTTCTGAAACGAATGTTTAAAGATCCTTTTATTCTTCCTTTCGGTAAGTTAGGGCGTAATTTATTATCTTTTATAATCAGCAATATTCGTTATAAAAAATCGTGGAAGAAATATCTGCTGATAGGCGGTTCTCCTATCATAAAATCTACCGAACAACTTTCAATGTCATTACAAAATCAACTTGGCAATGGGTACAAAGTGAGATATGCTTTTTCTTATTCACAACCATTTATCAATGATATTATCGGTCAGTTTATTGCTGAACAAATTAATGATATTACTATCATTCCTTTGTATCCTCAATCGAGTTTTTCAACTACTTCGAGTGTGGCCGCTGATGTAAAAAATGCAGTTAAATGGAACGAAAATTTGAATATTACTTTTGTAAAAGAATTTTATAATCATGAATTGTATTTGAATTTTTGGTCGAATTTAATTTTGAATCACATTAAAAATCATAATTATACAAAGCCTATTTTGGTTTTTAGTGCACATTCAATACCATTGGCTCTTGTTGACAAGGGCGATACTTATCCGAAAGCCATAGAAGCAAGTGCAAGGTTGATTGCCGAAAAAGCAGGATGTGATTATATAGTAGCTTATCAGTCGAGTATGAGTAAAAAATGGATAGGTCCTGAAACAAAACAGGTTTTGAAAAAAATTGCTGAAGAAGGGAAAAATGAGATAGTTATTATTCCTATTAGTTTTGTGAATGAAAACCTCGAAACTTTATACGATATCAATACAGATATTATTCCATTTGCAAAAAATATGCTTGGTATAAAAAATATTTCAAAGGTAGAAATACCTGTTGCAAATGAAGATTTTATAAATCTTTTAAAAGATATAGTGATTGGAAAATAAATCAGATTTTTTAATTCTATTTTTAAATTAGGAATCCGTTTTATCAGTGTTTCTGAATTATTGTTAGAAATTAATCGAAATTCAATATTACTTTATAAATAACAGAACAAAATGAAGGATGTAATTATTATAGGAGCAGGTATTACCGGATTGGCTACTGCTCATCACATAAAAAAGGCAGGAAAAGATTTTTTGGTTCTGGAACAATCCGATCAGGTTGGTGGTGTTATCAAAACGGTAAAAGAAAAAGGTTATATTTATGAAATGGGGCCTAATTCGGGTGTTATAGGAAATATTGAAGTAAACCATTTGTTTGACGATTTAAAAGATGATTGTGAGCTGGAAGAAGCCAATGATAACGTAAAAAAACGTTATGTGTTGAAAGCAGGTAAATGGGAAGCATTACCCGGAAGTTTAAAAGCTGCCGTAAAAACACCTTTATTTACATTAAAAGATAAATTCAGTATTCTGGCAGAGCCTTTCCGCAAAGCAGGAACTAACCCGCACGAAACATTGGCTGAATTGGTAAAACGCCGCATGGGTCAGAGTTTTTTGGACTATGCCATAGATCCTTTTATTATTGGAGTTTATGCCGGAGATCCTAATCGCTTGGTTCCTAAATATGCTTTGCCTAAGTTATATAATTTAGAACAGGAATACGGAAGTTTTATCAAAGGAACCATTAAAAAAAGTTTTATTAAGAAAACTGAAGAAGAAAAACGAGTTACCAGAGGCGTATTTTCAGCAAAAGGTGGATTATCTTCTATTATCGATGCTATTATGAAAAGAATTGGTGATGATACTGTTCTTTTGAATTGCAATGATATTGAAGTGAAACCGGTTGAAAATTACTTTGTAGTAAGTTATAAAGATAGTGAAGGAAGGATTGTTGAATTGCAGACACAGAAAGTAATTTCAACCATAGGAGCCTGGGGTTTGGATAAAATGGCACCTTTTATAGCCAAAGAAAAACTTGAGAAAATAAAAGCATTGCATTATACTAAAGTTATTGAAGTGGTTTTGGGTTTTGATAACTGGCAGGGGATGAAACTGGACGCTTTTGGTGGTTTGATTCCTTTTAAAGAAAACAGAGATATTTTAGGCGTCTTGTTTATGTCGGCATTATTTAGCAACAGAGCTCCTAAGGGTGGTGAATTATTCTCCATTTTTCTGGGAGGTGTTCGTCGTCAGGAAATTTATCAAATGAATGATAGTCAAATTGAAGAGATTCTGAAAAGAGAAATTTCGGATTTGATGCAATTAAAAGAATATAAACCTGATTTGCTGAAAATTATTCGTCACGAGTGGGCTATACCACAATATGAAGCTGATAGTGGCGAACGTTTTAAAGCCATTGAAGAAATTGAAAAACAATATCCGGGGTTTATTATCGGAGGTAATCTGAGAAATGGCATTGGTATGGCTGATAGAATATTGCAGGCAAAGACACTGGCATACGAAGTTATCAACACAAACTAAGACTTATTAATACAAATTACTATATGAATCTGAATATTTATCTTTTAGAAGATTTTTCTATTTTCAAATTGGTACACATATTAATAAGTATTACTTTTTTGATGTGTGCGGTTTGGTTATTTATTCGTTCATTTAGAGGTATTTTTAATAACAGACCTTATATTCGTATTGATAAATTATTGTCAATTGGATTTATCATTACTTTATATCTACAGCTATTTTTCGGAATTATACTATTTTCAAATCTCGGGTCGAATATGGGATATAATTATTTGAGTATAGATAATACCGTGAAAGTTGTTTCGAAACGATTGTGGCCTATTGAGCACATTGTTTTAATGTTATTTGCGCTTTTAATTGCCAGTTTAGGGTTGTATATTTCGTTAAATACTCAGTCTGATAAAAGAAAATACTGGATTATAATTATTTATTACTCTATCTCTTTACTGCTGATATTCTTTTCGTTAAGTGGGATATATTTCTTTTAAAGAAATAATTTTATATTCAACGTCAAGTATTTCTTTATCATTAGTACTATTGCCAGCTATCAATTAAAAACAACAATGCTTATTTTATAAGTTTGCTAAGTATTCTTATTTGAAGCATTGTTTACTTTTGCTTATTTTCAATAAGATTAAAAAAATCTGTGCTGTAGGAATCACTTATGGGAATCAGTTGATTATTAATTTTAATCCTGTTTCTTTGAATTGAATTTATGTGTTGAATTGAAACGATATAGGAGCGATGTACTCTAATGAATTTGTTTGAAGGCAACTTGCTCAAAATAGATTTCAACGACATGAGCGTTAGTATAAAATCTTCGCCACAATATATTTTTATATAATCGTCTAATCCTTCAATATATGATATTTCATCTATATTTATTTTTTTAATCTGATAATCTGATTTTACAAAAATATAATTCGTTTCTGTTTGCTGGTGGTTATGAATAAAGCGATGATAATCATTTGCTTTATTAACTGCCTTGTAGAACCTTTCGAACTCAATGGGTTTAAGCAGATAATCTACTGCATCCAGATTAAAACTTTCAACAGCATACTGGCTGTAGGCTGTAATAAATATAACCATGGGGGGATGTTTAAGCGATTTTAAAAATTGCATTCCATTTAAATCGGGCATTTCAATATCCAGAAATATAAGATCGATATTTTCATTTGTTATGGTTTCTGCTGCTTTAAATGGATCGGTAAAGCATCCTTTCATATTAAGAAAGCTAACTTTAGACACATAAGCAGAAATTATCTCCAGTGCTAAAGGCTCATCATCTATGGCAATACAGCTTATCATTATAAAGTTATTAAAAGTTCGACATTAAACATATTGGCAGTTTCGCTTATTATTAATTTATGATTCTCAGGGTAGATTAATTGAAGTCTTTTTCTTGTGTTTTCTAATCCAATTCCTACACTATCTTGATTTTTATGCTTAAAAATTCTGTTTTTAGTTTTAAACGAAAAAAGATTTTTTTCAAGCGATATTTCAATTAAAATAGGTGAAACTTCATGTGTGCTAATACCATGTTTGAATGTATTTTCGACAAAAGCAATGAGTAAGAGCGGAGCTATAAAGACTTCGGTAAAAGTTCCTGTCTTTTTATATGTAATCTCCACTGTTTCAGAAATTCGCATTTTTTGAAGATCAATATAATTATCAATACAATTAATTTCTTTTTCGAGGGGTACTTTGTCGGCTTGGGTTTCGTTTACAATATACCGCAGCAATTTGGAAAGTTGCATTACTGCAGATGGAGTATCGTCTGATTTTTTGAGTGATAAGGCATAAATAGTATTCAGCACGTTAAATAAAAAGTGAGGATTAATCTGTGCTTTAAGATTACTTAGTTCGGTTTGGAGTTTTTCTTTTTCGATTAGTGTTTTTGTTTTTTCCGACTCAAACCATTTATTAATAATTTTTATTCCACTGCTGATAATAAATATAAAGAAGAACATTAAAGCAAGCATTCCATTATAAATATGCTTAGGCTCCGGTCCTGACCCAGGCCCGGGTCCGCCATGACCTTCAAATTCATGTTGAGGTTTAATAAATTCGGGCAAAACTACAATAATGAAAAATAATGCGACGATTGATAAAAGGTAATAGAGAATCTTACGACGAGCTAATAGTTTGGGGATTAGTAATTCTGAATTCAGATAATAGAAGCCAATCAATAAAAAATTTGTAAACAGATAGCTTAAATAAAAATAATCGTTGGGTGTCTGATGGAAATTGTCAGGCGGCTTGGGCGAAAAATAAAAAGGCAAGCTTATAAAGCAAAACCATGCTGTTATATGTATAAATATTTGAATGTATTTTTGCCGGATCATTATTTAATTTTTATTCAAAAGTAATAAACTTTATTTAAGTATAACCACATGATACTTGTATTGTTTTATCTTTATCATTTCTTATAATGAATATCTGAAACTGATATTCTTAGTTTTCTGCTTCTACTAATTTAAATTTCCTTAGTAATGCGGTAAACTCATAATAATCTCTTTCGAAAGTATTTTTATCGGTATCATATTTTGCAAGGACTTCCTGCATAATTTCGTTATACGTTTTTTCGTTTTTGAGCATTTTAAATATTTCTACACCCGATGGATTTAATGTAAAAAAATCGCCTGTTAATGGATGAAATAGTGAACCAGCCTCGCTGATAGCTACATTTTTATTTATTTTCATTTGTTTATATTTTTTATTTGATTTAAAAAGATGACCACTTTTTGCTTTAGTGGTCATCTAAACTACTTAAATTAAAAAACTATTGTAATTGTATCGTCAGCAAACTTACACTCAGTATTTATCAGAAAAAAATTAAATAGGTGAATGACCGAAATAAATAGGTAGAAGAAAAGTTTATATATGCTGGTTATTTTTATTATGTTTGTAATCTAATTGCAATTTGAGAGAATTGCATATAAATTAGGAATGAAAGCAATTGCAGTTATACTGATGTTATGCCATATAATAGAATGAAACATTTAATCTACATATTATTTATTTTCTTTTTGAGTTGTCAAAACAGAAATAGTGATAAAATATTAGCAAAACAGTCAATAGATAATCAAAATATTGAACATGTTAGAGATACATTTTTAATTGGAGACATAAATAATGATAAAAAACAGGATACTGCATTTATATCATATGACTTGATAATAAGAAAAGACTCGATGCAAGAGAATTATTGTGCAAATAAAGAGTGCAATATGATTATTAAATTTGCAAATAACATTCCTGAACTTGAAATTAATCAGTCTATTGGGATATACATAGAGAAAATAAAAGATTTAAATAAAGATAAAGCAAATGAGATAATGATATTTTCAAGATGGACAGAAGGCTGGTGGGAGGATATTTATATTTACTCTTTTAGAAACAATAATTGGATTGAATTAGCTCAAACTAATGCATTTTTAGCCGATGACAAAGATTGGAAAAATAGAGTTGTAAAGTTAAATTCTCAATATTATTTGATAGGAGATGATAAATGGAATGACAGTACAGGTATTAGGAGCTTGAAAGTGAAAATTAGAAATTAACAGGGCATAATAACAGTACCTTGCTCAATCGGAGTTTAATAATATAAATACAAAAACAAAAACAGCTTATTTCCCCACCTATAACCCTTTTTCTTTTTTATTATCATGCCTATAATTGGCTACGATACTTTGATTAAAAAATATTTTAAGCTTAGCGGGCTTTCCTTTATATACTGCCACAATTGCTATTAAATTGGTATACGCCTGTTCGTTCATTTGTTTAAGGCAATCTTTCCATAAAGCACGTTTGTTTTTGGTTTCGCTTTTCTTTTGTATTTGTATGCTGCGGGCATTATTATAATCGAGGCGTATTTGCTTTAGTTCGTCGCATTTGGCAGTACTCATTTCGGCTTGATGATTTTCAAACGCAGCTATATACTGAGCCATTACTTCATCAATAGATTTCTTTTTAATGTTGTAAAACGCTTTTGTGCCATGGGGATAAAATTCCAGATAAGTTGCCGAACGTTTCTTAAATTTATCGCGAATGCCTGCTTCAAAATCTATGGCTTTGTCAACAAATAGCTGAATATATCCGTTTACAATACTGGTTTTCGACTTTTGCTCGGCCACGTTCACAGCTGTATCCATCAGGCTTTGTTCCAAAGCTTCGTAAGCCTCTATGGTAGGCTGCACCAATGCCGAAAAAGGAGCACCTTCGCTTACTTGTTGTATAAGTGCATTTTTATGTTCGCTATAAAATTTTAATATTTTTTCTTTGCTCGCTTCAATGTAATCGAACGGATTAACAAAAAACAATTTAAGTTGACGCATGGCTATAATATATTGGGTTAAATAATACTTACATTCATATTTCTGAGTGCATTAAACGCGTGATGTATCACTAAAAACATTCACACATCGTCTATATTTTCAAAATCTATCTATCATCAAATAAATAGTAACGCATAAAATACTATTTTTATTATAAGCTGTATATATAAATAGTATAAAAGCAAATGTTTTATTAACTACTATAATATTAAATAGTATAAAAGTAAAAACATTTATACAATCAGATAATACAAAATTATATAAAATAAAAATATAATATATATCTGCATACAAAATATCTAATAAAATTGTTGCATAATCACTATCTGCAATTACGGGAATAATAAAAGTAAATATTTCCTATCAATCTATCTTGTTATGAACCCATCATTAGGCTAAAGGATGGCATCGTATATTTTGTGCATCAATATCCATCTTTGCAGCTAAAGCCTTCAGAAGTTTATACTGTATAAAAACGATAATATAATGACGCGTAAAAAAGATTTCATATATTTGTGGGGGGAAAAATATGGGTGGGACATATTTATATATTGTAGATTATTGTAAAGCTAAATAAAGAAAAAATGAATGATGCATACATAGATTTTCTTGACTTCTCGTTGAAAAAGTTGAATGAAGTTTATCCAAACGGTAAACAAATAAGTACGCTTGCAAGTGAATATAAACACGAAACTGGAATTTTGATTAATAATAAAGAACAGATTCATTTTTTAGAACTGTATAACTACAAGCATTTATGTCAACTTGGAACTTCTTGGGTGTATAAAATATCTCCAGAAACTAAAAAGATTGTGGATAGATATGGTAGTTATTCTGCATATATTAAAGAATTAGCCACTGAAAGTTTGAAAAATGAAAACGAAGACAATGAATTTAAGAAACTTCAAATAGAAAACTTAAATCTACAAAACCAACTTATTTCATTACAAACCAAACAACAAAGACGATATATTTTATATTCAATAATTAGTTTTACTTTGGGACTTTTAGCAGCATACTTGAAAGAAATTTTGCAATTATTTATCCAGTAAATTTCATACAACCAAAAATAAGGCATCTATAAATGAAAGCGAAAACACTTCTTTTACTATTCTTGCTATCAGAAACATTCTGTTTCAGCCAACATAAAATGTTTAGCAACGCTGTTATATCATCGCCCAAAGCACATACTTCCTATTTCGATAGTATATTTCCTATTACCGAAATAAATGAATTCAAAAAAGACATACAGCAATCTGCCGTATTACTCAAAAACGGATATGCCGAAGCAGAAATAATTAATAAATCAGACTGGTTGCTGATAGCACCTAAAGTTAAAGCAAAAGAAATAAAGTTTATATTTACCAAATACCCTGCAAAAAAAGAATTATGGCTAACCGATTATTATAAGCTCTTAGGAGCAAGATTAAAGAAACTATTTGAAACCGATAGCAATTTAAACAGCAACTTAATTAAATGGTCCATAATTCTGCAAACCGATTGCAAAACCGAACCCAAAGCCCGCTTGTTATTTCATGGAATAGAAATAATTTACGAACAAATAAAAAGCGATACTCTACATAAAAAGTTATATAAACCGTTGGAAGTTACCTACGATTCAACAAATGTTATAAAAACAGCAGAACAGAAAGTAGAACATTTTATTAAAACGAATACCAAGATAAAAGATACATCAATAATGATGATATTCAACAAACATCCCGAATGGAAAAATTCGTTGGTAGTTATCGATTTTACGGGCAGCATGTATCAATATGGCGGACAAGTATTATTAAACCACATCTTAAACTTAAAAAAATCAGGCATTAAATATTTTGTATTCTTTAATGATGGTGATGGAAGAAAATATAAGATAATTGGCAAAACAGGCGGCATTTATTGCGTTACTGCCAATGATATAGAAAACCTGCCCAACCTCTTGAATAAAGTTAAATACATGGGTAACGGAGGCGAAAAAGAAGAGAATAATATCGAAGCCATTATAAAAGGCATGCATAAATTCCCCGATTTTACTGAGATTATATTAATTGCAGACAACAATAGCTGTATGAGAGATTATTGTTTAATCGAAAAAATAAAAAGGCCCGTTAAAGTTATTGCTTGCCGTGTGCGAAAAACAATTAATCCGCAATATATCAACCTGGCATATCACACAGGCGGTTCTGTTATTACCGCTAACGAAGAAATCAATAATTTAGATAGTTTCAAAGCCGATAATCAATTAATAATAAACAATACGGTATATCGCTATAATACAAGCAAAGATAGATTTGAATATAAAAACAAATTAAGATACCGTTTTCATCAAAATTGCAATAGATTTTACAAGAAGCAATGCGAATGTGATTAAGGGTTATAGAATTTATCTTTAAGCCATACCCTGATATGTGAACAAGCTTAAGGCGAAAATTTAATGACGCGTAAAAAAGATTTCATTTATTTGTAGACAAATAAATTTATACGAGTTATAAGTAAGCGATAAAAGAAGAATCAAAACTGCATTACAAATAAAAAAATCATTCCGTACAATTTATTATGCGTTTTTTCGTTAAAAGAACTATTAAACAGAAGCTATGCAATAAATCTACTTTTTATTAACCCTTAAATCTAATTTTATGAAAAAAAGTATTTTAATTATTAGCATTGGTATCATTTTTTTTACTTCCTGTCGTAAAGAAAATTCTATATCAACACCACCACCGGTTACAACAAATGAATCAGTTTTGGATTATTTCCCATTAAAAGCAGGCAATTATTGGGTTTACAAACAGTCTGAAATTGATAGTTCAGGAAATAATATCATTACTACATATCCAAATGATTCAATTGTAGTAAAAAATGATACTTTAATCAATAATTTGACCTACCACACTGTCAGTGAATATAATTTTTTGGGTATGTCATACCCACGTAACCAATACCTTAGAGATTCTGGTAATTTTATTGTTAACGAAAAAGGTGAAATTATTTTTAGTATTAATTCGGGTTTTATACATACACAGCTCCTGTCATCAGATACTATTGCATATGTTAATTATTCATTCATTAACCAAACGTCAAATATAACAGTCCCACTAGGAGTTTATAGTTGTGTTGATTTCAGAGGAGAAATATATAGGAAAATGGACAATTATAATAGAGCATATTTATCACATAATTATTATAATAAAGGGATTGGAAGTGTTAGGAAAATAGAAAGATATATTATTTCGCTTGGACAAATTGATTTGCAATTAATAAGTTATCACGTACAATAATTTATAATATATGCAGTCAGACAAAAAAACTGTTGACTGCATATATTACTTTCAATCTGATTCTTTCAACTGTAATTATCTACAATACTTTGATTGAAAATTCCGGCAGTCTTGTTTTATACCAGACAGGTTTAAACCTAAAACCCATGAGTATCTGATAAAAGTCTTAACAGTCTTACATATTTCTTCTGTACTGTCCGCCTACTTCAAACAATGCCATGGTAATTTGCCCCAAAGAGCAATACTTAGTTACTTCCATCAATGTTTTAAAGATGTTTTTGTTTTTCATAGCATCTTCGCGTAGTATCTGCAGCATGTTGTCAAGCTTGTCTGCATTCATTTTATGAAGGTTTTCAAGCATTCCTATCTGGTATTGCTTTTCGGTTTCAGTAGCTCTGATTACTTCACCCGGAATAACCGTTGGCGAGCCTTTCGACGACAAAAAAGTATTTACACCCATAATCGGTAGTTCGCCAGTATGTTTCATCGTTTCATAATACAGCGATTCTTCCTGAATTTTACCCCGTTGATACATCGTTTCCATGGCACCCAGTACACCACCCCGTTCGGTAATGCGGTCGAATTCTGCCATTACAGCTTCTTCCACCAAATCGGTAAGTTCTTCAATAATAAATGCACCTTGCAAAGGATTTTGGTTTTTGGTAAGCCCCAATTCATGATTAATAATCATTTGTATGGCAATAGCCCTGCGTACCGATTCTTCGGTAGGAGTGGTAATGGCTTCGTCGTAAGCATTAGTATGTAATGAATTGCAATTGTCGTAAATGGCATACAAAGCCTGCAAAGTAGTGCGAATATCATTAAAATCAATTTCCTGCGAATGTAAGGAACGACCCGAGGTCTGAATATGATATTTCAATTGTTGGGAACGGGCATCGGCACCATATTTCAGTTTCATTGCTTTCGACCAAATCTTGCGGGCTACACGTCCGATGACCGAAAACTCAGGATCTATACCATTTGAGAAAAAGAAAGATAAATTCTGTCCAAACTTATTAATATCCATTCCTCGGCTCAGATAATACTCTACATAAGTAAAGCCGTTAGCCAACGTAAAAGCCAATTGCGAAATAGGATTGGCACCAGCTTCAGCAATATGATAACCCGAAATAGAAACCGAGTAGAAATTGCGAACATCGTTTGTAATAAAATAATCCTGCACATCGCCCATCAGTTTCAATGAGAAATCTGTGGAATAAATACAGGTATTCTGTGCCTGATCTTCTTTCAGGATATCAGCCTGAACGGTTCCCCTAACAGTGGATAGGGTAGTGGTTTTTATTTTCTGATATATTTCATGCGGCAATACCTGATCGCCTGTAATTCCAAGCAGCATTAAGCCCAATCCATCATTACCTTCGGGTATCTTATCTTGATAAACGGGTCTTTTTATTCCTTTTTGTTTAAATATTTTTGCAATTTTTTTCTCGGTTTCTTCCACCAAACCGTTTTCACGGATATAAATTTCGCATTGCTGATCAATGGCAGTATTCATAAAAAATCCAACCAAAATAGGAGCAGGGCCATTAATTGTCATCGAAACAGAAGTTTTAGCATCCGACAGATTAAAACCGGAATACAATTTTTTCATATCATCCAGACAACAGATAGAAACACCCGAATTGCCGATTTTCCCATAAATATCAGGTCTGATATCGGGATTCTCGCCATAAAGTGTTACTGAATCAAAAGCCGTTGATAATCTTTTGGCCGGCATCCCTCGTGAAACGTAATGGAATCGTTTATTTGTTCTTTCAGGTCCACCTTCTCCGGCAAACATACGCGTTGGGTCTTCACCTTCACGTTTAAAAGGAAAAACTCCGGCAGTAAAAGGAAATTCACCTGGTAAGTTTTCCTGCAAATTCCATTTTAATATGTCTCCCCAACCTTCGTATTTAGGCAAACTTATCTTTGGTATTTTCAAATGTGATAAGGATTCAGTATAGGTTTTAACCTTAATTTCCTTATCTCTTACTTTATAAACAAAGAAATCTTGTTGATAAGCTTTTAGTTTTTCATTCCAGGTTTCAATCAGTTTTTTATTACGTACATCCAGTTCAGTTTCTCTTTGTTTGTAGAGATTTTCAAGTTCTTTAATCAGTTCTTTGCTACCGTTTACCAATTTTAAGGCAGTGATGGTTTTTTTAAAACTATAAAGATTCTGAGCAACTTCGCCCTGTTGTATAACCCATTTATTATAATTTCTGATAACATCTGTTATTTCGGAAAGATAGCGGTTTCTTTTGGGTGGGATGATTTGTATTTTTTCCGATGTTCCTTCCAGATGGGTATTTACTTCATGCAGTAATACTCCTGTTTTTTCCTCAATTTTTTTAATTAAAACAGTATAAAATTCATTTACGCCTGGATCGTTAAATTGTGATGCAATAGTTCCGAAAACTGGAAATTCCTCAAGTTTTGAACCAAATAAAAGATGATTACGGCCATATTGTTTTTTCACATCACGCAACGCATCCAAAGCTCCTCTTTTATCGAATTTATTAATAGCTATAATATCGGCATAATCAAGCATATCAATTTTTTCCAACTGTGAAGCTGCTCCATATTCGGGAGTCATTACATAGAGATAAATATCGCTGTGGTCAACTATTTCGGTATCTGATTGTCCGATGCCTGAAGTTTCTAGAATGATAAGATCGAAATTAGCAGCTTTTACAATGGTAAGAGCATCCTGAACATATTTTGATAAAGCCAGATTTGATTGTCGGGTTGCCAAAGAACGCATATAAACCCTTGGATTATTGATGGCATTCATTCTTATTCTGTCACCCAATAATGCTCCACCTGTTTTTCTTTTGGAAGGATCTACAGAGATGATAGCCATTGTTTTATCGGGACATGAAACCAGAAATCTACGTACAATTTCATCAATCAATGATGATTTTCCTGATCCGCCAGTACCGGTTATTCCTAAAACCGGAGCTTTATTTAAAATAGCAATATCATAAAGTTTTTTTGTTATATCTTTGGTCTTTTCAGGTACATTTTCACAAGCAGATATTAAATTGGCAATTTGTTTGAAATCAGTATTTAAAACTTTTTGCAAATCAAAAGTTTTTTTAATTGCATTATCGGTTGGATAATCAGCTTTTTCGAGCAAATCGTTAATCATTCCCTGCAAGCCCATTTGTCGACCTTCATCAGGAGAATAAATATGCGAAATACCATACCGATGCAGTTCTTCAATTTCTTCGGGAAGAATTACACCACCACCACCACCGAATATTTTAATATGTCCGCAATCAGCTTCGCGCAACATATCGAACATATATTTAAAAAACTCAAGATGTCCGCCCTGATAAGAAGTGATGGCTATTGCATTGGCATCTTCCTGTATTGCACAATCTACAATTTCTTTTACAGATCGGTTGTGTCCCAAGTGAATAACTTCGGCGCCACTCGATTGCATTATGCGTCGCATAATATTTATGGCAGCATCGTGTCCATCGAAAAGCGAAGCAGCAGTTACAATTCTGAGAGGGTTTTTCGGTCTATATGGTTTGGTTTGCATAATATTATTCTTATTTAATTAAATACTAACAATTAAATGCCGAAAAAGGTTTTGTGTTTGATATTGTCACCATTTTAATTTGCTATTTTCTTTTTATTTAAACTTATCAACAATCTATAATCTTATTTCTTTTTTTAGTATTTTTACAAAAATCGAAATTCAAAAAGTAGGGAATTTTAAATTTCTGAAATTCAAAAAATTGATTTTTTCAATCAATTTAATTTCGTTATTATTTTTTACCAATATATCAAATACTGAATAATGTCAGATTTCACACACTTACACGTTCACACCCAATATTCAATTCTCGACGGCGCAGCAAAAATAAAACAACTGATAGCAAAAGCAAAAGCATTAAATATGAAGGCTCTTGCTATTACAGATCATGGTAATATGTATGGCACACTTGAGTTTTTTAATGAAGCTAAATGTCAGGGAATCAAACCAATTATTGGTTGCGAAATGTATGTGGCTGAAGGAAGTCGTTTTGAAAAAAAGGGAAGGGAAGATAGGAGTGGATTTCACCTGATATTATTAGCAAAAAACAAAATTGGCTATCAAAACCTTGCCCGATTAAGTTCAATGGGATTTAAAAAGGATAGTTTTTATTATACTCCACGCATTGATAAAGAATTACTAAAAAAATACAGCGAAGGTTTAATTGCATCAACTGCTTGTTTGGGTGGAGAAGTACCGTATTATATTTTAAATAGTGGTGTTGAAAGAGCAGCGCAAACTATTCAGGAATATATTGATATTTTTGGTGAAGATTTTTATTTAGAATTACAAAATCATGGCATTCCTGAACAAAAAAAAGTAAATATAGCTATGCAGGAATTGGCACAAAGATTTGGGATTAAATGTATCGCAACCAATGATGTACATTTTATCAACGCAAATGATTCTGAACCCCACCATATTTTAATATGCTTGAACACAGGAAGAGATTTTGATGATCCAACTGCCATGCATTATACGGGACAAGAGTATTTGAAATCGCAGGAAGAAATGCAGGAGCTATTTGCACAATATCCCGAATCGATTACCAATACTCAGGAAATTGTTGATAAAATTGAAGACTATAAACTGAAAAGAGATGTAATTTTACCTGTTTTCCCTCTTCCTGAAGGATTTGAAACAGAAATGGAATATTTACGTCATCTTTCGTTTAAAGGTGCTGAAAAAAAATATCCTGAAGTTACTGAAGAAGTGAAGTCAAGGCTTGATTTTGAATTATCTGTTATTGAATCAATGGGATTTCCTGGTTATTTTTTGATTGTACAAGATTTTATCAATAAAGCAAGAGAAATGGATGTGATGGTAGGGCCTGGAAGGGGTTCTGCTGCTGGTTCTGTAGTGGCTTTTTCTATTGGTATAACCAATATAGATCCTATAAAATACAACTTACTTTTCGAACGTTTCTTAAATCCTGAAAGAGTTTCGATGCCCGATATTGATATTGATTTCGACGACGAAGGAAGAGACAGGGTCTTAAAATATGTAGTTGAAAAATATGGAGAAGATAAAGTAGCTCAAATTGTTACATTTGGAACTATGGCTGCTAAATCATCTATACGTGATGTGGCAAGGGTATTGAAATTACCACTTTCTGAGTCAGATCGACTTGCAAAACTTGTTCCTGAAGCTGCAGGGATGAATCTAGAAAAAGCTTTTCATGAAGTAAAAGAGTTAGAAGATGCACGGAAAAATGGTGATGCTTTAGTAAAAAAAACACTTGAATTTGCTCACATATTAGAAGGTTCTGCACGTCATACGGGCACACATGCTTGTGGCGTTATTATTGGTCCCGACGATTTAATGAATTATATCCCTTTAAGCACTTCTAAAGATTCTGACTTGATGGTTTCTCAATATGAAGGTACGTTGATAGAATCTGTTGGGATGTTAAAGATGGATTTTCTAGGTTTAAAAACACTTTCAATCATCAAATCTGCTATTGTAAATATCTATAAAAGACATAATGTGAAAATAGATATTGATACTATTCCCCTCGATGATGCATTAACGTTTGAACTTTATCAAAAAGGAGATACCATTGGAACTTTCCAGTTTGAATCGGATGGAATGAGAGGTTACCTGAAAGATTTGAAACCTACAAATATCGAAGACCTCATTGCAATGAATGCACTTTATCGTCCTGGTCCAATGCAATTTATTCAAACATTTATCAATAGAAAGTTGGGTAAGGAAAAAGCAGAATATCCTCATGCAATGCTAGAAGAAATTCTGAAACCTACTCATGGTATTATGGTTTATCAGGAACAGATTATGCAAACAGCTCAGATAATGGGAGGTTATAGCCTTGGAAGAGCTGATGTTTTGCGACGAGCCATGGGAAAGAAAAAACTTGAAGCAATGAAAGCTGAACAACAAGAATTTGTTGCAGGTGCTGTGAAACAAGGCATTGATGAAAAAAAAGCCATTGAAACATTTGAGATAATGGAAAAATTTGCTCAATATGGATTTAATCGCTCACATTCAGCAGCATATTCACTCGTGGCATATCAAACAGCTTACCTTAAAGCTCATTATCCTGCTGAATATATGGCAGCAGTTCTTACACATAATCTAAATGATTTAAAAAAAATTACCTTTTTTGTTGATGAATGTAATCGCTCAAAAATCCCTGTTTTAGGACCTTGCATCAATGAAAGTGTCATGAATTTTACAGTAAACAAAAAAGGCGAAATTCGTTTTGGAATGGCTGCTATTAAAGGTGTTGGGGAGGCTGCAGTTTTTGCGATCATTGAAGATCGCGACAAAAATGGCTTTTATAAAAATATATTCGACTTAGCTAAAAGAGTAAATCTTAAAGCAGTAAATAAAAGAAGTTTGGAGGCATTGGCGTATGCAGGAGCTTTCGATACTTTTGAGGATACACATAGGGCTCAATATTTTTATCAGGAAAAGCCAGAAGAAGTTAATTTTCTGGAAAAAGTTGTACGTCACGCATCTCAATACCAAAATGGATTAAATTCTTCCCAACATTCACTTTTTGGAGAAAGTGAAGAAACTGAGGTACAAGACCCTCCAATGCCGGAAATTGCAGCTTGGTCTAGAGTTGAACAATTAAAAAAGGAAAAAGAGATTGCAGGTTTCTATCTTTCAGGACATCCATTAGATGATTTTAAACTCGAAATCCAAAACTTTTGTAATATTGAGTTAGAACAATTGAACGAAGATTTAAAAAGCTTACGAGGTCGTGATTTGCGATTTGCAGGCATTATTTCTTCCGTTTCGCATCGAACTACTAAAACAGGGAAACCAATGGGTTCCTTTACAATTGAAGATTTCAATGGTTCCTATAATCTGGCTCTTTTTTCGGATGACTATCTGAAATTTAAACATTTTCTTATAGAAGGAGCTTCTATTTATGCAAAAGCTGTTATTAGAAACAGATATAATTCTGATGATCAGTATGAGCTTAAAATTAACTATATCACATTGTTGGTTGAGGTAATAGAACGATATGCCAACAAAGTTACTATGCGTATTCCTTTAACTGAAGTGACACCCAATTTTATTGAACTATTAAAAACAAAACTTAAAAAACACAAAGGAAAATGCAAATTGGTAGTGCAAATTATTGACACCGAAGAAAAGATATATACCAATCTTTTTGCAAGAAACACCAGCATTAATGCAGCTGATTTTGTAAAATCTTTTACCGATTATAAAGAAATTAATTTTAAGCTAGAGTAAGGGTTGGTCTTTGCAAATAATTACAGTTCAGTTTTTTAATCTAAAGAATTCCTCGCGGCTTTGCTTTGGGGTGTGCGTGGGCAAATTAGGTATATTTCCTCTATAAATAGTTTGCATCAAAAGGCTTCAATTGAGTATTTTTTG
>JACABE010000060.1 GCA_013377005.1 Bacteroidota bacterium
GTTCTAGACATTGCAAGATTTTTTAGTGTTGATCCTATTTTATTATTTGATAATACTAAAGCAACTTACTCAAATGTAGAAAATGCTCAATTATCATTTTTAAATACGACATTATTACCAATTATTGAGAAAATAGAAAATGAATTTACTAGAAAACTTATTTTACCTAGTCAAAGAGGATTAATAGAATTAAGTTTTGATTTAAAAAATTTATTAAGAGCTGATCAAAATTCACAAGCTGATTTCTGGGGGAAATTAATAGATAAGGGTATTGTGCATCGTAATCTAGTTGCAAAAGAGCTAAATCTTCCAAAAATTGAAGGTATAAATGGCGAAAAATATTTCATATCTACTAATTTACAAGATGCAGATAATTTAATTGTCAATGCTGTTAATTCACTTGATAATAAATTAATGAATAATACAAATCAAAACCCTGACAAACAAATATTACCAGTTGATGATATTCAGAAGCAAGCATTAAATGGTGCTCAAATTTCTTCATTAATAGAAGTTATAAGTAATGTAGTTAGTGGTATTCTTTCAAAAGAAAGTTCAAAACAAATTATTAAATCATCATTCCCAAGTTTTACAGATGATCAAATTAATGGCATGATAGATAGTATAGTTATTAAAGGTTATGATATTCAAAAACAAACTAATAGTATAATAAAATAAATATTTAAATATGAGAGAATTTAGAAGCATTGATAATGCAGAATTTAAAATTATAGAAGGATCTAGAAGAATTGAAGGATATGCTATACTTTTTAACCAAGAATCTATAGATCTAGGTGGATTTACAGAAATTATTGATAAAAATGCACTAGATGGGATTATTGAAAGAAGTGATGTTATTGCATTCTTCGATCATAATCAAGATAAGGTTTTAGCCCGTTCGACTAATGGAAAAGGAACTTTAGAGCTAAAACTTGACCAAAAAGGGTTAAAATATGGTTTTGATGCTCCACAAACACCAAATGGTGAAGAAGTTTTAGACGCAATAAGAAGAGGAGATTTAAGAAATTCAAGTTTTGGATTTATAACAAGAAATGAAAACATTAAAGGTGAATGGAGAGGCACAAAATTTATAAGAACTGTAAAAAAAATAGATATTTTATTTGATGTATCTCCAGTTTTTAGACCTGCATATTCTGATACAACGGCCATAACTAGGTCAATTCAAGCAGAATTATCCCAACCAGTTGAAAATTTAACCCAGGAACCCGTTTTAGGGGTCCAGGAACCTAGTTTGATTAATATTAGATATAATGATAATGATTATACAATTCCACTCTTAGAACCTATTAAATCAGTTATAGATAAAACTGATAATGAAAGAAAGATGAATGAATATTTCCAAGAAATGGAAAATGAAGTTCAATCTTTGAAAAAATAATACTAATAATATGAATTTATTGGAGTTAGTCGATAACCGTGATTTAAAAATCAAGGAACTCGAAAATTTTACTGAGGTAAGTAAGAAAGAATTTAGAAAATTAAATGATAATGAAAATTCGGAATTTCTAAATCTTAAAAATGAAATTGAAAGAATGAATAAAGAAATTGAAGATATAAAAGAAGCTGATAAAAAATCACTTAGATCTGAACCTTCAATAAAAAATAATTTAAAAAATATGAATGAAAATTTTAGCCTATTAAGAGCTATTGATGCAAGAGCAAATGGGAGACCCTTTGACGAAAAAATGCTATCTTATATCAATGTAGGAAAAGAAGAAATGAGAAAATCTAGTTTACCTTTTTCAGGTGATATTCAATTACCTGTTAATTATCGTGCAAATATTGTTGCTGGAAGTGATGGAGCAGGTCAAGATTTTATAAGTGAAGATAAACTTGGTTTGATTGCACCTTTGAGAAATAGATTAGTTTTAGTTCAAGCTGGTGCTACTTTTATGACTGGATTAAAAGGTGATATTAGTATTCCTTACTATGCAGGAACTACAGCAAGTTGGAAAGGTGAAGTTGTTACAGCTGTTGATGGAGCTGGTGCAACATCAGAAGTTACTATGTCTCCTAAGAGATTAACTTGTTATATTGATGTATCTAAACAATTTTTAAATCAAGATACTGTAGATGCTGAAGCTATGTTGTTAAATGATATAGTTTATGCAATTTCTGATAAATTAGAATCAACAATATTTAGTGGTGCTGCTGGATCTTCAACTCAACCAGCTGGATTTTTTGTAACTCCTTCAAGCACTATTTCAGGAACTACTTCCTGGTCAAATGTTGTTGCCTTGGAAACTGGTGTAGGTGCTTCTAATGTTAATTATACAACTGCTGCATATATCACTAGTGCTAAAGGTAGAGGTAAATTGAAATCTACTGCTAAATCTTCAAATGCTGGTATCTTCTGTTTAGAAGGTTCAGAAATGAATGGTTATCCAGTTTTAGTTACAAATTCAGTAATAGATACAATTAATGGAGCAACTGCTTATACTGGTGGAACTGCTGCTGGTATTGTATTTGGGGACTGGTCACAATTTGTAATAGGTCAATGGGGTGCAATTGATTTAATAGTAGATGGAACAAGTCAAGCCCTTTTAGGAAATGTAAGAATTGTTATTAATGCTTATTTTGATGCTGTTCAAAGAGTATCTGGAGCATTTTGTATTGGTTCATTAGCGTAATATATATTTTTCATGGTTGGTTGATATAGCTGGGTGTCAATGTGATGCCCGGCTATATTTAAAAAAAAAATTAATTATTAATGTATATAGTAACACTTGAAGAAGCAAAAAAACAATGTAATGTAGATATAGTAGATGATGATGATTATATTTCTAGTTTAATTGATATTACTTATACTGCTTGTAAAAACCATTGTAATAATACAACTTGGATAGATCAATCCGGTGTTACAATTGATTATTCAAAAATAGCAGATTTTTCAACTATTGATAAATCAATTATTCCTTTAGCTGTTAAACAAACTATGTTATTATTGATTAGTCAATATTATGATAAGAGAGAATCGGTAACAGTATTAAGTATTAATAAAATACCATATACACTTGAATTTTTACTACAACCTTATATAACTTATTAAAAATAAATTAAATAAATGCAATCTGGTATATTAAAATATAAAATTGAAATATTAACAAAATCAATCATTATTGATAATAATGGTATTAGAAAGGATGTATGGTCGGTTGAATTTAGTATTCGAGCTGGTTTAATTTACAGAGGTGGTAATAAAACTATTCAAGATAATCAAGAATTCAACACATCAAACATTGAATTAACTATAAGGAATAATAAAAATATAACTGAAGCGAATAGGGTTAGATTTAAAGATCGAATTTATAAAATTAATGCTATAAACAGAAATCCTTTTGATAATAGTTTGATTTTGAATTGTGAATTAATGACCGGATTATATAATGATTCAGTTGTAAATACATTCAACTTTATAAAACCTACTTCTTTAGAAGTAACAGGTAATGGAATAACATTTTATTTAAAAATTATTTTTAACGAAAATATTACTTTTTTAGGTGCTGATAACAAGCCATTTAATTTATTATTAAATGGTGATAATTTAGGTTATGAATTTGATGAATATACTGATAATTATATTAATATATATATAGAAAAAAAT
>JACABE010000061.1 GCA_013377005.1 Bacteroidota bacterium
ATATAAAATAGATACGCAACTTTCAGATAAAGTTTGTTTTGCAAACAGAGTAAATGAAGAAGAAAAAGAAGAAGATTTTTTAAGTCACTATTTTAATGGATGGGATTCATTTTGTGTAGAACAAAAGGAGGCCTTTAAAAAAGGTTATCACTGGAAGATAGAAGTTGATGTTCAACAATACTATGAACATATACCAATAAAAAAATTGGTAGAAAAATTGGAAAATAATTTTAATATAAAAGATGAAGAGATACTTTTAGTACTTAAAGAACAACTTTGTACATGGGCAGAATACCCCGAACTTCCAAAAGGAATACCTCAAGGGCCAAATGCATCTGCTGTACTTAGTAATGTATATCTCTCTTCCCTAGATACCTACGCAGAAGCAGAAATTATTGATAAAAAAGTTTGTTATTTAAGATATGCTGACGACATAACTTTAATGGGCAAAACAAAAGAAGATGTGCTAAAAGCTACAGAAAAAATAGTTCGTTTTCTAAGAGAGCATAATTTAACCCTTAATGAAAAAACAAAACTATCATAACTTGAAAATGTAGACACAATAGAATCAATGAGATTTTTATCTGAATATGACGAAGATACTCCAGAAATACCTGAAGATGATTTTACAAGGGTTCAAAATAATGTTCCATATACGATTTCAGCAATAGAAAATGGTGAGAAAATAGAAAAAATTCAACTTCAAGAACTTAAATATTTCTTAAAAATAGATACTACATATGACACTGATTTTATAATCAAGCTTATAAATATGATACCATTGCGCCCTTCTCTCACCATTCCGATTGTAAAATATATATCAGATTGCAGGGGCTTACTTGATTGGCTGAATAGTGAAAATGATACCCATCTTGTTGATTTTGTTCTATGGGAAACATATAAAAAAGAAGAGTTATCAGAATGGTCTAAATTTTGGATATTTAAACTACTTATTTCAAATAAAGATGTTTTGGGTGGAGCAATAGATATAGATATTGAAAAAGAAGTTGAGGAAATATTATCATCAAAAAACAATACAATATTTAAAATTGTTTGTTTCTATTATCAAGCAATACAAAACAGAGAAATTGATATTAATCAAGTAAAACAATCTATTGATAATAGTAAAACTGATATTGAAAAATCTCTTTATTCTTTTTTTCTACTCAATGCTTTCCAAAAATCACGAGTTCCTTTTATTAAAAATATAATAGAAAAATTATTAAATAATAATTCTCACGAAATTAATCTTATTGGTTCATACTTATTTAAGAATAAACCTAAAATAAAAATTGATGATGTGGAAGGAGAATTTTCAGGTTATTTATTAAAAAAACATAAAAAAGTTAAAAGAACCTCCAATAAAATAAAAACGATTTCAGATAAACAAAATTATTTTATGATACGAAGTGAAAATCTTATCCCCGTGGAATCTCCTACAACTATTTTGGGCGTAAGTCGTGTGAGAAAAAACAAATGTGCAGTTGATCTTAACTTCCCAGAAATAGTTAAATGGGACAAGGTTCTCTTAAAGCTAAAAGATGGTTTACAAGATGTAGAAATTTGGTACGACAATAAACATATAAGAACAGTGGACTATGTAGAACTTGGATTTAGCGCAACAAAAAAGGAACACAAACCAGATATGAAGTGGCATTTTTTATGCATACTTTCTATTCTACAAAATGAAGATATTAGACAAGCAACCCCAAATAATTTAATGTCTATGCTTGCAAAATACAGCAACCGTTCAACAAAGATAGGAACTGTCCATCAAACAAAAAAAATTCTTTCAAACAAATTAAGAGAATTATTTGGTACCAGTAATAATCCATTTACTGCTAATAAGAAATACTATGAACCAATATTTAAAATACTCCCAGAGTCACTTATGAGACAAAAGGAGTTATGGAAACAAGGTGGTAAATTAAACGAAAATATTGATTATGGTAATAGTGAAGAATACTTAAGCTAAAAGAAGAATTATAGCCCGCTGAAAAATCAGTGGGCTTTTTCTTTGTTTTTAGTAAAAAATATTCATATTTGCTAAGGAAATCTTTTATTATCCTGACTTTTCAGTATAAGGGTTGAGGGCAGGTACACTCTCAAAAATTATAAATAATTAATAAATTACTATGTATAAAATAAATAATAAAGGTGATGATTTTGAATATATACCATTAGGTAATTCGAAAGAATATTATCAAACCGCTGACTTAGGACTTGCAACTGCTTTATGTTGCAAAAACTACGTTCTTCTAACTCTAGACAAACAAGATCCACGAAAGGTTTCTTTTATTTTTAAGAGAAAAAGTGGTATTGAAGAAGATGCTGACACTTATTGGTCTAAAGATTTAAATATTAAAGCTAGGGATTACTTTGATAACCTGCGGACATTAAAGAACCGCATTTACTCGTCGGAATAACTTACACATTAATCAATTACAATATATGAAATCAAATCAAACAATAAAAGAATATCTACTAGAAAAAGGAATTACTTATCGTGAAAACGGTCAAGAATTAATTACAAAATGTATCTTCAGTAACTGTGACAGTGATAGTGCCAGCAACGAAGGACATTTATACTTTAATACCGAAACAAGTCAGTATGACTGTAAGAAATGCGGAGAAAAAGGAAACTTAATAACCCTAAAAAAACACTTTGGTGATACATCTATCCCACACTCCTCATCACTATATCGTGGACCAATCTTTAATGATGGACTTGTAGAAAAATGTCATAAAGATTTATCAGAAAATATCAGAAAATATTTAAATGATCGTGGACTTTCAGATAATATCATTAATGAATACAAACTAGGTTATGGAAAATTCTATAACAAAAACTATATCACTATCCCCATCATGGGAGAAAATGGCTATAACTTTTTTAAGCTTCGCCAAGACCCTAAAGATGGTGATGGAAAAATAACATATCCTAAAGGAGCTGAAGCTACTATCTTTGGTTCTTATGATGAAGAAAGACAAATAATATGCGAGGGTGAATTAGATGCTTTAGCCTTAATATCACAAGGAATAAATGCTGTCTCTTCTACCCACGGGGCTGGAACATTTAAGGAAGAATGGGTTGATGAAAACCTAAGAAAACCTAAGAATATTTATGTCTGTTTTGATAACGATGAAGCAGGTAAAAAGGGGTCATTAAGAGTATTAAAAATCTTGGAAAATCTAGGACTACGAAATATTAATCAAATTACTCTTCCAGAAGAAGTCGGAGGGGGTGGAGATACTACTGACTACCTAACAATACTTAACCTACTTGTTAATGACTTGTTGAATAAATAATCTAA
>JACABE010000062.1 GCA_013377005.1 Bacteroidota bacterium
GTACCTTTACTTTTACTAGTGTTAAATTTTTTAAACAAATTTGCCTGTATTTTCTCTGGGATTTCTCCTTGATTAGAAATATTTAAACAGAACAAATTATCTTTTTTAAAAATATTAACACTAACCTTGCCAGAAGCTTCGATGGCATTGTTAACCAAATTTGTTACTGCGCTGAAAAACAAATCTGGATCAATTTCTATTTTCTTCTCAAACAATTCAAAATCTACAGATGAGTCTTCTGGCTTCTTAAGACTCATGTGTAACTGATTAGGAGAATAATGTCTATTAAAGATTTTTTTAATATCATCGACTAGCTCTAAAACCGTTTTAGTTTTTTTAACTAGCTGGCCTCCTAATTTTTCAAACTTATTCAAGAGAAGATAGCTGTCAATCATTTTAAACATATGATCAACAGTCTCAATAATTATTTTGATGAATTCCTTTTTCTCTTCTTTCGAATATTCATCCTCTAGAAGAAATCCCGTAAAACCACTAATACTTCCCAGGGGATTCTTAAAATCATGCACAAGTGTATGCATGTAGTTCTCAATGGCCCCATTCTCTTCTTTTAAAATCTGTTTTTCATCTTCGAGCTGTTGAATAATGTTGTTCAAACGAGCTATTTCTTTCTCATCAATCATTTCTTTTCCTCCTTTTAGTTTTATATTATATTTTAAATTTACAAATTGTTAGGTTATATTATAACATATTTTTATAAATTTAGCAAGTTACTAATATATTCCTATCCTGCTAGAAAATTATTAATATAATTAGACTACTGATATAATACTCAATATATGAAAAAATTCTCAAGTAGTAAAAAAATTAAAGTCGTCATAAGTATCGCTCTTTTAGGTTTAATTATAGGTGCTTTGTTATCATTTGTTTATACTTTTAAATATTTATCAAAAGATGGAGGCTTAAGAATTGAACACAGACTTAGAGACAGAACTACTTTTATAAACAAAGAATTAGATATAAAAAATATAAAACCCTGGATGACTTTCAACTACCTAAATGTCATTTTTAAATTGAATCCTCTTTATCTTAAAAATGCTCTAAATATCACAGATTTTAAATACCCTAATATTCGAATAGACAAATACGCAAGAAAAAAGAATATAAATCCACAACTATATGTTGAAGATATAAAAAATCTAATTATCAATTATCCAAACACTAATTGATATGGACTTTTTAATTCAAATAATTTTACCTTACATTTTACTGTACAAATATACGGCTTTATTCATTATAACTTTTTTGGCTTCTTTGGCTGTACCAATACCCGCTGGTTCTCTACTAATAGCCTCGGCCGCTTTTGCTAGCCAAGGATATCTCAATATTTATTTACTCCTTCTTGTTGTTATTGTCGCAAACATATTAGGAGACAATACTTCTTATTGGATAGCAAGAAAATATGGGGAAAAAGTACTCTCTCGTATCCCCTTTATTAAAAAAATTCTTAATTCTAAAAATTTTATAATAATAGAAAAGAACATCTCTAAACGTCCAGGGTTTGTGATTATCATAAGTCGTTTTGAAGTCATTTCAACCCTCACTATTAATTTCATTTGTGGACTAGGAAGAACTACTTATAAAAAATTTATGATTTACGAAGTTATAGGTACCTTTTTTAGTGTATTATTTTATGCTTTTATCGGCTATACTTTTGGTGATAGTTGGCAAGCAGTGAACAAGCTTATAGGGAACTTCAGTATCCTTTTCTTCTTAGCTATTGCTTTTTCTATCTCTCTTTTCTGGAAACAAATAGTCAAAAAACTCAATAAAAATCTATAAATTATATATATCCCAAAAGCCAGTACTATTTAGTGACTATTTTGAGATAAAATATAAACTCTAAGCGTAAGAAGGTTAGAGGTCGATTAAATATTAAATTTTTAAATAAAAAAATGACAAATAAAATCAAACTAATGTTCCCTGTTTTAGCTCTTGGTGCAATTCTTACAAGTTCTGTTGCTTTCGCAGTAGAAACTACCACACCAACAACTACAGGAACACCTACAACAGTTTCAGCCAAAAAAACTTGTATAGATAGTGCCAAGACTACACGTGCAACAGCTATTAAAACAGCTAACGACACTGCAAAACAAGCTAAAGTTGATGCAAAAAAGACAAGAGATACCGCTATCATAGCTGCAAAAGCAAATACGGATAAAACCGCAGGAGCAGCTCAAGTCAAATCTGCAAATGCAGCGTACAAGCAAGCTATCAAGGATGCTAATACTGCTCAAGCCGCTTCACTAAAAGCAGCAAAAACTGATTATGCAACTGCAATAAAAGCTTGCCCTAAAAAATAGTTTTCCCCTTTAGTTCTTTTTAAAAAATAAAATAGTTCGACCAAAAACCACCCTTCGGGGTGGTTTTTGAATTATTGGAATAAAAAATGCGTGCTGATCAAAATCAACACGCACTCTCTCCTCAATACTTAAAAACTTCAAGCTTTAAGTTTTCCGAATTTAATACTCGGTTTAATTTTAAAAAACTTTTTAAAAGACTTGAAAACTTCACGTCTGAAAGACAATAAAGTAAATACGGCTACAATGAGAGCCGAATAGATCAGTCCCTTACCCAATCC
>JACABE010000063.1 GCA_013377005.1 Bacteroidota bacterium
GGTAAGAGTGAATACATCCATTGCTACACAAAATGTAAAGGTGAGTTGGAAATAATACTAATTACGAATTAGGAATATAATATCGTAATATCTAATTTGCTATTTAAGCAAAAAGAGCCTGTATTTCAGCGGGGTTTTATGTATGCTTCTATTCTTCCTCCCCTTTTTTAGCTTTTGCATTCGGCAACAGTGCATGGTATTTTTTGCGAAGTTCGTCGATGCTATCGAACAGCTTTATGAGTAACGGTTTGGGGGTAAGGTTTACTGCCTGCTCCAAAACACTGCAAAACTGCTGATAACTTTCGCTGGCTGCCGGGCGGAGATTGCTGCCCGATGTTTCGCGATGGCTCACTTCTTCGTGTCGGGTTTTGTAAATGGTGCTTAACTTGAGGTTGTCTTTTTCAAATTCGATAAAGAGGGCATCGATTCCAATTTTTGCAGCAGCAGATTTTATTGCTGCGTCGGCATTGTATTTTGCACAGCATTCGGCCGAGAGTTCAATTTGTGTTGCCAATGGACTTTTGGTAACATCGCGGTAAGGCTCCAGAAAGAAATCCAGTGCAAGGGCTGCTTCTTTCTTGTTTGCGTCGCGCGACTTTGATTCAAAAGCAACTGTTCGTTTGATTTCGGCAAAAACATTGTCGCAAACTTTACGGGCAGTAACCACATCGTCGGTAAGTGCACTTTTGTGTAATTTGTTTATTTGCGGCATAAAAGGTTTATTATTTGCTTTGAGCTTGGCAAATGCAGCATTCAAGAGGTCGCCCATTTCTGATTGAACGGGTTCTGCAATTTCGCAGCTTAATTCAAACAATGATGCGGCATCTTCGTTAGAAAGATGTAATACATGTAAGATACTTAATTTTAAATTTTCCATTTTTTTTGTTTTAACAGATTAATATTAAAGTGAACTAAGTAATCATTTTGGTTATTCTTTGCATCGGGAAGGTTTCGCGGCTGGCGGAATCTATATTTATATCGTCGGGGAGGTTTCGCCGGAGGCGGTAAGCGTATTCTTATAGTCGAGGAGGTTTCGCCGGAAGCGGAATCTATTTTCTACCCATCGGCAAGGTTCCGCCGGAGGCGGTAAGTGTTTTTGGGTAGTCGAGCCAATTCCGCGGCAGGCGGTAAACATATTTCCACAACTGCAAAGAATATATTAAAAAAAGAACGCAATCATTTTCGCAAAAAAGGGAATATATTTAATGGTAGTCACCTTTTTAAAGCCAAATTTAAGACAAAGATATAATTTTATATTTTAAAAGATTGTATTTTTTTTAACTTTTTTAATGAATCTGCAAAAAATTAGTATTAACATGTCGGTAACTTCGCACACAACGGGATGTAAAGAAAAAGCGGAACATGAAATTGATTGAATAGATTCGTTATTGCCAAGGCAGGATAGTAAATATTGATTATCTGTTTTGTTTAAATAATTATTACATTTGTCGAAAATATAAAAAGATAAAACCGAATATATACTATATGAAATATAGTTTACGGGTTTTCTGGATATATAAATGAGATAGCGACAATGTTTAAAATTGAGTTTGATATTGATATCATAATAGCATGAGAATATTTTTCAAGATTATAATTATTATAATCGCAATACTTGTATTACTGATGATCGTGACACAATTTGTGTTAGTTCCTTATTTTCTAAAAAAAGCTGACATGTATGATAATATTAAACAGACCCATGATAAAAAATATTACTACTATGTGCAAAGCGATTCTCTTTCTAGAGAGGCTCTATTCATTGAAGATTTGGAAGATAAGGATTCATTAATTGACTACTATAATAAAACTGAAAAAGGAATTAATCCGTATATTAATTTCAAGTGCTATCCAGTGCCAATAGACACAATTGTTTTTATTATGAATTATGAGACTAAGGATTCCTTGATTGCGAAAGTTCTATTTCATTATAAAATAGAGTATGGTGACGAAAATAATAAAGTAGCTTATGTATACACAAAATTGTTACATGACAAAAAGTATAAATGTCATCAAGACTCGATAGTAAAAAAAGAACAATAACACTGCCGCTAATCGAGGTACTGTCTTAAAAAACAAATAAATTTTTATTTATTTTTGCA
>JACABE010000064.1:0-1262 GCA_013377005.1 Bacteroidota bacterium
CAACCAAAAAGATTGGAGGAAGACTTACAATAATCTAAATACTCAACATCCTTCAACCCGATACCACCATTAATAATAAATTTTACATTCTGGCTATTTTCTGACCCAGAGAGTGCATGTTCGTATGCAAATTCAGCCCAACAATGACCAACATCCATCGAATCTTTAGAATAAGGACTTCTATATCCATATTTCAAATTTTCATTACCATAACAAGTAAATGAATTTCTAGTATTATTACTATTTCTAATTTCATCTCCTGTTGAATCTATGCAGTTTGTAATCCTTGCATATTTTCTTGGAAATTTAAGAGAAAATTCCCAAAATTCTTTTTTGAAATTTTCTACAAAAGAATAACTTCCCATATTAAATTCTTCTAACTTTTCTTCATATTGTTCTTTTGTATATTGCTCATTTAAAATGCAATATCTTTTATTTTGTAAATTTACGCAACCAAAACAATCTTGGCAATTATTGCAATCTAAAATAAAATTACAATCAATACAACTAGAAGGCCAATAAGAATACTGACAATTATAACTCTTGTTGATCCCCATTCCTTCATATATTAACTCACTGCTAGCAATATTATATGAATCAACAATTTGTTTTGAGCCATCAACATTACTTGCAAAGTATACATTTTCACAATCGTTCAAAACAGAAAAGGCTAAATATACATTTTTTGAATTCAAAACAAAATTTGAATATTCAGAGTCAATAGAATTATTCTGGTATAAAGCTTCTCTTGAAACTTTTAAGAACAACTCTTTAAACTGTTTAAAGAAAGGCTCATCAAAACGATAATCCTGAGAAAATTCTCCAGCTTCCCATTTATCACTTCGATAACAATTAGAACAAAAAACCTGGAAAGTCGGCTGATCATCATAAAGAGAAACAATATTTTTATCACACATACTACATTTTCTTTTATGTAAAGATCTTTCATTTCTCCAGATCATTCTACGAGCAAAACGACAGTATGAACAAAAAGTTGGTGGAGGGACTTTTATCTTTTCGTAAAAGAGAAAATCGTCAGACTCTATGGTGAAGTCTTTCTTACAATTCTGACAATTTTTTGTTTCTTCTTTATATTCCATATTTTTCTTTTGCATATCTACGCCATGGCGTAGATATGCCATCTGTGGTTATTTATACTACTTCTTGTTGATAACATTTTTCACAATAAATTATTTCGGGTCTTTCTGGTGCATAGGAAGTATCAAAAGTATTGGTGCAGCCTTCGTGCATACAAGAACGTT
>JACABE010000064.1:1272-2083 GCA_013377005.1 Bacteroidota bacterium
AGTTTCGGTGGTAATATTTTTGCAAATCTCTCATAATATCTACAATTTGAACATTTATCTGGAATTGGAATATTGTTTTTCTTATAAAAAAGAAATTCATCATTTGTAACCTTAAATGCTCCCATACACTTGTGACCACAGTCTCCTTTGTGTACACATTCTAAAACCTCATTTAAAATATTATCATTCACTTCTTTTATATCATCTGGTATATCACCACTCTGAATACTAATTTTGTGATTTTTATGATCCGAAACTTTCCAATTATAACCATTCTTTTTAATCTCACTTTCATTAAGAGGGAAAAAATCTTGAGCAATAGTCTCATTGTAACCATAAGGAGAAAGTTCTACGGGGAAAAATTCACCATATTTATAAGCATTCCCCTTTTTATCTACATAAGGGTTAGAGTTCATGTGAGCAATTATCTTTTCTCTCATTTGTTTAAAATCTTCCTCGCCATACTCTTTATTTAAAATAATATTACTTTTATTCTTTAATCCAGCACTAGCAAATAAATTTTTGCCAGAAACACAATATTCTACATATTCTGCATTTTGTACTGCATCTATAGCAGAAATACTAAATTTAACATTATAATCATTTAACGCTCCTGTTAAATATTCATACAAAAGTTCAGCCTTGCCTGCATAAGTTACATCCATTACATTTTTTTCATTTAAAACTCTATAGCAATATTTAGAATCCTCAGTATTATACATTTCAAAAGAATTAAGACAGTTTTTACTATTTAATATATTGTTACCAGTAGAATCAACCGACTTAATTATATGAGCAAAACGATATATAG
>JACABE010000065.1 GCA_013377005.1 Bacteroidota bacterium
CAAGTAGAATATATGTCTGGGCACATAGGGCAAAATTATGAAGGAGTAATAACTGGAGTAACAGAATGGGGTCTATATATAGAAGAAAAAGAAACTAAATGTGAAGGTATGGTCCGCATGCGAGATCTTAAAAGTGATTACTACATCTTTGATAAAAAGTTTATGAGTATAAAGGGACAAAAAACGAAAAAGAAATACACATTCGGAGATAAAGTAAAATTCAAAGTAAAAGGGGCTGATATGAATAAGAAAACCATAGATTACGAAATAATATAAATAAAATATGAAGAAAAATAAACTAAAAATAATATATATTTATCTATTTGCCGTTATTATTCTCGTGGGGATATTTTTAATTGTAAAGAAAATTGAAGCTCCTGCAAAAGAAGAAGTGAAAAGCAATATAATTCAAGAAATTCCTAAACCAGAAATAAAAATTGATGAAAATATCAAACAAGAATCTTATATGATAAAAGATTACAGTCTTGTCGTTCCCAAAGATTCTAAGGGTAATAAAAAAGTAGTTCTTCTAACTATTGATGATGGACCAAGCCCACGAACAAAAGAGATTATAACAATCTTAAAAAAGCACAATGTTAAAGCTATATTTTTTATCAATGGATCAAACGATAAAGATCATGCCGGCATTATCGCTGATACTGCAAAAGAAGGATACATTATAGGCAACCATACTTGGAGCCACTTAGACTTAAAAAAAGAAAAAGATTTAACAAAAATAGATAAAGAAATCACTAAAAATTCTGAGCTTATAAAACAAATAACTGGCAGTGTGCCTAAATTTTTCCGTCCTCCATATGGCGATATCACTCCTTATGTTAAGAAATTTGTGAAAGACAACGGAATGATTTTTATGAATTGGTCCGACGCAGCAAAAGACTGGGAAAAATCTACAAAAGATAAAAATGTTTTCGTCGGCAATGTACTCAAAAATCTATCCCCTGGAGCGATCATATTGATACACGAACACCCATGGTCTCTAGCGAATTTAGACAGTATGCTTTCAAGTTTAGAAGAAAAAGGATATAAATTTGTAGATCCTAAAGACATTGTAGAATAAAATGAAAAATAAAATACTATATATCTGGGCGATAACAATAGTCATTATTCTGTCTAGCATAATAATACTTCAAGGTAAAATTTCTAATAATACAGAAAAGTCAATTTCAGATAAAATTATAGCTTTCGAGAAAATAGATAAGATTATAGAAAGTAAAGATAATATAACCAATAAAACAACTGATGATGTAGCTATCGCAGAAAAAGAAATCCCGATTATAAATAAAAATATAAAAGAAAAACAGACTATTTTTGTCTGTCCTGTTCCCAAAAAAGAATATGAGGATATGTGGTTATTAAATATAGGCCAAGATACAGGGTTATCTGACACTACATATATACCAAAAGATTTAGAAAAAATATCAAGTACTTATTCTGCTAGAACCAATATTTGTCTTACAACTTCCGCTCTCGAGAATTTAAAAATAATGCTTAATGCTGCTAAAAAAGATGGATATACCATAAAAGTAACATCAGCTTTTAGAACTTTTGAATACCAAACTGGATTATTAAAAATAGCAAAAGATAATGGCAATTTGGATGCAAATCTATCAATATCAAAACCAGGATATTCAGAGCATCAGCTAGGCACGGCAGTTGATCTTTCTGGGCTCTCTATTAATTTCTCGGGAGCTGATAACGCCTTTAATGGTACAAAAGAAGCAGAGTGGCTTGAAGAGCATGCAAGTGATTATGGATTCATAGAAAGTTATCCAAAAGACAAATCTGATATAACTGGCTACATATATGAGCCTTGGCATTATAGATACATAGGAAGAGAGAACGCAAAACTTATAAAAGAAAAAGAGCAGACAATAAGTGAATTTTTAACCAAATAAAAAAGAAACCTGCGAATTGTTTCGCAGGCCTTTTTATTTCTTATTAAGAATCACTCTGGTTGAAATGGTGATTCTAACATTCTGTCCACAAGATACTCCAGGGTGTGCTCATTCCTGGAAT
>JACABE010000066.1 GCA_013377005.1 Bacteroidota bacterium
CCGTTAAGTCTCCTGATGAAACAAGCAAAGCCGTTTTTTCAATAGCCAATATTGGCCTAGAAATTTTCTTTGAAGCATATACAATAAATACTGCAGCAAAAACTGATAACAAAAATCCTGTAAGAATAATAATCCTTGCTAATTCTTCTGCTGGTGCAATAGCACTTGAAAATTTTATTTCAGAAATTATAGCAACTTTCAGATCAGAAACCCATGTATATGCGCCAATTACTTTCTCATTCTGAAAGTCATTATATACTCCTGCACCGTTAGCACCTTTTATTGCCTTATCGATGGCAAAAGAATGAACTCCGCGAGGATATTCACGCAAATCATATTTATCGGAAGCCATAAACATGTTGAATTCGTCAATTAAATAATTCTGTACATCTGTATAAGTGTTTGCATTAATTTTTTTAATTTCATTTACCCGATTGAGATTCAATCTTATTGCCAAAATTGCCAAAGCTCTATTGTTTTTTACTATCGGTACGGCTATAACTATTGTTGGTTCGGAAGTAATTGGGGAGGGATAGACCCCATGTACATATAGCTTTTTCTTTGCATTAATGTAATATGAATCATTAGCTCTAAATTCTCCTATATATTCTTTTTTATTAGAAAGAATTACAATCCCGCCGGTAGGAGAAAGTAATTCATATTCTTTAAAATCAGAGAACTTCGAAAATACCACAGAGAAATAATCTTTTACTTCATCAAATGATTGGCTTTCATGAGCATTTATATTTCTCATTGCCAACTTTTCAATTTGATTTGCTAATTCTTTTTGAGAAGAAATAAAATCGATTTTTTGAATTTGTTGATTAAGCCAATGCGTAAGGTCAGTTTTTTTTATATAAAGGTTATCTACCAGCTGATTAGATATTGATTGTACTATTGAAGTTTTTGCACCCAAATAGGATATGTAGCTTATTAACAACACACAGATAAAAATAATAGAGAAGAAATAGAATACTATTTTATTTGTCAGACTCTTTTCAAAAATTTTCATTTTGATTCACGAGAATTAAGGTTTTTGAAAAGAACAATAAAAGATCGGCTAATTAAACACGTTGTTAATAAGATTATTTTTGAAATATGCATAAGAGTCAATTATAGTTTTTCAATTAGGCAAACATGTCTTAACTATTTTCACTTTTCCATTTGAATATTTTGATATTACAATTCCAGCTAAAGGGTCTCCAGAATTATGATATTCAAAAACCGCCGTAATCCCTTTGTATGGAGAAAAATTATTTAATGATTTCATAATAGAATATGGATCTGTTTTTTGCACTCTTCTAATAGCTTCAATTAACAAATTTAGCCCGTCGTACGAATCAGCATATGTAGTATCAAAATCGCTTTGCCCCATTTTTGCTTTATATAGCTTTTTAAAACTATCCATCGAATGAAAACTTGTTGGAATTCTATCTGTAAAATAATAGTCTGGAATTTCATCATGAATTCTTAAGAAATTATTTGCATCTCCCCCAATAATTGTTACTTTAAAATTTAGTTTTTTGATCAGCTTAATTTGTACCGAAAAATCATCAAAATAGTTTGGTAAAAATATAACTTCAATATTCTTTTGCTTTAGCCTAAGTAAACTTTCTTTAATATTAGTTTTTTTATCAAAAGTATATGATTCAACACCTTCAACTTTACCGCCCAATTTTTCAACTTCCTTTTTGAAAGAATCCCCAAGATTTCTGGAATAGTCATCAGAAATTTCATAAAGAATACCAAACCTTTTTAATGATAAATCATTTACTGCAAACTTAGCTACTTCTTTAGCTTGATAAGTATCTGTGAAACTTAATCTGAAAACATATTTTTTATTTGCAGTAACTTCTGGATGTGAAGAATAGCTTGCCATTAATGGAACATTAAATTTTTCAGCAATCTTACTTGCAGGTAAAGTTTGTTTACTGTAAAGCGGACCAAATATTGCAG
>JACABE010000067.1 GCA_013377005.1 Bacteroidota bacterium
ATTAATGTCTGCGATCTCTGGTTTCTTTTTAAGTAGCTGAAGAATATCATTTAAACCAAATTTTGGATTGGTATGATAAAGTTCTTCATAAACACATTTGATAAAATTATAATCTTCTATATAGTCAATTGTAAAACGGAGTGAAGAAGATAAATCCAAATTGGTTTCCCATTTAACATTACCAATTTTAAATGATTCTTTGTTTTCCCAAATAAATGGAGTTGTATGTTCGCGCTCAAAAGGCTTTTGCGCATTTTCCCAAGCAAGTTCAAGTGCTTGAAAACTCATAATTTCAACATCATTTCCATCAGGATATGTAGCTGGATGGAGATTGCTCACATAATCAAATTCAGCGTTATCAATGAAGTATTGAATAACTTTATTAATTATCTTAGGATCAATCAAAGGACAGTCTGAAGGGATTTTGACTATTGTATCTGCACCAAATGTTTTAGCAACTTGATAATGTCTATCCAATAAATCTGTCAAATGTCCCCTGAAACAAGAAAGATTAATTTCCTTACAAAAATCTTCAATCTGATCATCTTCTATCATTTTTGAGGTTGCAATTACAATTTGACCTATGTTTTTAGCTTTTTCTAAGCGTTCAACCATTCTATATAATAATGGTTTATCAAGTATTGGAAGCATAACCTTTCCAGGTAAACGAGAGGAGGACATTCTTGCTTGTATAACAGTTAAAATTTTCATTTTAAGGTAAAGTTAAATAATGATTTAGCATCTTTATGTTGAAATATGAATGAACTTTTTTATCAAGAATAAGCCCAACAAATGCAACAGAAGAATATTTAGTAATAAGAATATCGCAATTGGCGATCATATGATTTGTATTCCCATTTGAATAGACTATTGCATTTGGGACTATTTCTAAAATTTCTTGCGTAGCTCTTTTAACTAGTTCATTCGGGTGAAGTTTAAAAATAATTTGTTTGCCTTCTGATAACTTGATGCATTCCCGAATGAATTTTTTTCTGTTTTCTATTTTATAAGTTTCACGAGCATCAGATGTACAGACTAATGCATAATTTTTATATTGAAAGTCATTATTTCTAAATTGTTCGACATTATCAAAGTTTGGAATTCCGGTTACCAAAAGCTTCTGTGCATTTACCCCTTTTTTTGTTATAAAGAATTTTTTATAACCTTCAGATGCGACACAGAAAAAAGTATATAAATTTGACATTCCCATTGTAGAAGTGCTGGCCAGCCACCTGTATAACCTAAAGTACTTAACCAAGTAAAACATAATAGTTTGCGGATCTGTCATACCTTCTTGAACAAGAATTACTTTTTTGTTCCTAATGTTATTGGGGTAAATCAGGTCGGCACATGTATATACTAAATCATAATTGTGATTAGCTCCACGATAATCTAATGTTAAATTATTATCTTCAAGATATTTCTCAGTATTCAATCTAAATGGACCATTAAGAATGGAAAATTTCCCATATCCTTTGCCAACTAGGTAATTAATCCAACCGTCTCCATAATATGGAGTAAAATAGCAGTCGCAATCTGAAAAGTAAGAGGAGATTTTATGCATCATTGTTGTCTGATTTATCGATCCGCAAATAAAAAGTATTTTTTTCTTTGTCATTGAATTCAAAATTGTTAAAATAACATGCGATTTCTATTCAAAATCTAATAAATAATTGTTATCAGAATGTTATCTGCATGTTATGAAATTGTTAACTAACATAACATGTCAACTTACAATAAATAGATTTTCATTTATTGCTGCTAAAATTATATCTGTAAATCAAATTTAGGTTTTTCTAATGACCGAAGAAAGATAAATGATTACTGACATTTCCTCATTGCCATTGTCATTTGTGGTTGAAATTACTTAATGTCTTATGCAGATTAATCCTAGAATTATTAAAATAAGTACACAACATTAAAAC
>JACABE010000068.1 GCA_013377005.1 Bacteroidota bacterium
ACGTACGGTTCTGTGAGAGGTTTGGGGGTGAAATTCCCCCTTACCTACTCGACTTCTCCAATTTCATTATTATTGTTTTTTATTTTTCTTCTTTTTTTTACTACTATCGTTTACTCCAAGTTTCCCCGTTTATCATATAAAATCTTATAAATCCACTTGATTTACTATATTCAATTTTCCAGGGCACTTTTAGTCTGTCACCCGCAGAATCAATAGCGATTGAATCTGTCTGAACTCTATAGACATCGTCATATGTTACGTTATTTACAACAATGGCTTGCATTGGAACATTTAATATAAAATAAAAATTATTAATGCTAGGCGGTATTTCCCCTAAATATATTTTAGGAGAATTGCCGACACTTATGCTAACATCACCCGAACATAAATGGGAAAAATTAAATTTTGAAAAAGCTTCTGATGCTCCATTCTCGCATGGGTCCTCACAATATGATACATTTTTGCCGACATTAGTAATGTATCAAAGATATTTGTAATATCATTTTTGAAGATAATTTTCTCATTTTGTTTATAACATATAAATGACTTTTCCTCATCTGTAAGTAAACAGCCGGGGCAATAGATTTCTCTATAACAGGAAATATTTAAAAGGAGGCCACAAAATAAAATCCAACGTATTCTGAGAAATATAATTTTAACTGATTTTGTTTTCATAATATTCTTTGTTTTTATTTTTACATTAGTTGATACTATTAAATTGGAGTGTTTAAAAATTTCATAATATAGGTAAGTCTGTCTGTCTGAAAGTTGTATATGTTAATGTACTATTTTTCTAAGCATTGGCTATAACGTTCCCAGGCTAGGCGAGGTGGGTTTTTATTTTGTGAGACAAGTGCGGCTGGAAAACCCACCTTGCTTAGCCTGTGTTAACGCCAGGCGATTATTCTTGGATAAGTTTTTCTATTATATTTATTAAATCTTCAACTGGTTTGAAATAAGGCAGAACTTTTTCCTCGTTGAAATCGAAAAAGTCATCATAATCACCTTTTTGTCTCCAAGTGAATAATTGAGAGTAGAATCTACCTAATTCTTTAGAGATTATCCCAGTTTTGACGAAATGTTCAGAGAAATTATGTTTTGCTCCGTTATGTGTACTTGATTTTAAATCATGTTTAAGCAATAATGCCATTACGGCATAAAAAGCAGAATAATATAATCTGTTAATTGATGAATTCCATTTTCCATTGTTAGCAAGAAGAAAAGCATCCTCAAAAGTTTCTTTAGCTCTCTTAAGTCTGTACTTTATTAAATCTTCTTTTGAGCCTTTCATTGGATTCTAATCCCTTCTTTTTTTATGTTTTCAAACAATGGAGTGAAGGAATGATTCTCTTCCCAATCTTTTTTTGAATAAATAAGTGGAGAGATTATTTCGCCAGTTTCAAGTTCGATTTCATAAAATTCGTCCATCAAACTTGTCTCAAGGGCAAAAGGGATTTTATTGATATTCAGAAGGATTAAAAGATCCCAATCGGATAACTTGTGAGAGTCACCTCGTGCCTGAGATCCATAAAGATAGATTTCAGACTTAGGATCAGTCTCATTGGTTAGCCTGAGAATTCTGTTTAGTATCTTATCCTTCTTGGTCATAGCACAAAAATAAGATATTCTCTTGAGATTTCGACAGTGATAGGAGAATGGTGTTTTTAGCTTGGCGTTAACGTTCCCAGGCTAGGCGAGGTTGGGTTTATTTTGTGGGCCAAGTGCGGCTGGAAACCCAACCTTGCTTAGCCTGTGTTACCGCCTGCCGTGTGTCCTGGGTTACCACAGGGTACTAAATTAATCAAGTTCATTGAAAA
>JACABE010000069.1 GCA_013377005.1 Bacteroidota bacterium
AAAAAATATCATATGAATTTTTTAGAATTAGCAGAAGAGGTTCTCAAACAAGTGAGAAAACCATTGACACATATAGAGATATGGGAAATGTCACAGGAGCTCGGATTTGATAAATCTCTTAAATCCACAGGAAAGACTCCTTGGGCCACATTAGGATCTCGATTATATGTAGCTGTGAGAGATAATCCTTCCGGGAATATTGTTGCATTTGGCAAAAGACCAGTAAGATTTGGATTAAAGTCTATGTCCAATGTGAATATAGATAGTCTAATCCAGGCTATACCACATGAAAAAAATGATAAATATGATGAAAGAGATTTACATCCATTACTTGTAAAATTTGCTGATTCTTATTTTCATTTTAGAGGTGCAAAACTGAAAACTATCTATCATGAAAAATCAAAACAACGGAAGAAAGGTTTTAATAAATGGATTCATCCAGATTTGGCAGGTGTTTATTTTTCTTTTGATGATCAAATAAGTAAATATGAGAAAGTTATTATTGATTTTCAAAATGATTTTTCGATTGTAGCAACAAAACTTTTCTCGTTTGAATTAAAATTGAAGATAAATTTCTCCAATCTTAGGGAATATTATTTTCAAGCTGTTTCAAATTCAAGTTGGGCTAATGAAGGATATCTAGTAGCATTGGAATTTGATGAAGACTTGTTAGAAGAAATTAGACGGCTGGCTAATTCCTTCGGAATTGGCTTCATCAAACTGAATGCTGAAAATATTGAGGAAGGTCAAATTATTGTACCTGCAAAATATAGGGAAAATCTAGATATTGATACTATGGATAGATTAGCAAGTGAAAATAAGGATTTCGCTAATTTCTTACATAATATCATCAATGACAATAAAAGTAAACAAGTAAATAGTCAATATGATAAAGTAATGGGAGATGATGAGATGTTAAAGTATCTGACTGATAAGAATATAATCTAGCCTATTTGCTAGTTCTGGCATTAACAAAATAATGATACTTATTGTATGTATTCGTATTGATATTTTTTGTTATTTTGTATAAAACTAAACTATGTTGCTCTTTCCTGAATTGAACATTGCAAGACCTTTCCTAAAATGGGCTGGAGGTAAAAAACAATTAATTGCTGACATAAAAATCAGCTTACCAGTTGGCATTGCCAAGAAAAACAACCTTACTTACATCGAACCATTTGTTGGCAGTGGTGCTGTCATGTTTTGGTTTTTGAAAGAATATTCCAATGTGTCTAATGCAATTATAAATGATATTAATCCTGATTTAACAACGGCCTATGAAGTAATAAAAAAAGAACCTGATAATTTAATTAGAATTTTATCTCAATTTGAAAAAGAGTATTATTCCATAAAAACAGAACTTGAAAGACAGACCTTGTTTTTAGAAAAGCGTGCAATTTTTAATCTGAGAAATCATTCCAGTTTAGAAAATACTGCACTTTTGATATTCCTAAATAAGACATGTTTTAATGGATTATATAGGGTGAATAGTAAAAATAATTTCAATGTTCCATTTGGGAAATATGATAAACCTAAAATATGCGATGCTAATAATATCATTGCTGATAGCCAACTTCTTCAAAAAGTTACCATTTTAAATGGTGATTATGAATCTACATTAAAACATGCGACTCAAGATTCATTCTTTTATTTTGACCCACCATACAAACCAATAAGCAAAACTTCTTCTTCTAATGCTTATTCAGCTGAATGTTTTGATGATGTGCAACAAGAACGATTAGCGAAATTTTGTGAAAACCTAAATAATCTAGGTCATTCATGGTTACTTAGTAATTCTGATTTAAAG
>JACABE010000007.1 GCA_013377005.1 Bacteroidota bacterium
ATTTCCAGATAGGCAATGCCGATAAGTACGATATCAACCTGCAAATATACAACCGATGGGGCACGCTTATTTACCAAACCGCCCACTACACCAACGATTACAATTGCCATGGCTGTGCCGATGGTGTGTACTATTACCTGCTCACCGCCAAAAGCCTCAGAAGCGGAAAATCAAAAGACTACAAAGGAAGCCTTACGGTGTTTAATTAACACCTCTCCTAAATCCTCTCCAAAGGAGAGGACTTAAGCAACAAGAAATAAAGGAAATAACAAATTTGACTTTTTATACTCTTTAAATAATGAAACAAATGATACCATCTTACACTCAGACGAAAGCCTCCCCTTCGGGGAGCTTTGGTGGGGTGGCTTTAAAAACTCAAAATTCAATTCACAGCTATTCTAAAAATTATTGTAGTTTTGTATCATAATGTATGCACAATTGGGTGATGGGTAAAAAACACTGCTATATTTTATTGTTTCTTTTGGCAATAGCCAATACAAGTTTTGCTTATTTCGACTTTAGCGTTAACTGTCGCAAAGCCCACCAATACTTAATGAACCTGCGGCTTACCGAAGCGCAACAAATCATAGATGTTGAAAAACGCAGCAATCCATCAAACATCATACCCTATTATCTCGAAAATTATAAAGATTTTATTACAATACTTGTCAGTCAGGACAAAACAACTTTCGAGCGTTTGTTGGAAAAAAGGTCTAAGGCGATTGATATGATCGAACACGACGACGCTTCCTCGCCTTATTACAATTATTGTTTGGCCGATGTTTATTTTCAATGGGCAGTAGCAAGGCTTATTTTCATGAAAGACCTTGGCGATATGATAGATGGTATTAAAGCAGGAATGGAAATTAAAAAAGCCTACGAATTATTGGCAAGCAACCAAACTAAATTTCCTGCCTTTACCCCTAATCTGAAGCTATTGGGCTTAATGCGTGCCATGATAGATGCAGTGCCCGATAGCTACAAATCTATTGTAAAAACACTTGCATTTGATGGTAGCTTCGAACAAGGTATTTCAGAGTTGGTGCAGCTAACCGACAAAACCTTGACCGACAAAAACTATGATTATTTAAAATCGGAAGCATTGTTTATCTTAACTTTCGTCGAAATTAATCTGCAAGGCGATAAGCAGAAAGCAATGTTTCTAAAAAAATACTTTACCCACCCTATTTTCGTGGAGGAGTTTAAAACAAATGCCACCCTTCTATACGCAAAAGCCCGTTACGAAATGTTCTTCGGCAAAAATGACGATGCCATTGAAACACTCGAAAACTTTCCCCGTGGAAAAGAATATGCATACTTTGGCTTTGTTGACTTCTTAACAGGAAAAGTTAAGTTGAACCGATTGGATAAAGATGCGGTAATTTATTTTTTGAATTACACGGTAAATTACAAAGGAGCGCATTACATAAAATCAGCCTACCAGCACATCGCATGGTTTTATCTATTGAATAATGATGTAGCAAAATATACCGACTATTCTAAAAAAGCAATAAAATTTGGCTCAGCACTTTCAGAAACAGACAAGCAAGCCGAGTATGAAGCTAAGAAAAACAGTTCGCCCAATATCAGGCTGCTTAAGGCAAGACTTTTGTGTGATGGAGGATATTACCAGCTAGCTGTTAAAGTCCTGGATGGAAACGACCAAGCTTTGCAATTAAAAACCAACAGAGATTCGTTGGAATATTTGTATCGCATGGCACGTATTTATCACGAATGGGATAAAGTTGACAATGCCATGCCATATTATGAAAATGTTTTGCGAAAAGGCAGCAACGAAGTCTGGTATTTTGCTACCAATGCAGCTTTGCAATTAGGATTAATCTATGAAAGTCGCAAACAAAACAATGCAGCACGCTTGTATTATAAACGTTGTTTAAGCCTGAATCCAAAAGAATACAAGAACAGCTTGCACACCAAAGCCAAAGCAGGTTTGAAAAGAATAGGAGGATAAGGGGAATGATATAAAGCAACAAAGTTTGCAAAGCAAGAATCGTCTATGCTTTACAAACTTTGTTGTAGTATTAATTCTGATTATCTTATAAACTCTTTATCCTCGCTTGTACTACTTCCGTAATTTTATCCATCGAAATTCTTTCCTGCTTCATGGTATCACGGTCGCGAATCGTAACCGTGTTGTTTTCCAATGTTTCGTTATCAATGGTAATACAATAAGGCGTTCCTATGGCATCCTGACGACGGTAACGACGACCAATGGAGTCTTTTTCTTCGTAAGAACACTGGAAGTTCAGCTTCAGTTGATCCATAATTTCACGCGCTTTCTCAGGCAAATTGTCTTTGGCAACCAAAGGTAACACCGCAACTTTATAAGGTGCTAATACAGGAGGCAGGTTCAACACTACGCGTTCAGAACCATCTTCCAGTTTTTCTTCGGTGTAAGCATGGCTCAACACTGCAAGAAAAGTACGATCGAGACCTACAGAAGTTTCTACTACATAAGGAATATAACTTTCGTTCAATTCAGGATCGAAATACTGTAATTTTTTGCCAGAATATTCCTGATGAGCCTTTAAATCGAAATCAGTACGCGAATGTATACCTTCTAATTCTTTAAAACCAAAAGGAAATTCAAATTCGATATCTGCAGCAGCATTGGCATAATGAGCCAGTTTGTCGTGATCGTGAAAACGATATTTCTTTTCAGGTATTCCTAAAGACAAATGCCATTTGATGCGTTCCTGTTTCCAGTATTCAAACCATTGTAACTCTTCGCCCGGACGAACAAAGAACTGCATTTCCATTTGTTCAAATTCACGCATACGGAAAATAAACTGACGTGCAACGATTTCGTTGCGGAATGCTTTTCCTATTTGTGCAATACCAAAAGGAATCTTCATCCTGCCCGACTTTTGCACATTCAGGAAGTTAACAAAAATCCCTTGTGCTGTTTCGGGACGAAGATATACCTGACCGGCATCTTCGCTAACAGAACCCATTTGAGTAGAAAACATCAGATTAAACTGACGCACTTCCGTCCAGTTGCGACTACCCGAAATAGGACAAACAATGCCTAATTCTTCAATCAAAGCTTTTACATCCGCAAAATCTTCTTTTCCCAGCGCTGCATAAAATCTGCTATTGATAGCTTCAATCTTTTGCTGGTATTCCATTACCCTTGGATTGGTATTCAAATATTGTTGTTCGTCGAAAGTTTCACCAAAGCGTTTGGCAGCTTTCTCCACTTCTTTATTAATTTTATCCTGAATTTTGGCAACATGGTCTTCCACCAAAACATCAGCACGGTAACGTTTTTTTGAATCTTTGTTATCGATTAAAGGATCACTGAATGCATCCACATGTCCGCTTGCCTTCCATATAGTAGGATGCATAAAAATAGCACTGTCGATACCAACAATATTTTCATGATATTGTACCATTGCTTTCCACCAATAAGCTTTGATATTGTTTTTAAGTTCAACTCCATTCTGACCGTAATCATAAACGGCCGCCATACCGTCGTATATTTCGCTCGACGGAAAAATAAACCCATACTCCTTGGAATGAGCTATTATCTTTTTAAAAATGTCTTCATTATTTGCCATGTTGCAAAAATACAAAAAAATCTTAATTTAATGGTTTTGGAGATATAGTGATGTAAGATTTATTAGAAGTTTTCTAAAAGCAATATACTTATTCTAATCATAGCACAGATTTATTTTCTTTGATGTAATTTCAATTGTACATTTTATCCTCCAAAGAAGATGCTGTTAGCATTTAAGACTATTTCAACACCTTCATCTCATTAACAATTTACCATTCTCAATTAAACAAAAAATTACTACTTTTGTCCCATGATTTCCTTAGACAATACTATTATTTCCGACGACCTTGAAGATGTTTGTTTTGTATGCGATATAAAAAAATGCAAAGGAGCTTGTTGTGTTGAAGGCGATGCCGGTGCACCATTAGATGCTGAAGAAATTAGCATACTAGAAAACGAAATAGAAGTAATTAAGCCTTATATGACGGCTGAAGGCATTGCAGTTGTGGAGCAAACAGGCGTTTTTGTATTAGATGACTGGGGCAATATGGTTACTCCTTTGGTTAACCATCGCGAGTGCGTTTATGTATATTTTGAAAATGAAATTGCTCTCTGTGCCATCGAAAAAGCATGGGAACACAAAAAACTAAAATTCCAAAAGCCTATTTCCTGTCATTTATACCCTGTAAGAATTCATCATTACAATGATTTTGATGCTGTAAATTACCATCGTTGGCATATCTGCGAAAAAGCATTGGTTAACGGAAAAAGATTAAATATTAAGGTATATGAATTTCTTAAACAGCCACTGATTCGTAAATATGGGCAAAAATGGTATAAAAATCTGGAAAACTGTTGGAAAAAACCTTAATCGGATGTTATAAACAATTCAGAAGCAATTCCATCAGCAAAATATTTTCCTTGTTTTGTTAAGGTATAAATAGTCCCTTGTCTTTCAATCCAAGCTTTCTGAATAAATAATTCTATTTGTTTCCTGAAATAATCATACATTTCTCTTCCATATTTACTAAGAATTTCAATTTCATCCACACCCCAAATAGTTCGCAAACCAGTAAGTATATACTCATCATACTGCTGAATAAGTGTTAGGCTTTCTATCTCAAAAGGAACAATATTCTTTTCTTCAACTGACTGAATATAATTAGTAATATTAGACACATTCCATTGCCTTGATACAAGATTATAAGAATGAGCTGATGGTCCTAAACCCAAATATTTCTGCTGTTTCCAATAATTGCTATTATGTTGTGATATAAAGCCTTGTTTGCAAAAATTAGAAATTTCGTAATGAATAAAGTTGTTTTTGTATAAAACATCCATCAATATTTCAAACTGTTGTGAAGCTTTTTCCTCGTCAATGGCTGGCATCTTTCCTTTTCTAATAAAAACATCAAGAGCTGTACCTGCTTCCACTGTCAGGCAATAGGCTGAAATATGCTGAATACCCAAATCAATCGCTGTTTGAATATTATCAATCCAAGCTTGGTTTGATAAAGTTGGAATTCCGTAGATTAAATCAATCGAAAGATTTGCAAATTGATGCCTTTGAGCTGTTTTTATTGCTTCTATTGCCTGATTTGCCGAATGTGAACGATTTAAGTATTCAAGATCAGTATTATGAAATGATTGAATACCTAAACTTAAACGATTAATATCTGTTTCAGATAATTCAATTATTTTTTCTTGCGTTAAATCATCAGGATTTGCTTCTAAGGTAATTTCTGCTTTTCCGGAAATATTATAATGCTGATATAAATGCTGAATAATTTGTTCTATTTCAAACGTATTTAATTGTGTGGGTGTTCCCCCGCCAAAATATATGGTTGAAATAATTTCCTGATGTAAATAGGCTTTCTGTAATTCGATTTCTTTTAACAATGACCTCACAAAAGCAGGTTTGCTTTTTTTGGATACAGACGAATAAAAATTACAATAATGACATTTTTGATGACAATACGGTATATGAATATAAATACCTGCCATTATATTTTGTTTTTAAGCATAATACGGAAACAGGTTCCCTTATTAATTACAGACGATTTTACGAAGATTTTGCCGGAATGGTACTCTTTAATAATTCTTTTTGACAAAGATAAACCTAAACCCCAACCACGTTTTTTAGAGGTATAACCGGGATGAAAAACAGTTTTAAAATTTGATTTGGAGATTCCTTTTCCTGTATCACTCACATCAATATACACAAACTTATCATCTTCAAACATTTCAATTTTTATTTCGCCTTCACCTCCCATGGCATCTATTGCATTTCTACATAGATTCTCTATAACCCAATCGAACAAATGTTGATTGAGCGGAATGATGATTTCTTTATTTTCAGGAATATTTATGATGTATTTTACCTTTTTAGGTGAACGGGTTATTAAATAAGAAATTCCTTTTTTAGTTACTTCTACAATATTTTCGTTAGTGAGTTCAGGTTCTGAACCAATTTTTGAAAAACGTTTGGTGATAGTTTCAAGCCGATCAATATCTTTTTCAATTTCATCTGTCATCAAACGATCTATTCCATTCAATTTCAACATTTCAACCCAGGCAATTAATGAAGAAAGCGGAGTTCCCAATTGATGAGCCGTTTCTTTCGACATTCCCAGCCAAACCTGATTCTGCTCCGATCTTCTGGAAATACTGAACAAAAAATAAGAAACAAGTAAAAATAAGCCTATTATAATAAACTGAATATATGGATAATATTTTAATTGGGTTAATAAAAAAGAGTTTTCGTAATAAATAAAATTTTTGCCCCTTCCTGCTACTTCTACTTCTATTGGCTGGTTTTCGAGAGACATTGCATGTAGCTCGTTTTGTAATGCAATTGTTTCTTTTAAATTTTTATTGATATTTCCTGATGCAATTATTTTTTGCTTATTACTATCAACAACAATTACAGGAACAGATAATGAATTATCCACTACTTCTGAGAAGAATGAGTTGGTGAGATCATTCAGCACCAATCTTAATTCAGTATATAGTTTCGATTCTTTATAAAATAAATAAATAGTAATATTATATTCGCTGTGCTTAATAGGTTCGAATTGTGAAAATTCTTTCAATAATTCGCCTTTTAAAACTTTTACGGTATCTTTGCTGAAATCTGTATTGCGTGAGTTTAGAATATTGTATTTGTCATCGGTAATAATGACAGGTATATTAGAGTTTTCTGAAATTATATCTAAATAAAGTGAATAATCTTTTTCGGGATCGGGATTCATTAATTTTTTATAGGCTTCTGCCCATAATTCGCCTTTTTTGCGCTCTTCTTTTCTTATTTTTTCAAAAAAAACGTCGGTGTAGTTCACCAAATTGGCTTTTCTCTGAATGGCTTCTGCCCATATTTTTACTTTATTGCGTTCGTCTTTGGCAATTTTTTTGACCAAAGTATTGGTGTATAACAGTGATATGCTTACTATTACCAAAGCAGATAAAAATAATATCCACTTCCATCGTTTTTTTCGTGCGTAAATATCCAAATTGTAAATCTTTTATGGGTATAAAGATAGAAATAAAATAGATAACGTTGCTTTTTTTGAATTATTTTCTACACTTCCTATTTGTATAAATCCGTTTTCTAATAGTTTTTATCTATGGGATAAGCTGAATAATATTGATAAGAAAGAGCTTGCTAACCGATTGATGAAATAAACTTTGCAATTTAAATACCAAAAATAGCCATAATGTATTATACTTTTGTTGTTTGAAAGTGCTAAACAAGCTATTCTGCTTAGTTTATTTCAATTTTTCCTCTAACTCCTTTATAAAACGTTCTAGATCATTTTCTTCATCTAAACATATAGTTTTTAATGTTTTTTGATCGGGCGAAATCAAAATGTATCTTGGAAAAGATGAAACATCGAAATATTTTTCGAATCCGGCGGGTGCTTTACAAGCCGTATATTTCATTTCCCGCTTTTGAACAACATCTTTTATTTCCTGAATCTTTTTATCAATCGGGTTGATACCCAATACGATTAAGTTTTTGTCTCTAAACTTTTCATAGATAGCATTTACTTTTGAAATACCACGCATACAAGGAGGACAATTGGTAAACCAAAAATCTAATAAGATGTATTTTCCTTTAAAATCATTCAACCTCAACGAATCGCCATTGATTTCTAATAACGGGATTGAAAATCTTTTAGAAAAATCAATAGGATTTGTTTTCTGATTCAACTCATTTCTTTTATTTCTATTTTTCTTTTTATAATCTTCAAAATTATCGTAATCGCCCAAGGTAGAAAGTGTAAATGTACTTTTATAGGTGGCAATAAGCTTTTTGATATTATCATTTGTAGAAGCAAGAATTGCTATTTTGTCAAAAGCATAGTTGATACTTATCGGATTATTTCCCATTACTTTTGAAGTGTCCATTTTCATATACAGCGACTTAAAGCAATAAGTTATTGTATCAATAACAGCGTTATATGTGCAGGGTTTGGCAAGTATTTCTGTCATTTTTATTTCATAGCCCATACTCATCAATCGCCCCATTGGCATGCCTTTATATGACAAGCCAATACAGTTAGCTTCATTAGTAGAAAAGTCTTTTACTTTGGAACTTATAAAACTCGGTTGATATAAACTTGACATCAAAATTGGCTCTAAAACCTCAGTTAGTATTTCTGCATCAAAATATAATAAAAGAGAATCTTTGCTGATATCTGATGCATAGTATTTATCGACTATTTTATCAAACAAAAAAGCTGAATCCCCTATTTTGTAATAAGAATATCCAAAATCGGAAAAATCAACATAGAGCTCCTTTGCACCTCCCAATTTTTTGCCAGAATAAAAAACCAATACCTGATAACTAGATGAATCTTCATCAAATTTACTTCGTTGGCTAATGGTAATTTTAAACATGGCGGTAGTATCTGCAAATAGTGGTTTTCTCATCAGCTTTTTTACCCAAGGATTTTCGGGTTTGCAAGAAAAACTAATGATTAGAAGGAATAGAAATAGGAAGTCTTTTTTCATTTTAAATATTATCTTTTTCTATTTAGATTCTTTAGCAATTATTGTTTTTATTTTTTCTTTATCCATAATAGGATCAAAAGCTAATAATTTTTTCTTTTGGTCTATCATTAACATTAGCGGAATATAATAGTCCATAGTATTATTTGGAAATAATTCATTTAAAAAAGTCTTTAACTTTGGAAAATCATCTACAGAAGTCCCTTTGTAAAAAGCGGAATCTAATGCATAGGTCTGGATATAGTATTGCGATTTATACAATTCTTTTTGTATCTCGTGCAAATTATCTGATATAGAGATAAAAGCAAATGTAGCTTGCGATTTATTTTCTTTTAAAATTTCTTTACATATTCCTTTTAATGCTTTACAGCAACCTGTACACCAAGGTGCCCAAAAGATCAAACAGCTTACCTTGGTTTTTGAGCATAATTGATTTATGTTTTTGATTGATAACTTCTGAACCTTAATTTTTGTATAATAATCAACACTATCCGTTTTTCCAATATCATTTTTATTAAACTCAAAAAATTCTTTCACGTAAACCTTGTCATTTTTATCTTTTGAAGAATAAATAGCATTAATTTTACTATTAGTCTCATTCACACTCGAATTAGTACAAGCAAATAGCCAAATGATTGGGAGTAAAATTAGATATGATTTTTTCATGCCATTGTGTATATTATTCTTTCAAAAACTTGCCGCTTATTACTTTTCCTTTATCGTTTATTAAAGTATAATAATACATGCCTTGCTTGAAATTTTGGATATAAATGGTATTATTACCCGATGTGAAATCTTTTTGTAAAATGGCTTGTCCTAACGAATTATATACCGATAGCTGAAAATCTTTATACATTCCTATATCGAAATTAATATAATCTTTGGCAGGGTTAGGATAAATCTCAATTTCATCAGATTTTAATTCATTTACTCCTGTATAATCACAAGAGCTGGCAATGCCGGTATTATAAAATCCGAACTGAGGATCCTGATAACATCTTAATCCTTGTGAAAAATTACCATCACATGCAACCCTATATGTATTCAAATTAAATAAATAATTAACATCGCCTATTTTATCGACGATAGTACTTGGATAAATATATCCCAAATCAGAATTTAATGGTTTGTAAATAACCCATAGTTGCTTCAGATTAAAGCCATTGATATTTACATAACTTATTGAATCAACTGTTACTTTGAGGGTATCAAGACATGATGAGACATCAGTACTAAAAACAATAATCCAACTGCTATCTTTTTTTGTTTTAAAATCGTACAATAACTGAAATGTATCCGTTGCTGCAAGATAAAAATAAACTGCACTATCTTGATTGTATATGTAATCCTGAAAAGAATGATATCCACATCCCAAACCGCCATTACTAATCAATTTTTTGCAATTTTTTCCTTTTATAACCGTATCAGCAACTGATTCGGCATATAAGTATGAAACATCACCTGAAAATGCAAAATTTTCGGTATAATGCCATTTAGCACCTACGGGTGCAAAATCCTGTGCATATAGATTTGTTAGAAAACAAATGCTAATGAATGCTAATAATATCTTTTTCATGTGTTTTTAATTTTTAATTTTTCACAAATTTACCATTTATTACTTTTGCTTTGTCATTTATTAGTTGAAAATAATACATGCCTCGTTGAAAGCTTTCGATGTTGAGTGTAGTATTGGATGTAATTAGTTTCTTTTGCAATACTATTTGGCCGATGGCATTGAATATTGTTAATTTAAAATCTTTATATATGCCTGTAAAAGTAATAGAGTTGATGGCCGGGTTGGGATAAACCTTTACTTTTTCTTTTTCCACTTCATTAATGCCTACAGACAAACCATGTATGCGTATAATAGGATTTACTTTTACTCCATTGTAATGTGTAAAACTACCCATTACATAATAATTATCATTGCTTCCTTTGACAATGCTATTAACATAAGGAGGAATCCCAAGATTTGGATATAATACACTATCTATACCTAAGCCATTAAAATAGGTTGTATCTATAAAACCATTGGCATCTGTTTTAGCAATATTATTGTGTACATAACCCTGATATTGTCTAAATTGACCGCCAATTAAATAACCACCATCAGTTGTAGGGCATGCAACAGACGCAGCGCAAGGTGTGTTTGGAATATATACAATTGAGTTAAAATTATTAAACGTACTGTCTAAAGAACCATCAATATTTAGTCTAATAAAACGTAACCTTGTTGGATTGCCAATAATTTTCATATCACCACAAACAATAATTTTACCATCGTTTTGCACATAAATAGGATAAGGAATACCTGAGGTAATAATTGAATGAAATGTAGTATCTAAATTGCCAGTAGTATCTGTTCTACACATTCCAAAAATAGAAATCGTATCATATTTATTAAAATATCCTGTTAATAATAATTTATTATTGTTATATTTAACAATTCTATCAACTAAATTGTTAGTATTATGCCTAAAATTTGTATCTACATTACCATCGGGCAAAAATCGCATCAACCACCGCTTTTTATCACTTACAACATTACAGATAGAATCTGTACCCACTAAAATGCTTCCATCTGAAAAAATATACGGTTGGTAAAACACACCACAAATATTGTCTCTATCTAAATTGTGTTCCCACGCTGAATCTAACCATTGCCCTTCATAAGTGAATTTAACAAGTAAAGATACAGATAAGGTTATATACTCATTATTTAATCGCTTTACAAAACTTACACAATCGTTCATTTGATAATCCCATGTATTATCAAGACTTCCATCTTCGTATATTCTAAGCATAGAAGAAGGATTGTGAAAACCATTATTGAAACAGCCATAAATCATTAACTTACCATCGGGTTCATAATTTAAGTTATATACTGTTGCCCCACTTCCCGCAGAATAAAAATTATAATTAATCTTAAAGGTAGTATCTAAAGAAAAGGGCTGTGCTTGTACATTACAAACAAAGAATACAGATATAATAAATAATAAAATAGGTTTCATGCATGCAAAATAAAAAGTGAGCAAATCTGGTTTAAACCAAATTTGCTCACAAAGTTAATGATTATTTTAACGAAATTTTAAAAACTGTACTAATAAATAATTTTTATTAAGTGGTATTCTGATATTCAAAATCATGTTTGACCGATATAATAATAAGCAGCTTGAATTGTGAATAAGATATAGTTAAAGCTCTCAATATCCAAAATGAAATCACTTTGATATATAGTTGATATTCTCAATGCCCAAAGTGAAATCGAAATGGTATATAGTTGTTCCGTTCAATACCCAAAGTGGAATCGAAATGGCATATAGTTGTTCCGCTCAATACCAAAAGTGAAATCGCACCGGCATATAGTCAAATCAATCAATACCAAAAGTGAATTAACTTTGGCATATAGTAGTTCTGCTCAATATCCAAAATGAATTTTTTATAACAAAGCCCCAACAATAAATAATCATCGGGACTCCCATCCTATAGCTAAGATATTTTTATGTTATTCTTTTTCTTTAATTAAAAAACCATTGATATCAATATTTTCAGGCTCATCAAGTTTCTCGAACTTATGTTTTCCGATGCGTTTTGTTTTGATAAATTTCTCTAAGCTCAGTAGCAGTGAGGGTAGCAAAAATAAATTGCTGATTACACCTAAAAATAAGGTAAATGAAATTAACAATCCCATTGCTTGTGTTCCGCCAAAGGTAGAAAGCATAAATATAGAAAATCCCAAACAAAGTACTACCGAAGAATAAATCATACTATAACCGGCTTCTCCCAATGCATATAATACAGATTCCTTAATGTTTCCCTTACTAAGCCTAAGCTCAAACCGATACCTTGACAAGAATTGTATCGTATTATCAGCTGAAATGCCCAAGGCTATGCTAAAAATCAGGATAGTAGAAGGTTTTATGGGTATGCCGAAATATCCCATCATAGCAGCCGTAAGTAATTGCGGAATTAAATTGGGAATCAGCGAAAGAATAATCATCCGCAATGAACTAAAAAGTATGGCCATAACCAAAGCAATTAAAATGATGGCAAGAATTAAGCTTTCTCTGAGATTTTTAATCAGGTAATTGGTTCCTTTCAAAAAAACTACGCTGGTTCCTGTTACTTTTACATCATATTTTTCGGGATTAAAAATGCTATCAATTTTAGGTTTCAAATCCAATTGAATTCTTTTGATATCATTGGTTCCAATATTTGCCATTTGCACACTGATACGGGTCATTCGCAGATTAGTATCTACAAATGAGTTTAAAATAGTTCTCTTCTTAGAATTCATTTTAGGTAAATACTCTGCCATAAAAGCCATCTCGCTATTATCGGGTAATTGATAAAATTCAGGATTGCCATTATAAAAAGCCTGTTTGGCAAATTTTACAACTTCAGCTATTGAAACAGGTTTTGAAAGCTCTGGATAAGTTTTTAAAACATCCTGCAATTCATCTATTTTTTTAATAAAAGAAAGTCGCATTACGCCTTTATCTTTTTTGGTATCTATAGATATTTCGAAAGGCATTATACCTTTAAAGTTATGCTCAAAAAACAATAAATCAACATAAAGCGGATCTTTTTTGGGAATATCATCAACAATATTTCCCGTAGTTTTTAGCAATGTAACACCGTAAATTCCAATTGCAATAACAGCAAAAACAACCAAGTAAACATATTTCCGCTTATAGGTTACTATACGTTCTATTTTTGCGAGAAAGCCATTGATATGTTTGTTGTCAAGATGTTTGATATGACGTAGCTCAGGTGAGGCAAGATAACTAAAGAAAATGGGTATTAATATTAATGTCAATATAAATGTTGACATAATCATTATAGATGCTACCAAACCAAATTCTACAAGGATTTTATTACCTGTTATGGTAAACGTTGCAAATCCGATAGCTGTAGTAGCATTGGTTAATAAATTTGCTGTACCTATGCGGGTAACAATTCTGGATAACGACTTTATTTTATTGCCATGAGCTCTGAATTCATGATGGTATTTATTGAGAAAGAAAATACAGTTTTCAACACAAATCACAATCAACAAAGGAGGTATGATGCCAGTGAGAATGGTAATTTTATAACCCAGCAAAGATACCAGCCCCATAGCCCAAACAACAGTTACCACAACAATCAACATAGGGAAAATAACTGCTTTAAAAGATCGGAAAAAGAAATATAAAGCCAACGATGCTATCAGAAAAGAAAGTAACACAAAAAACTTTAGTTCGTTTTCAACTTTTTTGGAAGTAACAGTCCTGATATAAGGCAAGCCCGAATAATGAACCTCTATTCCCTGCTTAACACTAAATGCTTCCACCAATTTTTTTACCTCACTGATGAGCAGAACTCTGCTTTTAGTATTTAACTTATTCTTATTAAGAGTAATCATCATTAAGGTAGCATTGGTTTTCTTATTAATCAGCAAGTTTTCGTAAAAAGGCAATGCGTAAATAAGTTTTTGTATGCTGTCCAATTCAGGTTGGGTTCGGGGTTTATATTGAACTACCGGTTTGAAATCAAATTTATGTGTACTATCATTTTTTGTTAAGTAATACAATTTAGAAAGCGACAACACTTCTTCAACACCATCTATTTCTTTCAACTGATAGGTTAAATCATGCCAGGCATTAAATTTTTTCAACTGAAAAAGATTGCTGTCTTTTATACCAACAAACAACACACTTCCATCTTCGCCAAATTGTTTCCTGAATTTTTCGTAATTTATATTTACAGAATCACTTGCAGGAAGCATTTTAGCCATTTCGTATGACATTTGCACTTTAGTAGCCTGATAACCCATAAAAATTGTAATCAGCAAAATGGCTAAAACATTCCAAAAACGATAACGTAAAATCAATCTAACCAGATAAGTCCACATAATAATATCCTATTTTAAAATCGTGCCAAAAGTAACATTTTATTATTTTTAAACTATAAAAATCTTGTTTATTCTTATAAATAACTTAATTTTGACAGCTTATTTATTTTTGATTTGAATCCTCTTTATGAAAAAGTTTATATACGCTACTTTTATTGTTTTTATTGTTGTTGCATGTAGTTCGTCATCTATCAAAAATTTACAAAAAGGGAATTATGATAAAGCAATTGATAAATCAATAAAAGAATTATTAAAAGACCCCACAAAGGATGAAGAAATAAAAGTGCTGTCGCAAGCTTATTTATTAGCCAATCAGAACGACAATCAGAAAATTGAACAACTCAAATTAAGCGGACAACCTGACATCTGGGATCAGATTTATAGCAGCTATAATGCTTTGCAAAACCGACAGGAAAAAGTAGCCAGACTGGCACAAGTAATTAATTTAAACTACATCGGATATCAAAATGTAAATTACAACAATGAAATTACGAATGCAAAAAATAAAGCAGCTGAATATTTTTATGTTCATGCAAAGACACTGCTTGACAAAGGCGATAAATACAGTGCCAGAACTGCTTATGATGAATTGCAAAAAACAAAATCTTATTTTCCGAATTACAAAGATGTGGACGATCTGATAAAAATAGCATATAATAAAGGAAATACTTATGTTCTTTTTAAAATTGAAAACAATTCGCAATCAATTCTACCTGTTGCCTTTGAAGAAGAATTATGTAAAACCAGTCTTGCTGACATCAATCAGAAATGGACTATTTATGATTCAAAACCATTAAAAGATTTCTTTTATGATTATTATATTATCGTAAATATTAAGCTTATCGACATTTCTCCGGAAAACTTAAATCAAAATCATTATACAGAATCCAAACAAGTTGCAGATGGATGGAGTTATAAATTGGATAAAAACGGGAATGTAATGAAGGATTCTTTGGGAAATGATATTAAAATTCCTAAATTTAAAACCATTTCATGCAACATCAACGAAGTACAACAATCAAAAGCAATAATTATTGCCGGAACGCTGGATTTCATCAACAATGCTAACCGTCAAATTATTAAAACAGACCCGATAAGAGCCGAATGGTTTTTTAAAAATGCTTTTACCACAGCTTCAGGCGATATGAGTGCAATAACCCCACAAACTGCTGCCAAACTACAATCTACTCAAATGCTATTTCCTCCCAATGCAGATATGATTTTGCAAGCAGGCAATGTATTAAAAAACATGACTAAAGATATTATTCGCAGGAATAATTATCTCCTCAAATAAAACAATGTAAGCAATGCAGGAAAAAATTCTATTTATCGACGATGCTCATCCAATATTGATAGAAGAACTTACACTAGCCGGATTTCAATGTGATTACTTTCCGACATATACGCTTGCTGATTATGAAAAAATCATTTCTGAATATATTGGTATCATTATACGAAGTAAAATACTAATGAATCAGCAAATAATTGACAAAGCTGTAAATCTTAAATTTATAGGAAGAGTTGGTGCCGGAATGGAGAGTATAGATGTAGAATATGCCGAAAGCAAAGGAATTGTTTGTATTAATTCGCCCGAAGGCAACAGGGATGCCGTAGGTGAACATGCACTGGGTATGTTGCTCTGCTTGTTCAACAGACTTAAGTTTGCTGACTTGGAAATGCGTAAAGGCATACGCAATAGAGAAAGCAACAGAGGACTAGAGATTAAAGGAAAAACCATTGGTATAATTGGTTACGGAAATATGGGAAGTGCATTTGCTCAACGATTAAAGGGTTTTGAAGCTCACGTTATTGCTTATGATAAATACAAAACAGGATTTAGCAACGAATATGTTACAGAAACTTCGCTACAAGATATTTTTGCCAATTCCGATATTTTAAGTTTACATGTTCCTTTAACAGAAGAAACTGATTACATGCTTGATGAAGCTTTTATTAAGCGTTTCCACAAAGATTTTTATTTAATCAATACTTCAAGAGGACAAGTAGTAAAAACTGACGCTCTGGTGGAAGCTTTAAAATCAGGAAAAATAAAAGGTTGTTGTTTGGATGTAATCGAATATGAAAAATTTTCTTTTGAAGAAATAAAAGCAGAAGCATTTCCAAAAGCATATCAGTTTTTGACAAAAGCTGATAATGTATTGTTATCGCCTCATGTTGCCGGCTGGACAGTAGAATCAAAATATAAATTAGCTAAGATATTAGCTGATAAAATAATAAAAACCAATTTTATAAAAAACAAATAAATTTCAACACATTATGTTAGTATCACCTTGTGGGATTATATGCAGTGAATGCCCATATTACAACAACGAATGTACAGGTTGTAAAAATAATGAAGGAAAAGTTTTTTGGTCAAAAGACGTTACTGAAAATGGAATTTGCCCAATGTATGATTGTTCTATAAACAATAAAAAGCTTAGTAATTGTGGTAAGTGTAATGAAATACCCTGCCAGTTATATTACAACACCAAAGATCCCGATATTTCAGAAGAGCAACATCAGGAGTCTATTCTGGAAAGAGTAGCTGTGTTAAGGGTAAATAATTTGCGTTAAAACTGTTCCTGAATTTCGTTTTTCAGAATTTCTATTGCGATTTCAACAGGCATTTTTTCTACAGCAGATGTAAGTTCGAATATTGCTTTGGCTAATTCGGATGAATCGGCTGTTTTGTCTATATTTGCAGCTATACTACTGATTACATTTATCAAATCTTCTTTTGCATCCTTAACAATTTGCCATGCTTTTGAGGAAACGTAAAGCTGTTGCGATAAGTTATGTTCGTATTCCTGACGAATAGAGAAAATCAAGGCTGTTTGCAATTGTAATACATTCATTTGAGGTTCGCTTACTCTCAACACTAAACTGTTGGGCGATATTCTTTCCAAAAACAAAACAATTCTTTCATAAGCCTGTAAACGAATAGGCGTAACAAATTGTTGATTGTCGGCCTTATTCATCATTTTCATTTCTATCATTCGCTTTCTTTGGTCGCTTTCCATAAATTGTTTCAAAAGAAAATATGAAGAAGCAAAAACAACTAAAGAAGGTAAAACATATTTTAAAATTTCCAGTATTTCGCTCATGATTTTTGTGTTGAATTATTTTGCAAACCTACAAGTTTTTTTCTAAAAACTAAAACTTAATTATAGCTTTTAGATTTTATCGCAGCTTTTCTATTGAAAGAAAATGTAAAGAACAGTGATAATACAAATGCAAGTATGATTTAGGTCTACTCCTACCTATTTTAAACAGACAATAAAAAAGCCGATGAACAAATTTTGTGGACATCGGCTTTTTTATTGATTATTGAATAATAGAATTTAATAATTCTTTTATTCAATAATATTCATTTCTTTAATCAGATTCTGAGCATTCGCCATCTTGTCAATACAGAAAAGAACATAGCGGATATCCACACATATTGTACGTTGCAATTCAGGTTCAAAAGCAATATCGCCACTCATGGCTTCCCAGTTGCCATCAAAAGCAATACCAATAAGATGTCCGTCGCCATTAATAACCGGGCTGCCTGAGTTGCCCCCCGTAATATCATTGGTAGTTAAAAAACAAGTAACCAAATCGCCATTGCTGCCATACCTGCCAAAATCTTTTTTGTTGTACAATTCTTTTAATTTGGCTGGAACAATAAACTCATCATTCGTTGGGTCTTCTTTTTCCATTACTCCTTTTAAGTGGGTAACATAATCGTAGTGAACTGCATCAGCTGCTGTATAATCCAATACTTTGCCGTAAGTCATACGCATGGTAAAATTAGCATTGGGATAGAATTTTTTAGTAGGTTGCATTTCGCGCAAAGCTGCAACAAATAAACGTTTAGCAACATTTAAACGAGTATTGATATCTTTTTGTGCAGTATTTGTTTTTATAAAAGCATTGTAAATAGATAAGGTAGTTTTATTAATTAAATCCTTTTGGAATTTCTTTAAATTAGGTTTCTTAATGAATTTTGCAAAGCTTTCTTCGGAAGCAAACACTGAACTTTCAAAAGCTTCGTCGGTAAATTTTTGGATATCCCCTTTGTATTCTTTTTTGATAAACTCAAAAATATCGGGCAACATATCTGCAGGCATTTCCTTGCGATACAGTTCCAAACCGGCTGCAAAAAGTTTCTTTTCGGTAGCAGGAGCACAATCTTTGTATAATTCTTTAATAATATCGGTAAAAGCATCGTAAGCTTCAGGTTTGGTATCTTTCTTTTCAATTAATGCAGATATTCCCATGGTTTGCAATGGAGCCAATAATACTTTTGAACTCATTAATATTCCCTGAAAATACCATAAATTCATTTCCGATTTTGTTTCCATTAACTGCTTGGAGGCAGTGGCAAGATCTTGTATTACATTTCCATATTTGGCTTTACGTGCAGGGTCTGCATTAATCCAAGCCTGTAATTGATCTTCAAGTTCTTTCTTTTTGTCTAATACTTTCAGTCTTTTCAATCCTCTGCTTTCGCCGATTTTATTTTTCCAAACATTAGCCAATTGAGCATAAGTAGAAGCATATTTAATTCTAATATTTGCATCAGCATCCATGTCTTTTTTCATAATAGGCAACATGGTATTACCCGAATTGATAATAGCAGGATTGGCTTGTTCAAGCGTTGACTGAATACCGTAAGAAGTCATATATCGTTCTGTACTTCCAGGATATCCCCAAATCATAGCATAATCATCTTTCTTTACACCTTTAATGTTGATAGGCAAAGAATGTTTTGCTTTTAAAGCAATATTTTTTTCTGAAAATTTTGCAGGTTTGCCATCAGGAGCTGTATAAACTCTGAACATACTGAAATCGCCGGTATGACGAGGCCACATCCAGTTATCGGTATCACCGCCAAATTTACCAATGGCAGAAGGTGGTGCACCTACCAAACGTACGTCTTCATATACTTCGTAAACAAACATATAATATTCATTTCCATCAAAAAAACTTTTTATCTGAACTTCATATTTTCCTTTTTCACCGGCTTCCTTTTTAAGTTTATCCGATGCTTTAGTAATAGCAGCTCTTCTTGAAGCATTTGACATGGTATCGTTAACATCAGCCAATACTTTTTTAGTTACATCTTCCATGCGAACCAAAAAAGTAGCAGTTAAACCTTCAGTAGGAATTTCTTCTGATTTACTGTAAGCCCAGAATCCATTGGTCAAATAATCATGACCTACGGTACTATGTTTCTGAAGCGATTCATAACCACAATGATGATTGGTCAATAATAAACCTTCGTTGGAAACAACTTCCGCGGTACAAAAATTACCAAAATTAACAATGGCATCTTTTAAACTTGAATGATTGATACTGTATAATTCTTCTGCTGTAAGGTGAAGTCCCATTTTTTGCATATCCACATAATTGAGTCTTTCGATAAACATGGGTAACCACATTCCCTCATCAGGTGGATTTATTGGTTTTGCATTGGTTTGAAGTGAACACAAGCCTATCAGCATAAAGGCAATAATAAATAATTTTTTCATTTTTAAGTTTTTTAATGAATAGTAATATTTTACAAAATTAAATAATTGACGTTAAATAAAGACATCATTTTGATCTTAAGTTTAAGATTTTCGATAAAACCTTACTTCATCCGGTCAGACAGTATCTTTATTTCGATAAAAGGAGAAATGTTTTCATACAAGATGTTGTACATGGCATCCATAATAGGCATTTCAACCTGATACTTTTCGTTGATAATATGAATACAATTAGCTGCATAATAGCCTTCAGCTATCATTTTCATTTCCAATTGAGCTGATTTTACCGAATAACCGCTGCCTATCATGGTACCAAATGTTCGGTTGCGGCTGAATTGTGAGTAAGCAGTAACCATTAAATCGCCCAGATAAACTGAATTTGTAAGTTCACGGTTAATGGGGTGAACATTCTCAATAAACTTTTCCATTTCCTGAAGAGCATTGGATATAAGAACTGCCAGAAAATTATCGCCATAACCCAAGCCTTTGCAAACGCCAGCAGCAATAGCATAAATATTTTTCAACACAGCTGCATATTCTGTACCGTAAATATCATCAGAAGTACTGGTTTTTACATAGCGACAACGCAAACAATCTGCCATAAATTCAGCAAGTTCATTGTTTTGTGAGGCTACAGTTAAATAAGTTAATTTTTCAAGTGCAATTTCTTCAGCATGGGAAGGACCACTGATAATACCTATATACTGAAAAGGAATTCCGAAATTCTGATTAAAAAAATCGGCAATTATCAGATTATGGCTTGGAATAATACCTTTGGTAGCCGAAAATATTTTTTTATTCTTGAAAATCTCTTTAGGTAATTCGGACAAAGCATCATACATAAAAGCTGCAGGAATAGCAAATATCAGACATGTTGCATTATTAATGATTTCATAAATATCGTTACTGATATTAAGTTTTTGAGAATCTAGTTCAACAGAACTCAAATATAAAGGATTATGATGATATTTTTCAACGCCCTCTTTTACTTCGCTTTCGCGAACCCACCAATTAACACAATCAACATTATTCTGTAAAATTTTCACCAAAGCGGTTGCCCAGCTTCCACTGCCAATCACTGCATAGTTTTCTTTTGTATCCATGAGCTTTGTTTATTGAAATGCAAAAGTAAGGAAAATTTTGTGATTTGGCGATTGGACGATATTGAGATTTGGTGATTCGGAAATATGATAATTAGTAAATCTAACATCTAATCTAAATAGACTTATAAAATTTCTGAAGTTTTTTAAACCGACACATCAGCAAATCGCCAAACCCTTTGTGAATATATTAACAAAAAAACTTTATCAAAAACCCTTGAATTTTTAAATTATATGTAATTTTGCTAGCCATTTCAAAGCCGTTTAATATAATAATACAACAGAAATACAAAACGTTTCATACAATGTATAAAATTACAAAACACCCCATTTTAAATATTCCAACTACCGAGAAAGTTTCATTTACTTTTGAAGGAAAAACTATAGAAGGAGAACAAGGATTTACCATTGCTGCTGCTTTGCATCAGGCTGGATTTCCTGTACACAGTCATAGCTTGCACAACAGAGAACGCAGTCTCGAATGCGGTATTGGTAAGTGCGGTGCCTGCGAAATGCTGATTGATGGTAATATTAAACGTATTTGTATTACTAAAGTTGATGGTATCAAAGAGGTAAGAGAAATTCCAAAAGATTACAATCCTGATGCCGTTGCTTATAAAAAAGAAGAAGCTGTTAAAGTTTATAAAACCCAGGTTGCCATTATAGGTGCCGGTCCTGCCGGATTAGCCGCTCGAGAGGAATTGAACAAACATAGAGTAGCGAATATTGTCATTGATAACAATGATAAAATTGGGGGACAATTTTTAATGCAAACCCACCAGTTTTTCTTTTTCGAAAATGAAAAGAAATTCGGCGGTATGCGTGGTTTTGATATTGCCACAACATTGGCCGGAGATAATCATGATGGTATTTTCCTTAATTCAACCGTTTGGGATTTGCTCGAGGGCAAACGCATTGCTGTTAAAAATGTATTGACTGAAGAGATTTATTATATTGATGCCGAGCAGCTGATTATAGCTACCGGAGCGGTTCCTTTTATGCCTACGTTTGAGAACGACGATTTACCGGGAGTATTTACTGCTGCCGTTGTTCAGAAAATGATGAACAATGAACTTACATTGCTGGGAAAAAGAATACTTACAGTAGGTGCAGGAAACATTGGTTATTTGACTTCTTATCAGTTGATGCAGGCAGGTGCTACTGTAAAAGCCATTATCGAAGCACAACCCCGTGAAGGCGGTTTCCCTGTTCAGGCAAATCGTGTTCGTCGTTTAGGCATTCCTGTGATGACTTCACATATTTTATTAAAAGCCATTCCTAACAAAAACCACGACGGAATCATCGGTGCAGTGGTAGCTGAATGCGAAAACTTCAAGCCTATACCAGATACTGAAAAAATAATTGATGGCATCGATGCCATTAATATTTGTACCGGATTAATTCCTGACGATCAGTTGTTAATTAAAGGCAATGAAGTATTTGGCAGAAGTTGTTATGGTGCCGGAGATGCCATTCGTATTGGCGAAGGTACCAGTGCCGTGTTGAGAGGAAAACAGGTTGCTTTTGAAATTTTACAGGAAATAGGTGCCCGCTACGATTACGATGAATACCTGGCACTTTCCAAAGAATATATCGATTCTCAACAACATCCGATGCGGATCATTGAAGAGCCTTTTCTGCCTTCAACTGAAAGAATGAACGCCAAAGGATTTGTGCAGATTGACTGTTTGTATGGTTTTGCCTGTAATCCATGTGCATTTTCATGCAAATATGGTGCAATTACCAAATCATCTACCAGCACTGTTCCTCAGATAGACTTTGAGAAATGTATCGGCTGTATGGATTGTGTATATCAATGTCCGGGTCTTGCCATCTTTGGTTACAACCTCCAAAAAGACTGGTTGTTCTTACCTATCGAATACGAAGCAAACGAAGGTGCGGAAGTATTTCTGGTAGATAATCAGGGGGCAAAACTGGGTGAGGGTGTAATTGAAAAAATATTAAAGAAAGCCAATAAAACCAATATTGCCAGAGTGAAATCTTTAAGCATCAAAGGCGAAGATTTGGTAAAGGTAAGAGGTTTTATAGTGAAAGAAAACTATCCTGAAAAAGTTGAGTTTAAACCAACTCAGGTTGTTGAATCGGAAACCTATGTTTGTCATTGCGATGATGTTTCTGTAGTTGAAGTATTGAGTATTGTAGGCGACAGAAAATTTATTTCGGTAGATGAAGTAAAACATACAACCCGTCTTGGAATGGGACCCTGCCGTGGCAAACGCTGTATTCCGCGTATGAAACAAATGATACGCCCATACGGAGTTGAAATCGTAGGTGATGCAACACCCCGCGGTCCATTATCCAATCAGATAGGGATGGGTGAATTGTATCCATGCGATAAGCATGAAAAAATAATTACCAATCCAACGAATAAAGCCATTTCAAAATTCAAGGTAAAATCTTTTGTTGCCGGAGGTGGTATCGGTGGCAGTGCATTGTTCCGCTATCTTTCCGAAGCAGGTATGCAACCCGTAATGGCCAACTTCGGACGTGGTGCTTCCTGGCGAAATATTGCCGGTGGTCGTCCGGCTTTCAGTGTTCCTGAAATTTCTGACATTGCCATGCACAACCGTGAAATTTTTACTGAATTACAGCAACTAAAAAATATTGATTACCGACCGATTAAATATGTAAGTTTTGCCCATGATGATGAAACTTACAAAGCATTGGATGCATCCAAAGCATGGTCAGATGCTTATATGGTAAATCCTGAAGATTTCAGCAAAGAAATTTCCCCTTATTTCAACAATAATTTAAAAACGTATCAGGCAGCTTTGATTACCAATGATTGCTGGCAGGCTACTCCGGGTCGGGTAATTGACTTAATCCGCAGCATCGGCTTATCAAAAGGTGGCGAAATTCTGGAAGACTGTAAACTGATTGATGTTGAAAAACAAGGAAAAACCTATCGCATGATTGTGCAGAACCACGATAAAGAATATGTAGAATACGAAACCGAAATCTTTATCAATGCCATGGGACCTGAAGGCGAAAAATTTGCCCACAAACTTGGTATTGAAACCGGTTTATTCCCCGTTAAACATCAGGCATTTATTACCCGTCGTTTGCCAATGCTCGGAAAAGAAGGTAATTCACTCGATATGCTGATCGACCGCAGAAAATACAAAGGTTTTTCTGCTGTGTACGGACAACAACTCCACGATACCGGACAGATCATCGGTTGTGCTTCGCCAAGCATTGAAGCATTGGAAACCGGACAAAATCTTAAAATCAATACCAAAGAATTTTTGGAAATCGTTTCCGAAATCTTTGTTGACTGGATTCCCGAACTTTCTTCTGTCGGATTTCAGGCAGTATGGGCAGGTTATTATGTAGAACCCCGCTATATTGTTGATACTGATTTAGGTTTGTTTGTCGGATTGAGAGGACATGGCTTTATGCTCGGTCAGTATCTTGCCAAAATGTATGTTGATAAACTCATGGGACGCGAAGTTCCTGCTTACTTCGACCGACTGAAACTAAGCGGTGACGGATTGCCTGAAAAAGCATTTAAATAAGCTTTTTGTTGTTCTGTCTGTTAAACTTCAAGGAGTTTACGGTATGCTGTTGTTAATATAAATGAACAACAGCATATTACTACTTTATTCTTATCTTGCTTGAGTGCTACCAAACAACACTCAACCTTAAACAATTTACACTACAAAACAAACGTCGCTTTTGATATGCAAATGTTTTCGGTAGCCGTCCACTTGGACAGATGCCTCCGACAGCCGTCGGATGATGCCGGGAAGATGGACAGCTGTCTTTGAAAGCTGTTATTACTGCATTTTAATATTTACTGCATCTATTTTATCAGATATGAATGCGCTGCAACTACTACATGCGAAGAGAGTTTTTTTTCATTAAACATCATTGCCAATTCACGAATAGATCGAATATTTAATATCGAATACAATTGAAAAATAAATACATCTTGTCGAAAAACGTTGGCAAAATATTAATTTTCCGTTTGATAATTTGTAAATAAATATAAATATGTTTGCATAAGCTATTAAAATAAAAAAACTTATATACATGTAAATATAAATTCTTTGTATTAATTTTCAGTTTATATAAACAAGACATGTCTCATTAAATAAAGTCAATCGCACATTTAAAAAAATTTGGGTTTTGCCGAAGTACAAACCAAGATAAAAACCCAAATGAACATTACTTTTTGTTCTGTCATGACAAAAAAAGAAGAAAGTGATGTTATATTAAAAAAAATATCCGTAATTTTGTCCGTGTACGTAAAAATGTCCGCAAAATATGGCAACAATAAATTATTATCTCGATAAAGCTGACAGAAAAGGACTTGCACCTATTCATCTTAGAATAAATTGCAATGGTAATCAAATAAAATTAGCTACTGGAAAAAAGATTAACTCCGAACAATTTGATAAGAAAAAACAAAGAGCAACAGGGATAACTATTGAATCAACTGAAATAAACCATTATTTAAGATTTCTTGAAGATAGAGCAAACGAACTTTTACATCATTCAACAAAAAGAACATTTTCACAAGAAGAAATAAAAGATATTTTGATCCAACATATTGAAAACTATAAAGAAAGTAATAGTGTAAATATTGTAAAAGAGCAACTAGCATTATATGGCAAGCCCTTCACTTTTATTGACTTATTTGCAGGTGCTGGTGGATTTAGCGAAGGTTTCTTGCAAGCTGAAATAAACAACAAGTTTTTTGATTTTATTGCGGCAAGTGACATCAATGAAAATTGCGAACTCACTCATATTGTTAGATACAATCATCAACTGGGGTTAAATGCTGAATTTTTACGGCAAGATATAACTGAACCTGATTTTTTGGAAAATCTACTCAAGAAAATTGGCGAGAAGAAAATTGATGTTATTTGCGGTGGACCACCATGTCAAAGTTTTAGTTTGGCAGGAAAGAGAAGAAAGTTTGATAAGAAAGATGATCTGTTTTCGCATTATTTGGAAGTAATTAAACGATTACAACCAAAATACTTTGTAATGGAAAATGTTAAAGGTATTTTGACTAAAGAAGATGGAAAAATAAAGGATTTAATAATTCAAGAAATCAATTCAATTGTAGATTTGAAAGAAATTCCTTTTTTAGTTTCATTTATTAGAAGAATTAAAAAAGAGAATAATTCATTTTTACTTGAAAGCATTATAAAAAGTATTGAAATAGAATCTCTAAAAGAAACTGAAATAGAATTTGGCAGAGAAGATTTTATTCGTTTTGTGGAAAACAGATTCAAGCAATTAACACCAAAAATAGCTGATTATAAAACAAGTAAAACTGATTCAAGCATAAATACTATAAGGCATGGTTTCAATATCCTTGCAAGGACTAAAGAGTGGGAAAAATTAAAACGAATTATTATTAAAGAAAAAGATTATTGTAATATAGACAATGATTCATTTACTGATACCTTTACAGATTTTTTAACTCGAATTAGTTCTGAAAATATAATTGTTAAAATTGAAAATTCATTCAAGGAATTAAAAGTACCGAGCAAATTTCAAAAAGATTGTGCTGATATTATAACTGTTTTAAAGATTTATTCAGCTTCATTTGATGAAACTGTTGAAATATTGTCATCACTTTGTACTGAAAAGGAACAAAAGGAGTTAAGCATTATTCTTGAAAGCATTCGTTTATACAAAATAGAGAAACCGTTTATTGCTAATGCTTCAAACTATGGTGTTCCACAAAATCGGGAACGTGTTTTATTTATTGGTTGCAGAAAAGACCAAAAATATATTTCTGAAATTCCTCCTACAGTGAAAGATAATGAAAAAGTTACTGTTTTTGAAGCCCTTTATGATTTAGACTTTATTGGAAATAACCAAGAAGCTCATCATTATGAATTGGTTGATATATCAAAACAGTTTAATGGTACTGCCCAAAAGATGATGAGCCTGATTAAAAAAAGAGCTATTGATGGAAATATTAATATAAAGGATGGAAAAACATTTTCTGAATGGTCAAAAGAAGGACGCTTAATTGAACGTTACAAACCAAAAACAAAGCCCTTTTATGTAAAAGATTTTAATGGTCTGTCAAATGGTGAAAAATATTTCGATTTATTGAACAACCACAAAACGAGCAATCAGAATAAAGATGTTGTTAAACGTCTTCAAATAATTTTAAACCAAGGTGATTATAAAATGGCACAATGTGAACTTGAAGAATGTGGGTTAAATTCAAATAAGAGAAATTACAATGTTTTAAAACCAGATGTGCAAAGCTCAACCATAATGACAATACCTGACGATTACATTCATTACAATTCACCAAGAGCATTAACCGTTAGGGAAATGGCAAGGCTTCAGTCCTTTGATGATTCATTTGTTTTTCAAGGGAAGCGTTCAACAGGTGGTAATAATCGCAAATCTGAAGTTCCTCAATATACGCTTGTGGGTAATGCAGTTCCCCCGTTATTAGCAAGAGCCGTTGCGAGTGAAATTCTTAAAAATATTAGATAATGAGAATACTAACCGAATCAGAACAAAGTAAAATCAAGATTTTAACCAAAAATCAAGTATCTCTTGCACTTATTGAACCAACTGAAACTGGTTTGAAGAAATCAATTATGGATGCAACGGGTCCTGTTAGAAGTTTTCTTAAAGAAAATCAGATACATGATTACGAACTTCAAATACAAGGACCCGAACACAAGGTTATTATTAATGCAAAAATTTACTCTGATTTCAGTGTAATGAGCTCAAACGCCTCGTTATATAGACCCATAACTAAAAAGGGAGACCCTCGAATTTGGTTTTCTGGGCTAACCAAATTTGCTTCGCCAAATGAAATTATTTCGATTGTTTTTTATGAAAATGAATTTCACATATTCAACCTGTCTCGATTAAACATTGAAAACCTTTTAGACACTAATATTCATAATCCATTTAAAGAATTAATTGCAGACATTAGCAGTAAAGCTAATCAAGTAGCATTTGAATTGCTAGCAATGTTAAGAAAAGTAGCAAGTTTAGGTCCGATTCCATCAATGCTTGCTGCTGATACTTCCGTGGGTAGAACGTTAGAAACTGTACTTGGTATAAATATTAATTCATCAAAAAAACCCGACTACAAAGGAATTGAGTTAAAATCATTTAGAAGTAGCAGAACAAATAGAAAAAATCTCTTTGCTCAAGTACCTGATTGGAATTTGAGCAAATTCAAAAGTTCTGCCGAAATATTAGATGCGTTTGGTTATAAACGAAATCAAGATTTCAAGTTGTATTGCACTGTATCAGCAATTACAAGAAATTCGCAAGGATTAAACCTAAGGCTTAATTCTGATATAAAGCAAATTATCGAAAACTCTGATAAACCAGAAATTGGTGATTTTGTAGTGTGGACACTTGATAATCTTCATAATAGATTACAAGAAAAACATCGTGAAACATTCTGGGTTGAAGCTGAGAGTACTATTATTGGTAGCAGAGAGCATTTTCAATACACATTTGTTGAGCATACTAAAAAACCTATTTCTTCTCAATTTGACTTATTAGTAGACCAAGGTATTATAACTCTTGACCATCTGATTAAAAGAAATTCAGTTGGTAAAGTTGTAGAGAAAGGACCACTTTTTAAAATCAAACCCAAAGGACTTGACTTATTATTTCCTCCAAGCGAAAAATATAATCTAATATAGTATGTCAGTCATTCCCCACTTCACACAATACATAGATGCACTAACCTTAACACAAGCTAAAAATTGGAAAAGATTCTTAGTATTTGTATGTATTTTTGCAGAAGCAACTGCTTGATTAAAATAGATGAACAAACCATCAATAATAAGTAAAATGAAATCATATTTTATAAAATTACTTTCCATCGTAATGCTATGTGTTGGCATTACAAATACTGTGTTAGCACAAAACACAAAAGAAAACACCACTACCCCAACCAAAGATGCCATCACTACCATCCTCAATCGCAAAAGCGTTAGAGAATTTACAGGAAAAATGCTAACAAACGAAACATTGGATACCCTTGCCAAAGCAGGTATGGCTGCCCCTTCGGCTATGAACAAACAACCCTGGGTTTTTATCTTAATCAACGACAGAAAAACACTCAACTTAATGGCCGATAGTTTACCTTCTGCCAAAATGCTGTACAAAGCAGGCGGAGCAATTGTGGTATGCGGCGATCAGAAAAAAAACATCGCCGGAAACGAATTGTTTTGGGTAGAAGATTGTGCTGCTGCCAGTCAGAATATTCTGATTGCGGTAGAATCTTTAGAATTGGGTGCTGTGTGGACAGGTGTTTTCCCTGACAACAAAAAAATGGCAACGGTTCGCACTATATTGGAAATTCCATCCGATGTAATTCCATTGAATGTAATTGCTATTGGCTATCCATCCGGAAAAGATGTACCCAAAAATAAATATAAGAAAGAAAATATTCATTGGAATAAATGGTAGATAGTATTAAAAAGTAAATACACTTTTTTTAATTTTTAGAAACTATGTAATGAAAATAAAGAACGCAGATAAAACGGATACGTTCCGTAAACGCAGATATTCGCGGATTTTTTTATTTCTGATTTGTTGTTGTTTAAAATTCGTTTAAATCAGCGTTTCCCTTCAGGGATCAGCGTTATCAGCGTTCAAAAAAAACAAATCAGAAGATTTAATATTTCAGTTTTTATGTATCAATAAATTATCCTTATTAGTTATGATGATGAAGTTTGCAAGAAATGTTTTTTTATGCTTTTGTTTTTCCTTCCTCTTTTTATTCAATGGTTTTGGACAAACTGATACGTATGAATTACAAATAGGCGACCTCCTTTTTCAGGATTTAGATTGTGGTCCTTTTTGCGATGCCGTTGAAAAAGTTACTACAGGTTACAATGGCGCAAAGTTTTCGCATGTAGGCATAGCCGTTCGCAACAAAACAGGAAATATTGAGGTAATTGAAGCCGTTGGTAAAGGCGTTTGCATTACAGCTTTAAAAGATTTCCTTGCCAAAAGCTGCGATACCAATAAAAATCCCAAAGTAATGGTTGGTAGATTAAAATTAAAATACCAGCATTTGATTCCCAAAGCCATCGAAGAAGCTTACAAATTAATTGGTCGCCCTTATGATGAAGTATTTTGTATCAGCAATAACAGCTATTACTGTTCGGAATTGATTTACGATATCTTTAAAAAAGCAAACAACAACCATGCTGTCTTTAAAATTCACCCAATGACTTTTAAAGACCCCGAAACAGGAAAAACATTTACCATCTGGCTTGATTATTTTAAAGAACTAAACAAACCAATACCTGAAGGAGAATTGGGTAACAATGCAGGAGATCTTTCATTGTCGAAAAAAATTGAAGTTGTTCATTTTTATGGAATACCAAGCGGATACAAAAAAACTAAAACTACCAAATAAATCAAATGGAAAGTATTTGTAAAATATATAAAATCGGCAATGGACCTTCGAGCAGTCATACCATTGGACCCCGAAAAGCAGCATTGTTGTTTAAAGAGAAAAATGCACAGGCACATCATTTCAGTGTAACATTATATGGCAGTTTGGCAGCAACAGGCAAGGGACACTTAACGGATGTTGCAATTATTGAAGCAATGAAACCTTTTGAGATAAAAATTAATTTTGAACCCGGCATTTTCCAATCTTTTCATCCCAATGCAATGCTTTTTGAAGCCTATAACGCAAGCGGAGATAAAACAGATGAGTGGATGGTTTACAGCATTGGTGGCGGCGATCTTTCGGCAGAAGGAATAAGCATTGTACGCGAACCTATATACACAATCACTACAATGAAAGAGGTGTTGGAGTGGTGCGAATTGAATGGAAAAACACTTTGGGAATTTGTTGAAACACATGAAACCAAAGGATTTTGGAACTATCTGAGCGAAGTGTGGCAAGTAATGAAAGCATCTATCGAAAGAGGTATTGATACCGAAGGAAGTTTACCCGGAGGCTTACATTTACAAAGAAGAGCGCCCTCCTATTTTATAAAATCCTCAGGATATAAAGCATCACTAAAAAGTAAGTCATTGATTTTTGCTTATGCACTAGCTGTTGCAGAAGAAAATGCTGCAGGAGGCAAAATTGTTACGGCTCCTACTTGTGGTTCGTCGGGCGTATTGCCTGCTGTTTTGTATCATCTTTATACAAGCTACGAATTTTCGGAAAAGAAAATACTAAAAGCCCTGGCAACTGCCGGACTTATAGGAAATTTAGTGAAGAAAAACGCTTCCATTTCCGGTGCAGAAGTTGGATGTCAGGGCGAAATAGGAACGGCATGTTCAATGGCTTCCGCAGCTGCTAATCAACTTTTTGGAGGCAGTCCTAATCAAATTGAATATGCTGCCGAAATGGGACTCGAACATCATCTGGGATTAACCTGCGATCCTGTTTGCGGTTTGGTGCAAATTCCCTGTATCGAAAGAAATGCTTTTGCTGCAGCAAGAGCATTGGATGCAAACATCTACTCAATGCTTTCCGATGGAAAACACAGGGTTAGTTTTGATAGAGTAGTTGCAGTAATGCGCGAAACAGGACATGATATTCCAAGTCTTTACAAAGAAACCTCAGAAGGTGGTTTGGCAAAATTTTAAACTGCTTAATAACTTTTTAATATATATTACGTTAAATACACTATTGAAATTTTAAAACTCATGTTTGCAAAAGACCTAACCGACGACACTATTATTCCGGCTAAAACTTCCGATACTGCATCATTGGCATTAACCTGGATGGACGAATACAAAGTGAACCACTTGCCCATCGTAAACAACGAAAACTATTTAGGTTTAATTACGGAAGAAGATATATATACATCAAATATTTTCGATGAACCACTCGGCAATCACAAGCTTTCATTGAACAATCCTTTTGTTACCGAAAACCAACATATTTTTGAAGTGATAAAATTAGCCACAACATTAAAACTATCACTCATTCCTGTACTCGACAATAAAAATAAATATATTGGAGTAATTACCCTTCGCAAACTCATTGACGGTTTATCAGCAAGCACTGCTATTAATAATCTCGGAGGTATCATCGTACTCGAAATCAATCCCAATGATTATTCTTTATCAGAAATTGCGCAAATAGTAGAATCCAATGATACAAAAATACTTAGTTTATTCATTACATCTCACAGCAATTCCACTCAAATGGATGTTACCATCAAACTCAATCGTATGGATATTTCTCCTGTATTGCAAACCTTTAAACGTTACAACTACAATGTAAAAACAATACTTGTAGAACAAGAAATCATCGAAGACCTGCAAGACAGATATGATTCGCTAATGAAATATCTAAGTATTTAATAAACGCTTGGGCAAATGCTAAAACATTTATTGGTTTTTTTTCTTTTTATATTACTTGCATTTCGTGGACTTGCTTCAGATGATAGTTTAATAGTAGTAAAAAACATCTCTATTTCAGGAAATAAAATCACCAAAAACTATATTATCTTTAGGGAATTAGTCTTTAAAATTGGCGATTCCCTCTCTCTTGATGTCTTAGATCAAAAGATTAAGAAAAGTAATGAAAATCTGATGAACATTTCGCTTTTCAATTTTGTAACAATTAATCCTACAATTATTGACAACAAGGCAAACATTAATATAACTGTTACTGAACGATGGTATATCTGGCCCATTCCTCAATTTGATCTTGCTGACAGAAACTTCAACACATGGTGGAAAACTCAGGATTTCAGAAGAGTTAACTATGGCGTTGACCTTACCATTTACAATTTCAGAGGACGCAACGAAACCGTCAACTTTCTGCTCAGTTTGGGTTACGACGAAAAATATGGCATCTCCTATAAAATTCCCTACATCAACAAGAAACAAACGCTTGGGCTTATCTTTAGCGGAAACTATATGCGAAATCATGAAGTGGCAGTGAATACAATAAACAATACTATCGTTTTTTTTAAAGACAATAATAATTATCCAAAACAAAGCATTTCTTTCGGCGGAGGCGTAACTTACAGGCGCAACATACATAATTCGCATATCCTCCAACTGAGTTATGAAAACTATACGTTTTCCGATACACTCATCAAGCTAAATCCCAATTATTCAACACAACAACAAAATACATCAAAATATTTTTCTTTTTACTATCAATACAAAAACGATTACCGCGATTATAAGCCTTATCCATTACAAGGACATTATTTTGATATTGAAATTAATAAATCGGGTATTGGAATGCTGAACGACGAAAAGACCAACTTCTTTAGTATAAAATCAACCTATCGCAAATTTTGGAAAATCAGCCCACGTATTTATGATGCAATTGGTTTTACAGCTAACACAACACCTGATTATCCATATTACGTTCAGAATGGTCTGGGTTTTGGACATGATTTTGTAAGAGGATATGAATATTACGTAATTAGTGGACAAGGCTTTGGTTTACTAAAAACGAATCTCAAATATGCTTTGCTACCTCAAAGAGTATCGAAAATTAATTTTATTAAAACCGATAAATTTAATACGATTCCTTATACTTTTTATGTAAATTTGTTTGCCGATGCAGCTTATGTTTATAAAAAGAACGATGATATCAATAATTCATTAGTAAACAATCTGCTGATAGGAATGGGAATCGGTATTGATTTTGTAACTTATTACGATAAAGTTCTAAGAGTGGAATATTCGGTAAACAAAAAAGGTGATAGCGGGTTATTTATTCACTTTATGACATCTATTTAAACAATTTCATCAAGAATCATAAATTCTTTCAAATTTTAAAACCAAGAACTCTTTAACAATATATTTCATGAAGATTGCATTATTTGGGAAAAATATCAACAACGAAAGTATTGAATATATGAAATTGTTGGTAGAACAATTAGAAAATACAGGTATTGCTATGATGGTTTATGAACCGTTTTTTAAAGCAATTGAAAATAAAGTTACATTCAACAAAGATGTTCAATTTTTCAGAGAACACACAGAAATTCACAATCAGGTTAACTTTCTTCTATCAGTTGGAGGCGATGGTACCCTATTGGATACTATCACATTAGTAAGAGATTCAGGTGTGCCTATTTTGGGGATAAATTTAGGACGACTTGGTTTTTTGGCAAGTATTAATAAAGAAATGATTATTCCTGCAATCAATGCCATTATCGAAGGTAATTATACTTTAGATAAACGTACATTGGTAAAAATAGAAACCGAAAATAATTTGTTTGGAAAGCTTAATTATGCCCTTAACGAAATGACTGTTTATAAGAAAAACCCACTTTCGATGCTAACCATAAAAGTCTTTGTAAACAATGAATTCTTAAATGCTTATTGGGCTGATGGATTGATAATAGCAACCCCTACTGGTTCAACAGCCTATTCACTTAGTTGCGGAGGACCTATCATTACACCTGACTCCGAAAACTTTATTATTACACCTATTTCTACACATAATCTTACAGTACGTCCAATTGTAATCCCCGACAATAGCCTGATTAAAATACAGGTAGAATCTCGCGAGAGCGATTATTTTGCAAGTCTCGATTCTAGATTTATAAGTGTTCCATCTACTACAGAATTAACTGTTAAAAAAGAATTTTTTAATATTAATTTATTGAAAATGAACAATCAAAACTTTTTCTCTACTATAAGGCATAAACTTTTATGGGGTAGCGATGCACGAAATTAATATTTTTTGCGTTATAGTTTCAATCATTAAATAAAATACAATTCTTGTACTATTTTCAGGAGCATAAAAAATAATTTTACTTCTGATAATTGTTTTAAAAGTATAATAAATGTTAAAAGCACAATGGTTTAAGATTAATTCACTCAATAATATTGTTTTAAACTAAAAAAAAAATTACTTTTGCTGACTTATGATAAAACCGTCTTTTAAACAGTATAATATCACAAAGTGCTGTTTTTTAGTCTTTTCAATACAATTAAAGTGAAGAAAATGAAGAAAATAATCATCATTATTTGCGGAATATTTTTAACAATAAGCACTTACGCACAACGTTCAGAACTTGGGGTAATGCTCGGGACATCTTATTATTTGGGCGACATAAACCCATCACGTCAATTTTACAAGCCCAATTTTGCAGGAGGACTTATTTACCGATATAATTTAAATCCGCACTGGGCATTGAAACTAAATGCGCTTTATGGAACTGTTGAAGCCAGCGACGCTGATTTTGGAAATATTAGAAATTTAAGTTTTAAATCTCATATTTTAGAGTTTTCATCACAAATAGAGTTAAACTTTTGGGAATATTTCACAGGAAGTAAAAGTCATCGCTTTTCGCCTTATATATTTGCAGGTGTAGCAATATTTAACTATAATCCACAGGCTATAGATAGTGCAGGAGTATGGCATGATTTACAACCTTTAGGAACAGAAGGACAAGGTACTATCAATTACCCAACAAAAAAAGTTTATGGACTCACTCAATTATCAATTCCTTTTGGTTTAGGCTTCAAATTCAGCGTTTCAAAAGTCATTTGTATTGGTGCTGAATGGGGCTTACGTAAAACATTCGTTGATTATATTGATGATGTTAGCACTACTTATGTTGATAGAAATGTATTGGCTGGAGAAAAAGGTCTTATTGCAGGTTATCTTGCAGACCGTACAACAGAACTTTTTTACCAAGATCCCCTTAACCCAACTAAAATCATTCATCGTCCAAGTAACTTAGAGGGCGAATCAAGAGGTAATTCATCAACAACTGATTGGTATTCCTTTGCTGGTGTAACCATTACTTTTAAATTGGGTTATAAATCAAGACCAAGTTGTTTTGACAAAGGATTTAATTATAAAGAAAATATTTATTACTAAATATCAACAAATTATAAAACCCCTAATTGAAAAGAAGGATAATGAGTTTGAAGGAACAATTAGATAAAAGCAAAATACCTCAACATGTTGCCATTATTATGGATGGTAATGGTAGATGGGCAAAGCAACGTCAGCATGATCGTACTTTTGGTCACGAAAGTGGTGTATTATCAGTAAAAGATACTGTTGAAGCTGCTGCTGAAATCGGGATTAAATACCTTACATTGTATGCTTTTTCTTCTGAAAATTGGAATCGTCCTAAGAGCGAAGTAGATGCCTTAATGGGTTTATTAGTAAAAACTATTAATCAGGAAACAAAAACTTTAAATGACAATAATATTCGCTTGCAGGCTATTGGTGATTTACAAAGCTTAGAGCCTCAAACTTACAGCGAATTACAAAAAGCTATTGAGAATACAGCATCTAATTCAAAAATGACACTCATTCTTGCACTTAGCTACAGCTCAAGACAGGAAATTACAAATGCTATTCAGCAAATTGCTCAAGACATAAAGAATAATAATTTACAAATTGAAGAAATAAACCAAAATCTTGTTTCTTCTTTTCTAAATACTTCCAATTATCCTGACCCAGAACTTCTAATAAGAACCAGTGGAGAATATAGAATTAGTAACTTTTTACTATGGCAAATTGCTTATACAGAACTATATTTTACGCCTATATTATGGCCTGATTTCCGTAAAGAAAATCTTTATGAAGCTATCTTAGATTATCAAAACAGAGAAAGACGATTCGGAATGACCAGCGAACAACTATTAAACTTTTAAACGGATGAAATTCAGATTATTTTTGCTTCTTTTATTTTTTACTTTTTCTGCAACCATTACTAATGCTCAAATATCTCTAGGTAATGATTTATCGGAAATAGATTATTCAACTCCTAAAGAATATGAAATCGGAGGAATCACTGTTACTGGTGTGCAATTTTTAGATAATAACATGCTCATATTAATTTCAGGGCTATCCGTTGGTGAAAAAATTACGATTCCTGGCGAGAAAATATCAACAGCTATTGATAAGCTTTGGGAACAAGGTCTGTTTGAAAACATTAAAATTTCGGCTACAAAAATACAAGGTCATACTATTTTTCTTGATTTCTTCCTTCAGGAAAGACCTCGTCTTTCAAAGTTCAGGTTTACTGGAATTAGAAAAGGGGAAGCTGATAAAGTAAGAGAAGAAATAAAACTCTCCAGTGGTGATGTAATAACAGAAAATGTTATTACTCGTACTTCAAATAGTATTTTTAGTTATTTCAATAAAAAAGGATATTTAAATACAACCGTACAAATTAAACAAATTCCAGATACTGCTGTAAGCAATAGCGTGATGTTACTTATTGATGTCCAGAAAAATAAAAAAGTTAAAATTGCAGAAATCAATATTCACGATAATCAATACTTAAGTGACAATAAAGTAAGAAAAGCGCTCAAAGAAACAAAGCGTAAAAGAATATATCACCTCTTTAAATCATCAAAATTTATACAAGATGACTATAAAGCTGATTTAGAAAAAATTATAGCGAAATACAATGAACTTGGATTCAGAGATGCTAAAATTGTAAAAGATTCTGTTTCTAAAGTAAACAACAAATTAGTAAATGTTGACATCTGGGTTTACGAAGGTAAAAAGTTTTATTTCAATAATATAACATTTGTTGGAAATACTAAATATTCTTCAAAGCAATTAGGAGATATTTTAAAGATACGTAAAGGTGATGTTTATAATCAAAATGCATTAAATCAGAATATTTCGTTTAATCCTAATGGCTATGATATTAGTTCATTATATATGGATGACGGTTATCTTTTCTTTCAGGCAATTCCTGTTGAAGTACAGGTAAATAACGATTCCATTGATATTGAAATTAGAATTCGCGAAGGAAAACAAGCCCGTATCAATAAAGTTACAATTAAAGGAAACACTAAGACCAACGACCATGTTGTCATAAGAGAAATAAAAACGATACCTGGTCAATTATTCAGTCGTTCCGATATTATAAGAACTACGCGAGAATTAGCTCAACTCCGTTATTTTAATGCAGAAACCATAAAGCCGGTTCCCACACCTAATCCTGAAAATGGAACCGTTGATATTGAATATCAAGTAGAAGAAACATCATCCGACCAAGTTGAAATCTCAGGTGGCTGGGGTGGAGGTATGGTTGTTGGTACATTAGGGCTATCGTTCAACAATTTCTCAGCACGAAATATTTTCAACGGTAAAGCATGGAAGCCATTGCCATCCGGAGATGGACAAAAATTAAGTTTAAGAGGACAAACCAATGGACAATACTATTATTCAGTAAGTGCTTCTTTTACTGAACCTTGGCTAGGAGGAAAAAAACCAAATGCTTTAAGTGTCTCCGTTTACCATTCAAAACAAACCAATGGATATGCTTCTGATAATGCATCTTATGCATCTCTTACAATTAATGGTATTACAGTAGGTCTGGGCAAGAGAGTAAAATGGCCTGATGATTATTTTACAATTTATCATGCCGTCAGTTTACAAAACTACACTTTAAATAATTATGGATCATTATTTTCATTCAGTAATGGATATTCAAACAACCTGAATTACGGATTAACAATATCACGAAATTCAATAGATGCTCCTATTTATGCCCGTTCAGGTTCAGAGTTGTCATTATCAATGCAATTTACACCTCCTTATTCTTTAATTTCAAAAAAAGATTACTCAAAGCAAACTGATCAGGAAAAATATAAATTTTTAGAATATCATAAATGGAAATTTAAAGCTTCTTGGTTTTTTAATCTGACAGGAAAATGGGTGTTAAATACAAAAGCTAGATTTGGATTTCTGGGCTATTATAATAAAGACGTTGGATATCCTCCATTCGAAAGATTTTATTTAGGTGGAGACGGGCTTTCCGGATATGCACTTGATGGAAGAGAATTAGTTGCTATGAGAGGTTACGGAAACAACTCTCTTACACCTAAGAACGGAACCAACTATGTTGGAGGAAATGTATATGACAAATATACCGTTGAATTAAGATACCCATTATCGCTTAACCCTAATGCAACTATCTACGGTCTTGCTTTTATTGAAGGCGGAAATGCATGGTCAGCATTTAAAGAATTTAATCCTTTTAACATGTATAAATCTACAGGATTTGGCGTTAGAATATTCCTTCCTATGTTTGGAATGCTTGGATTAGACTGGGGCTATGGTTTCGATAAAGTACCTGGTTTTACTGATGCATCTGGAGGCCAATTCCATTTCTCTATTAACCAATCAATCGATTAATAAAAGAAAATGAGATTTTGGCACAATATTTGCAAAACCTTTTTATATAATTTTTAATTTTTTTAATCATGAAAAAAATATTTTTTAGTATCGCAATTTTGCTTTTCACAACAGGGTTGAGTTTCTCCCAAAAATATGCATATATTGATTCAGAATATATAATGGATAATATTCCTGAATACAAAGATGCTCAATCTGAAATTGATGCATTATCAAAACAATGGCAAAAAGAAATTGAACAAAAATTTAAAGAAATTGATAATCTTTACAAAGCATTTCAAGCTGAGTCTGTTCTTTTACCGGAAGAAGTAAAGAAAAAACGTGAAAATGAAATTATTGCATCTGAAAAAGATGCAAAAGATTTACAGAAAAAACGATTTGGTAAAGATGGTGATTTATATAAAAAACGTCAAGATTTAGTAAAGCCTATCCAAGACAAAGTATACAATGCAATTGAAAAGAGATCACAAGAAAAAAATTATATCTTCGTATTCGACAAAGCTGGCAGTTTGACCATTATGTATGCCGACCCAAAATACGACATGAGCGATGATATTTTAAATGACTTAGGCTATAAATTAAATAAAACAGAAAAATCAGAAAAAACCAAAACTGATTCGGCAAAACCAAATCAAACAACACCAACCAATAGAAATCCGAACCAAAAAATAGGTGGCCGAAAATAAAATAGTTATTTAATATACACATTATTGGAATTATTTATTTTTATACCTTTGCAAATTGAAATTTTATAAACAAAACACAATAGAAAAATGAAAAACGTATTAAAAATCATTATTATTCTAGGTATATTTAGTATGCCTTTATTTTCAAATGCTCAAAAAGCTATTAAATTAGGACATATTAATTCAAATGACTTATTAAAAATTATGCCAGGCCGTGATTCTGCTCAAACTGCGTTGGAAAAACATGCAAAAGACCTTGAAGCAACTCTAAAAGGAATGCAAAGCGAATTAGAAACAAGATATCAGGATTTTACAGCATCACAAGCTCAAATGTCGGAGTTAATTAAACAAACCAAAACAAAAGAACTACAAGACATGCAAGCTAGAATTGAAGATTTCAGAGATAATGCACAAAAAGACTATCAAGATAGAGAGAAAAAATTATTAACTCCTATTATTGATAAAGCAAAAAAAGCTATAGAAGAAGTTGCAGCCGAAAATAAATATTCTTACATATTTGATAGTGGTGTAGGAAGCTTACTTTATCAAGATGCAAGTGACGATATCCTACCTTTGGTGAAGAAAAAATTAGGTTTAAAATAATCAATTTAAAGCTGTCTTCTGACAGCTTTTTTTTTGCATGTTAAAATTAGGTTAATTCGATTTTTAGCTTACATTCTTTCGTAATTTTGAAAAACTTTATACAAATCTTATATGAAAAAAATTATCTTTATTGCTGCTTGTTTTTTATTAACAAGTTTTGGATTTTCACAAAATCCGGATTCTAAAATTAAAAAACTTCCTTCTATTACCATTAAAACTGTCGATGGAAAAACAATAAAAACTTCTGACATTTCAAATAATGGAAAACCAATCATTATCAGCTTTTGGGCTTTATGGTGCAAACCCTGCCAAAAAGAGTTATCTACAATAGCCGAAGTATATGATGAATGGCAAAAAGAAACCGGTGTTAAATTAGTAGCCGTTTCTATTGATGATGCCCGTTCTTCCTCAAGAGTTCTTCCTACTGTAAATGGCAACAATTGGACTTATGAAGTTTTACTAGATGTAAATGGAGATTTTAAGAGAGCTATGAACGTAAATATGATTCCTCATACTTTCTTGTTAAATGGTAAAGGTGAAATTGTATGGCAACATACTTCTTTTGCCGAAGGTAGTGAACTGGAATTAATTGAATTAGTAAAGAAACTAAACAGAGGAGAAGATATTTCAGAAAAAAAATAATATCATTTTTTAAAACATAAAATTTACAAAATGAATAAAAATACGTTGATTAAAAGATTAAAAGTCATTGTAATCTTAGGATTTTTCCCGTTCATTGGATTTTCACAAAATATTTTAAATTCGGGAAGTGTACAAGGTAATTTCCAACTGGATGCACAATACTACCAAAAAGATAGTACAATTGGTGCAAACGAAGTTTCAGAAAAGATGTTGATGAATGCTTTTGCCAACATTATTTATTCTAATGGTAATTTTAGTGCAGGATTAAGATACGAAAGTTATAGAAATCCTATGTTAGGTTTCGATAACCGGTATAAAGGAAGTGGAATTGCTTATCGCTATGCCACTTATAAAGCTGATGATTTTGATATTACAGTTGGTAATTTTTACGAACAGTTTGGAAGTGGTTTGATTTTCAGAAGTTACGAAGAACGAAATCTTGGTTATGATAACGCAATGGATGGTATTCGTGTTAACTTTAACCCATCACAAGGTATAATGTTAAAGGCAATAATTGGGACACAACGATTTTTTTGGGATGTAGGACCCGGAATTGTTAGAGGCGGAGATGCAGAATTTGCTTTAAATGATATTATTTCAAGTTTTTCGGAAAGTAAAACAAGATTAACAATTGGTGGAAGCGTAATTAGTAAATATCAACCTTCGGAAGAAATTCTCTATGATGCCTCAAAAAAATATAACTTACCTGAAAATGTAGCAGCTTTTGCAGGAAGAATGAATGTTTCGAGAGGGAAAATAAATGTAAATGCCGAATATGCTTACAAATCGCCGGATCCTAATTCTCAGAATAATTTTATTTACCGACATGGCGAAGCATTATTAGTCTCTGCTGCATATTCTAAAAAAGGATTTGGCATTATATTATCTGGTAAACGTGTGGATAACATGGCTTTTAAATCCAAAAGAACTGAAGTTGGAAACATGCTAAATATTAATTATTTACCAACACTTACCAAACAACATGCATACAGTCTTTCTGCTATATATCCTTATGCCACTCAACCTAATGGAGAAATGGGAGTACAAGGAGAAATCGTTTATACAATTCCAAAAAACACTATATTAGGGGGAAAATATGGTACTGAAATCAAACTAAACTACTCAAGAGCAAACTCTTTAGATAAATCTGCTATAAATGATACAACTTTAATTGATAAAGAGGGAACTAAAGGCTATACATCAAATTTCTTCAAATTTGGAAAGGAATTATATTTTCAAGATTTTAATATAGAAATCTCTAAAAAAATCAATAATAAACTAAAAGGTTCTTTGTCCTGGGTTAATTTAGTTTATAACCAAGCTGTAATAGAAGGACATCCTGGCTTACCTTCTGTTTATGCAAATGTATTGATTGCAGATATCAATTATAAAATCACACCTATTAGATCAATAAGAACAGAAATACAACATTTAAGCACCAAGCAAGATGAAGGAAACTGGGTAATGGGAATGCTTGAATATTCCATTGCACCTCAGTGGTTTTTCTCTGTTTCTGATCAATATAATTATGGGAATGAAATTGATGTAAAGAAAATCCATTATTATAATGTCGGAGTTGGTTATAACAGAAACTCAAGTAGAATTCAAATGTCGTATGGCAAACAACGCGAAGGGATTTTGTGTGTAGGTGGGGTTTGCAGGCAAGTACCTGCTGCTTATGGCTTTAACATTACAATTACCAGTAGTTTTTAATTTCTTATCCCTAATATTATGAAAAATATATATTTAATATTTCTATTTTTTGCTTCAATCTTTTTATCATCCTGCGATAAAGTCGATGAACCTTATACATCTCCTGTTCCTGCAAAAGATTGGTATGGTAAAAGAATTCTAATTGAGGATTATACAGGACATAAATGTCCCAATTGCCCATCAGCAGCAATAATAGCAACTAATTTAAAAGAATTGTATGGAGATAAAATTGTAGTTATAGCTATACATGCAGGTTATTTTGCTACTCCCTCTTCACCTAATTTCCCTGAAGATTTTAGAACAACAGCAGGAACTGAATGGGATAATTTTTTTGGTATTAGTAACGTAGGTAATCCAAATGGCTTAATTAACAGGGTTGGATTTCCGACCACAACACATGTTATTAACCCAAATGCTTGGGCTGCAAAAACAGGAAGTATATTGACAGAAATCCCTGAAGTTGATATTGATATAACTACCTCTTATAGTAATTCTGACAGAAAGCTTATTGGACAAGTTAAAACTAAATTCTTGAAAACCACAAAGAAGAAGTTAAAACTACAGATAGTTATAACAGAAGATAGTATTATAGCACCACAACAAAATGCAAACACTTTGGTTACTAATTATGTCCATTGTCATGTATTAAGAGGAGATGTAAACGGAAAATGGGGTATCGATTTAACTGATGGACAAACTAATACACCAATTAACACAGAGTTATCTCAAAATATTTTATTTGCTCTTGACCCAATATGGGAAAGTAAACATTGTACCGTGGTAGCTTTCGTATATGATGCTGATACTTATGAAGTTTTACAGGTAGCTGAAAAACACATTGAGTAAAAAAATAAATTTCTAATATAAAAGCCTGATAAATCAACGTTTATCAGGCTTTTATATTAGAATGGGTATCCAATACCGAAATTTAAAACGAAATCTCTTAAACTGGAATGAGCAATTACCCATTCTCGATCTGATGTTTTTGATGGATTTCTTAGTGGAATTGCAGCATCAACTCGTATAAGAAGAAAAGAGAAGTCCAACCTAGCTCCAAAACCAGTTCCAATAGCAATTTGTTTTAAGAACTTATCAGCCTGTATCTCTCCATTAGGAAATAATACATTAGCTTTATTAAGCCATATATTACCAGCATCAACAAAAATAGCACCTTGCAATATTTTATAAATTTGAAAACGATTTTCAACATTAAATTCTAATGAGATATCACCTATACGATCAAAATTTTCTGATTTAGCATCAAAATAAGAACCAGGGCCCAATGAACGCAATCGCCAAGCTCTGATATCATTGGCTCCGCCAGCAATAAAACTCTTCTCATATGGTAATTGCCTTGAATTACCATAAGGAAAACCGATTCCAGAAACTGCTCTTAAAACCAAATAGTTATTTAAGTTAAAATAAATATACCTTTTCAATTCAATATCAAAACGTAAATATTGAGAATAAATTAAATTAAATACCTCATAATCTCCACTTTGATTTCGCGTATCATCAAATACTTTCTTTATTCCATTTAAAAAGTTTCCGGCCGATTCAAAATTAGCCCTAAAAAAGGTAAAATTCCTCTTCTTATTAGGATCTTGATTATTATATATAAAGCTATATCTTAAATTTAATATAAAATGATCAGTATACTGATATTTCAAACGTTTATCTGCAAAAGCATCTATTGTTGCTTTAAAAGCAGAGTCAGGATAAATTTTAACAGCATTTATTTCAACAGGATTAAATATATGCTGAATATATCGTGATTGTTTCCAGTCATACCCGAAAGATAAATTAGTAATAGTTCTTTTAAAGTCAGGACGTTTTTGAAAATCATACCCTGCACTAATCGTAGTCTTTGGTTTAAAATATTTAGGAAAACGTTCTTGAGAAATAGGGACTAAAAATTTAGGAATTTCAATACTTGTTTCAATACCCGTCTCAAAAGTATTAAACAAAGGTATAGTAGATTTATCAGCTGTCAAGTTTATTTTTTGATTTTCTAAAACACCTTTTAGTTTAATATTAAAAATTTCGGCGCCTTTGAAAATATTTTTATTTTGAAAGAGAATATTCCCCGCAACACCGAAGTAGCCTGAAGAATTACTTCCTTCAAGCTCAGTAGATACAGAATTTGTTTTGCCTTTTGCAAGTTCAATCTTACAATCCAAAGAACTTTCCCCTCTCAATAAATCCATGCTATCTTCTTTCAATTCTTCAAAACCAATATTGATAAATCTAAAATTTCTCAGTTCAGCCAAGCGATTATATGTTTGTTCAGCATCTGTTAAATTGAAGTAATTGTTAGAATTAATGAAAATTGATTGCGAGAAAGTTTTTGGTTTTATTTTTATTTCACTATTGTGAATAAAAAAATAATGATTAAGAATTGTTTTATCTTCAAATTGAGGAACATTAAGTAACAAAGTATCCTTTTTAACAGAATCGGAGAGTAACGGATTATAATCAGGAAAAATACAAATATTACGAATTTTAAATCGTTTATGATTAGTTTTTATAACACTATCAGGAAAAATAGTTGAATTAATAATTGGACTTCTTATTAACATTGTAACATTCATCATATTGTCATTCAATGTACTATCAACTTTATATACAATATAATCTTTAGAAAATGCAAAGTAACCTTGATTTTTCAAATTTGTAACTATCCGTTCTCTTTCTTTGTCAAATTGATCAATATCATAATTATCTCCACTTTTTATTAATGAGTTATTTAGTGTACTGAAAACAAAATGTTTAAGATTTTCATCTTCAACTATATAATTTATATCATTTAATTTATATGGTTTACTAGCATCAATTTTATAAATTACAGTTGCTTTCATTTTTTTAGGATAATCTATTCTTTTTTCAACATTTGAGTTAAAAAATCCATGATTATCTAAGTAAAGCTTCATTTTTTTTAAAGTAGAATTTACTAAAGAGGTATCCAGCACAACCGGAGGCTCTCCAATTTTCATTAAAAATTTGCTAAATCCCTTAGGATTTTCTTTTCTGGCAAGATTGTAAAAACCAAGTTTAAATTTGATACCAATAAATTTTTTATTAGGCAGTTGTTTTATTAATCCTTTAATAATCTCGTTACTAATATTGTTACTGTTATTAATTATTTTATTTTTCTTTAAAAGAAATTGATCTTCTTGTAACTTACGTGTTGAATTACAAGAAGCTAAAAATGACAGAAAACCAATAAAACAAAGGGTTTTAAGAAAAAGATATAATTTTGCCACGTTGTGAAATATGATTAAAGTACAAACCTACAGGTTTTTTTTTAATTTTGCACTAAAAAATGGAAATATTTATTTGGTAGTATTAAAAAAAACATTAATTTTGCAATCCAATTTGGAAAAAGGGAGTTTAGCTCAGTTGGTTTAGAGCACCTGCCTTACAAGCAGGGGGTCACTGGTTCGACCCCAGTAATTCCCACAAAAAAACCACTCATTATTGAGTGGTTTTTTTATTATTTAAAATCGTATAACTATCTTACTCGTTTTCTATTTTTCAAAATACAGATTTAATGTATTCTATATTATTTATTCAAAAAAAAAGTAAACTTTTTGATGAATAGTTTTTCTAATATCTTCAAATATAAAGGATGAATCAATCTCTGGTTTTGCCATAATCAACATTGGAAGAGCTTCTTTACCTCTATCGTCATATGGCGGTTGAATATACGACTCACGACAAATGTAAAAGCCAAATCGTTCATAAAATTTTATCCTTTTTAACGAAAATACATCCTCAGGCAATTCAACTTCCAACACAATTTGACGATTTTCGTCCTGTATCAGCTTTTTAAGTACATAACTCCCCAAACCATTGTTTCTGAATTCTTCTGAAATTGCAAAATGCTCAATATAAACAAAACTGGTAAAATCCCATAGTGAAAGCATGCCCACCACCTCGTTTTCGAACTTGATTGCAGAAAGAGAAAATCTGGTATCGTTAAGTAAGTTAACAACTTTCTTAAAAAGCCTCCTTTCGTCAGGAGGAAAAGAATTTTCATAGATTTTCTTAATTTTCTTAAGAATAAGTTTATCGGAAGGAGTTAATTCTTGAAAATCTATCATACTTCTTTATCAGCCTATAGAAAATCACGTAACACCAATCTCACAAACAGCGTGTAGTTAATCCGATATTGGTCATAATTGGCCAGATTAATACTTTGATAATATACATTCAAACCGGGCTCAATACTCAGCTTCTCGTTGAAATTCAAACAAACTCCCCCACCTCCAAAAACGCCAAAACCGATGCCGCCTTGTCTGATATCATAAGGTTGCATGCCCGCATTGGGAATATATTTCTGACTTCCATAAACATTTACGATGCTATAATCCAAGTCACCAATAATAATACCCGATTTTTTTACCAAAACATTGGTAAAATTAATGCCTCCTTCGAAAAAGAAATTGCTTAATTTTCCTAAAAACCATTGCTTTTGAAAACCAATATCAATATAACTTCTTTGTTCCTGACCATAAATAGAATAGTAACGCAAAGAAGCTTGTGAAGTATAGTTTACAGAATCTGTACTTAAGGCAAATTGCCCAGTAGTATTTAATTTCGAAAAATTAAATTGAATAAAGATACCTGCTGTATTCGTAAAATTATATCGAGCATGAAACCCAACCATTATCGAAGCATCATACGACATGGTGGTTGGAAAACTATAAAGCTTAAATGCGTAGTTATTTAATTGTTTCTTTATTTCATCATTATAATATTTATTATCTAAAATATATTTGATATTATTTTCGTTGTCAGGACTTCCATTATAATAAAGCGCTGAGTGCCCGTTTGCTTTGAGCATTCCCATATTTATTCCAAACACCAGTCCACGTCGGTCGACAGTCCCAAACTCTTTACTGTTTGGAGTTGTAATCTCATTCTCAATGGTAATTGGAGGTATAAGCTGAAGAGGTTTTGCCGAAAATTGAGCAAAAGAGAAAGATGTATATAACAATATAACAGTAAGTAATAAATAAAATTTCTTATATATCGACATCATGAATATGCTTTAGAATTATTATACAAATTTACGTGAAATTTCGGTTACAGCGTAAATAAACGCAAAATTCCGGCAAAAATTTTTAAAGAAATAAATATATCCAAGAATAATTTTTGTATCTTTGCAGACTCAAAGCAAGGCCCCGTAGCTTAACTGAATAGAGTATCTGACTACGGATCAGAAGGTTCCAGGTTTGAATCCTGGCGGGGTCACTAAAACGTCAATTACTTATGTAGTTGACGTTTTTATTTTTATTGAATTACTGCTATTGAGAAATTCTTTTTTTCTTTCATATCTTTGCAAAAAAATCTACATGATTGATCCGTGTAAAATCAATATCAACGACTTTGACTATCCTTTGCCCGATGAGCGCATTGCTCGTTTCCCACTCGAAAACCGTGATTCATCCAAATTATTGGTCTATAAAAAGGATAAATATACTACACATTCTTTTGATGAAATACCTGAACTTTTGCCTGAAAATACATTGCTGATCTTCAATAATACCAAAGTTATTCATGCTCGTTTGCTGTTCAAGAAGGAAACAGGGAGTATTATTGAAATTTTTTGTTTGGAGCCTGCAGAAAATACGATAGATATTCAACTAGCCTTTCAGCAGAAAAGCAGTTGTATATGGAAATGTTTTATAGGAAACAATAAGCGATGGAAAGATACTTTTATCGAAAAGCAATTTGAACACAATGGCTCAATACATATCATAAAAGCCGAACGCAAAGAAGCTGTCGAAAATGCATGGTTTGTTGAATTTTCCTGGGATGATGCATCCCTCACCTTTGCAGAAGTTTTAGATAAATTAGGTGTAATTCCTTTACCCCCATACTTAAATAGAGCCGCTGTAGAAAAGGATAATATTCGATATCAAACCATATATGCTGAAAGAAATGGCTCTGTTGCTGCTCCTACTGCCGGGCTTCATTTTACTGAAACAACGTTTAACCAACTAAAATCAAAAGGAATTAAATGCGAAAACCTGACATTACATGTTGGAGCCGGAACCTTTAAGCCAGTAACATCCGATACAATCGATCAGCATACTATGCACAGCGAAAAAGTGTATATCGAACGTAAACTTATTGAAGATCTTATTGAAAATATCGATAAAAACATCATTCCTGTGGGGACTACCAGTACCCGAACACTCGAATCTTTGTATTGGTTTGGCGTTAAATTATACCTCGGTGAGCAAACATTTGAAGACTTAGATGTTTTGCAATGGGATGCTTATCAGGAAAAATATAATGCTGCTGGTATAAGTATATTAATTGCTTTACAAAGCATTCTTTCTTTTATGAATAGTCGTAAAATAGATGTGTTAAGCGGACAAACACAAATGATGATACTACCGGGTTATCAATTTAAAATTACCAAAGGGATAATCACTAATTTTCATCAACCACGCAGCACATTATTACTATTAATCACCGCATTGATTGGCGAAAAATGGAAAGAAATTTACGATTATGCACTTGAAAATGATTATCGCTTTTTAAGCTATGGCGATAGTTGTTTGTTGCTTCCTTAAAAAAGACTAATCTTTTATTAATATCGTGAATGCTGGCAATTCCAACGGCTCTTCTTCTTTATATTTTATGGTGATTTTTTCAACCCATATTTTTGTGCTCTTTGTTTCTTTCTTATTATACCTAATGTAGTTTTTCATCGTTGGCGTAAAAATAGGACCTCTTGAAATAGTTTTTTCAGTTAAATAATCTGCTTTAAGCATTTGCATTGAGTAACTCACCGTTTTTATAGTATCTGTGTCATTTACAACAAAGGTGAAACGTCCTACATTTAATAATTCATTTCTGGAAATTTCAACTTGCTTTTCACATTTCAAACTTCCAATGTAAATCTTAACTTGCTTTTCAGTTAGTTGTTGCGAGAACCCTAAACCCCAAAATAATATTGCTGAAACTAATAATAAACTCCTTTTTTTCATCCCTGTTGATTTTAAATAAAACGAATAAACATCTGCAAAAGTATATTTTTCTTTTCAAAAAATTTATACGGGTATTACTTTTAGCCTATTTTAAATTGCTTGATTCAAAATTTCAGATAAAAACCCCCTCTTATTTTCTAAGTTTAAAAAGATAATCTTTGTTCTCAAAGTGAAAGTATATCTCCATTTAGTATAAAATATATTTTCTTAATTATTCTTTAAAAATAGATAGGATTATCAAATAATATTTACTTTTGCCCTTTAATAATATTAATAAATAACTTTATATCAATAAAATGAAACATAAAACAATTACTACTGCTTTTGTAGGAATTATTGCCTTAACCATGGTTGTTGGTTGTAGTCCTAAAAAAAGCCAAACAGCTAAAGAAGAACCAGCTATCAATATTGTAAATATGGATACTACGGTTCGTCCTGGTGATGATTTTTACCAATATGCCAATGGCAGCTGGATGAAAAACAATCCAATTCCAGCTGATAACAGTCGTTGGGGTGCTTTCGAAACATTAATGGAAGAAAACTACAAACAGTTACAAACCATTATGGACGAAGCTGCTGCTGCAAAAGATGCAAAAGCTGGTTCTGTTCAACAAAAGATTGGAGATTTTTTTGCTACAGGTATGGATACTGTAAAGCTTGAAAAAGAAGGAATCAAAGCCATTCAACCTGAATTGGATAAAATTGCAGCTATTAAAACGCTTACAGATGTTCAAAAACACATTGCTTATATGCAAGCTTCCGGAATGTCAACTTTATTCTATTTTTATGCTGGACAAGACGAAAAAAACAGCAATGCTATCATCGCAAATTTCTATCAGGGAGGTTTAGGCTTAGCTGATAGAGATTATTATTTGTCAACTGACGAACGTTCAAAAGAAATTCGTGGCGAATATGTGAAACATATTGCTAAAATGTTTGAGTTAACAGGAGAAGCCAAAGAACAAGCTGCTAAAATTGCCGAACAAATTATGCAATTAGAAACTCAACTTGCCAATGTTTCTTCTACCCGTTTAGCCCTTCGCGACCCAATTGCCAATTATAACAAAAATAATCTGGAAGGTTTAAAGAAAATAGCTCCACAATATGATTGGACTGCTTATTTCCAAACCTTAGGTTTACCAAAAACTGATGAAATCAATGTAGGTCAGCCCAAATTTATAGCTGAAATGGCTAAGATGACCACTAAAATCCCAGTTGATCAATGGAAAACATATTTTAAATGGAACTTAATTCGCACAGCAGCTCCTTATCTTTCAGATGCTTTTGTAAAACAAAATTTTGCTTTTAACGGAACTGTTCTAAGAGGTGTTACCGAAATGAAACCACGTTGGAAAAGAGTTTTAAATGAAACTTCGGACGCATTAGGTGAAGCAGTTGGTCAACTTTATGTTGAAAAATATTTCCCTGCAAAAGCCAAGCAACGTATGGTTGAATTATGCGGAAACCTAAAAGCTGCGTTAAAAGATCGTATCCAGAACTTGAAATGGATGAGCGATGTTACCAAGAAAGAAGCTATCTTAAAATTGGAAAAAATTAATGTAAAAGTTGGTTATCCTGACAAATGGATTGATTATGCAAGTTTAACTATTGCTAAGAACTCTTATTTTGAAAACGTAATTAACGCAAGCCGTTTTACATTTGCACGCGAAATTGCAAAAATTGGCAAACCGGTTGACCGCACTGAATGGGGAATGACACCTCAAACCATCAATGCTTATTATAGTCCAAACATGAACGAAATTGTTTTCCCAGCTGGAATTTTACAACCTCCATTCTTTTTTATGAATGCTGATGATGCTGTTAATTATGGAGCTATTGGAGCTATCATTGGTCACGAAATGACCCACGGTTTTGATGATCAAGGTCGTCAATACGACAAAGAAGGTAATTTAAGAGATTGGTGGATTAAAGAAGACGCAATAAATTTTGAAAAACAAACAAAAGTATTAGTTGAACAATACGATAATTTTAAAATTTTAGATTCATTACATGTAGATGGTAAATTAACCATTGGTGAAAACATTGCTGATATGGGTGGTGTAACAGTATCTTATGCAGCATTACAGAAAGCTATGCAAGGGAAAGATAATAAAGCAATTGACGGATTTACACCAGAACAACGTTTCTTCTTGTCTTATGCTCAAGTTTGGCGTGGAAATATCCGTGACAAAGAGTTGATGAGCCGTTTGAAAGAAGACGTTCATTCACCAGCTGTAGCTAGAGTAAATTGCATAGTATATAATATTCCTGAATTTTATAAAGCATTTAAGATTCAACCAACGGATAAACGATTCAAACCAGAAGCTGACCGTGCAGTAATTTGGTAATCATAAACTATTTGAACTTTAAAAAGCAGTCTTTACGACTGCTTTTTTTTGATAGTTCTAAAGTATTATTAAAGATTTAAAATAAATCTACCCGCAGCAAGCAGACGAGTTATCTTGATGGATTATTTGTCTTATTTTTCGCAGCAAGCGACTAGGAATTTACCCAAAGAGATTAAATATAGAATAACTTTTCCTATGCCTTCAAGTTCATAATAACTTTTTAGTTGTATGAACTGATTCCTTTTATTTTCAGTCTTTGCAAGTATTCCAATGGCTATTTGTTTTGAGACATCAGTAATGCTTTTTTTAGCTCAACATATTGATTTTTTATAAAGGTTTCTTTTTTCGCAGCCATAGCTTATCCCCTACAACAGCGGGAGTTCCTTCTACTAATCTATTTTTCTTATACAAATGTTTTAATTTAATCCCATAAAGTTGGGAAATACTAAACATGGTTTCGTTAGCTTTTACAACATGAAACTCAGCAGAACCTTTGCGTCGTTTGGGTTGTAAATAAACTTTTTCGCCTTCCTTCAATAAGTAGTCTACAGAAAAATCGTTATACCGGTACAATTCACCCGGTTTCATTTCAAAATTTATCGCTATTTTATAAAAATTATCCCCCTTTTTTGCAAGAATAAATTTTATATTGTTATTTAAAAATACTTTGCGGTTGTTATTCCCTATTGTTACTACTTCAAAGTCTTCAATTTCATTAGTTTTAACTATCTTATTTTCTGTCGATTGAATATAGTTTTGAGATAAATAAGCACTATCCAGTTCAAATAATTTATTATCTTCAATAATTTTGATTAATAATTGAGGATACTTGGGATTTGTAGCATAGCCTGCATCTTTCAAGCCTTGTGCCCATGCTTTGTAGTCAGTTATGTTGAGTAAAAAAAGCGAAGCGTACCTAGTCCTTGTCGTTAAAAAACTAGAATGATCTTTAAATGACTCAAAAGCTGCTTTATACACTCTAAAACATTCATCTTTTGCATCATCATCTTTATAATATTTTTCTCCCAGCCAATCGCTTGTACATTTTATACCAAAATGATTATTGGCTATAATCGCTAAATCACTATTACCATTTGCTGATTCTAAAATTCCTTGTGCCAATGTAATGCTTGCTGGAATTTTAAAATTTTTCATATTTTGTTGAGCAATCTCTTTATAGGTTTCAATGTAATCTTTAACAGTTATTTGTTGCTTTTCATTTTGGGCAAAAATGCTATAACAAGAACAAATAAGTAAAAAACTTATAATTTTATTAAGATATTTCATTAGTTGAAGATTGTAGTTTTAAAAGTAATTATCTATTATTAAGCACAAAAGTATAATTTTGCAAATTCAAATTTTTGTAATATGAATTTGTTTTTGCACAAAACAATGTTATAAAAAATAATACTAATATATTGTTTTTATGAATATTATCAACAAATATTTTCCAGATATCAACTCGGAACAAATAGAGATGTTCGAGAAATTAATACCTTTATATACCGAGTGGAATGCAAAAATCAATGTAATTTCAAGAAAAGATATTGAAAATTTGCCAATTAACCACATTCTTCATTCGTTGGCGATAGCAAAAATTATTCGTTTTAGAAAAGGAACTTCTATTTTAGATGTTGGTACAGGTGGTGGTTTTCCAGGTATTCCGTTGGCAATACTATTCCCCGAATCTAATTTCCATTTAATCGATTGCATTGGCAAGAAAATAACCGTAGTAGAAGCAATTGTAACAGAATTGGGACTTAATAATGTGACTTTTCAAAAAATAAGAGCTGAAGAACTCCATGCAACTTATGATTTTATTGTCAGCAGAGCCGTTACCAAATTACCTGAGTTTCAGGAATGGGTAAACAGCAAAATATCAAAAAACCAAAAGAACGAACGCCTTAATGGTATTATCTATCTGAAAGGGGGAGATTTAACAGAAGAACTTGTAGACATTAGCCACAAAAATAAAGTTTTTGAGATTAAAGATTTTTTTGAAGAAGCGTATTTTGAAACAAAAAAAGTGGTTTACATTTATTAAATTCTTATTATGACAAACAATTATACAAAAATCATATTAAAACCAGGTAAAGAAAGATCTTTGCAACGCTTTCATCCTTGGGTTTTTTCAGGTGCAATTGAAGCTGTTACCAAAGAATTAACAGATGGAGAAATTGTAGAGATATTTGATTCGGAGAAAAAATACATTGCTACTGGGCATTATCAGGAAGAAGGAAGTATTACTGTTAGAATTTTCACCTTTGAGCAAGCCATTATCGATGATGATTTCTGGAAAAATAAAATTCAAAAAGCTATCAACTTGAGAAAAACTATAGGGTTGTTAGATAATAATACAACCAATACTTTCAGGTTAGTTCACGGAGAAGGAGATTTAATGCCAGGCCTGATTATTGATTATTACGATGGCAATGCGGTAATTCAATTTCATTCTTACGGTATGTTTTTATTGAAAGATAGTTTTGTAAAAGTACTAAGAGAATTGTTGGGAGATCAGCTGAAAAGCATTTATAATAAAAGCGAATCTACGCTTACCAAAGGAGAAAGCAATGAAAACGAGAATGGATATTTGTTGAATGAAAAAACTTCTGAAATTATTGTAAAAGAATATGATAATCAGTTTATTGTAGATATTCAGGGAGGGCAAAAAACAGGTTTTTTTATTGACCAGAGAGAAAACCGAAAATTACTCGAAAAATATTGTGCCGGAAAAAAAGTATTGAATGTATTTGGCTATACAGGAGGTTTTTCTGTATCTGCCTTAAAAGGAGGTGCCAGCATGGTTCACAGTGTTGACAGTTCGCAAAAAGCAATAGATTTATGTAATAAAAACATTGCCCTTAACTTTGGCACCATCGAAAATCATGCGTCTTTTGCTACCGATGCTTTTGATTTTCTTGAAAACATGGATAGTGACTATGATGTAATTGTGCTGGATCCGCCTGCATTTGCCAAACATCTGCATTTAAGAGAAAAGGGATTGAAAGGCTATAGAAATATCAATAACAAGGTAATTCATAAAATTAAAAAAGGAGGTATTCTTTTTACTTTTTCCTGTTCTCAGGCAATTTCAAACGAAGATTTCAGAACGATGGTGTTTACAGCCGCTGCTCAAGCCAAAAGAAAAGTCAAAATCCTGCACCAATTGTCGCAGGGACCTGACCACCCGATTAACATTTACCATCCAGAAAGTGAGTATCTAAAAGGATTAGTGCTGTATATAGATTAATTTTGATATTCATTAAAATAACAACAAGAGTCTGCTTATCTTTAGTAAGCAGACTCTTGTTGTTTTAATAAGAGAATGTAAAATTGATTTACACCATATGTGTAGGTTTTATCCTACAATAATTTCAGAATTTACCTACAAGCTTTTACTTATTAAAACTGTATTTTTACATTATTAAAAACAAAATGATAGATACAAGTGTTTTATTTGAAAGCATACAAATTTAATTTCTCTCCTTTTCTAGGGATATCAAGTAAATAATAGCTCTTAAGATTGTAATTTCAATTGTTTTTTAATTGTTTTTTAATTATTTTTTATTAAATGATTACCAATGAAAGCAAAATTTATTTTATTCTTTTTTTTAATACTTACAATTGGAATTTTCAGTTGTAAAAAAGAAGAAGTCGTTATTCCAAATCTTAACTCAACTGTTTCTTCGGATAAACCTAATAATATGTCAGAATTAACATCTGCAGCTAGCTTTAGTTGGCAGACAGTAAAAAATGTGAAAGTAAAAATACAAGGATCTCATTTTATGACAGCTACTATTAAAAATATAAATGGTGATTTATATTTCAGAGGTGTTATTAAACCAAACATAAAGCTTGAAACAAACATCACAATTCCAACATCTATCAATGATGTTATAGTTCAATATGGACAATTTTCAAAGAAAGTTGCCATATCAAATAATACTATTGATTGTATATTTGATTTGAATAGTTTTTAATTTAAAAATGGATAATTAATATGAAAACTATAACCACTGGTATTGGAATAATATTATTCGTTGGGTTAATATTGACTTCCAGCACACATGCTCAGTTAACATTAACTTGCGAGTCTGGCAATAAAACCAATGAAACATCAGCTTGCTGGGATTTAGAAACTGTTAGTTATGTAAATGACAATTTAGCAATTACCGGAAGTTATTCAGTTCAAAGCAACCTATTAACAAATCCTCTGCCTACTGCTTGCTTTATCAAAACACCATGGATGAAAATGGGTTCTGGAAATATTACATTTAAAGCAAAATTAAGTGCAGCAAACGGAACTACCAGAGGAATTATTTTTTCTTATATTGCTTATGAACCACTTAATCCGCCATACTATGAAGCAACTCCTGTAATTTTTGATTCTACTAAATGGAGTTCTATAAATACTAATCAGAAAACTATTTCTTCTACTATACCAACTTCAATAGCTAATTCTGATAAAGTTTATAAAATTAGAATTAGTTTTGTCGGAACAGGAGGAGATTCGAGAATTTATGGTGATGATTTTGTTATACCCGGAAATTATTGGTCTAATTCAGCCAATAATTGTTCGCCTTTGCTAACAATTCAAGATACAGATAATGATGGTGTTGAAGATATTCAGGATGCGTTTCCAAATAATCCATACAGAGCAAATAAATATTTTTTCCCTATACAAAATCATTTTTCATCTTTAGCTTTTGAGGATTTATGGCCAGCAAAAGGAGATTTCGATTTCAATGATGTGGTGGTTGATTATAATTCGGAAGTAATATCAGATGTAGAAAATCAAGTAGTTGAAATAGATTATCAGTTTAAAGTTCGTGCTATTGGAGCAAGTTTTAAGAATGGATTTGGATTTGAATTAACTAATATAAATCCAAATTCAATAAGAAATGTTACCGGAGCTATTATAAAACCAGGAAGTATATATTCGATAGCAGCTAATGGAACAGAAAATGGGCAAACAAGTGCAACTATAATAGCTATTGGAAATGTATATGATGTTTTACCTTATCCTGGAGGAAATACTACAGGCGTTAATACAACATTAGGGGCTCCTTACTCCACACCTCAAATTATTAACATTAAAGTTAGCTTTATTGAAAATGGAGTAGCCGGATCTTCCGGACCAGTAAATATCTCTCAGTTAGGCTCCAATACATTTAACCCTTTTATCATTGTAAATCAAAATAGAGGAAGAGAAGTTCACTTAGCAGACCACAAACCTACTTCATTAGCAAATACTGCTTTATTTGGAACACTTCAAGATGACAGTAATCCTGGAATCGGAAGATATTACAGAACAAAAACAAATTTACCTTGGGCTATTAATACTTACCAAAGCTTTCAATATCCTATTGAAAAAACAGAAATTACAAAAGCATACTTAAAATTAATCGACTGGGTTATAAGTAATGGTACACAATATAATGATTGGGATTCAAACACAGCATATCGAGTAAATTCCTATATTTTCAATCATTAGGAATTTATTAATTGTTCTGATTAGTATAATTTATATTTGTTACAAGCTGGTTTTAAGGGCAATATTCTTCTACTTTTGATAAAGCTTCTTCGTAACCTAAACTTGCTGCTGCTTTTAAATCTTCACAACTTCCTTTTTTATCTTTTTGGATGCTTTTAATAGCTCCTCTCATATAAAAAGCTTCGCCATCTTGTTTTATCTTTATCGCTTCATTTAAGTCCTCTATGGCTAAATCATATCTTTTCTGATACATATATACCTTCGCTCTACCCTTTAAAGCTTCAATATTTTTGGGATTAATAATCAAAACTCTTTTAAAATCAGCCATTGCCGGAACTGCTTTATTAAGCTTAACATATAATTCTGCACGCTTAATCAATGCGTCTTCGTTGTCACGTTCTGAATTGATAACCTTCGAATAATCTTTCAAAGCTGCATCATTATTGCCCAAAACTGAATTACAATAAGCTTTTTTAATAAATACTGCAGGCAAAGATACTTTAAGTACAATTGTCAACTGCGTATAATCTGCCAATGCTTCAGTGTATTTTTTTATTTGAAAATAAGCGTCACCTCTTTCGGCTAAAATTTCTTTTAAATTATAATTCAACGAAATCAATTTTGTAAGGTCGTTTATTGCTGTTGTCGGATTTCCTTTTTCCCAGTTTAGTTTTGCTCTTTCGTGATATGCTTCTGTATAATCGTTCTTTAATGTTATGGCTTTAGTGAAATCATTATTAGCTTCAGTGTATTTTTTCTGTTTAGCATATACGTTACCTCTTTCAAAATACAATACAGAATTTGACTTTTCATACTCTATTGATTTATTATAATCTGCCAGTGATTTTTCATAATCGTGGCTTTCTTCATACATTATGGCTCGTTTTTGATAAACACTTGCAAAATTGGGTTTAATATTAATCGTTTTATTAAAATCGCTTAAAGCAGCTTTATAATTTTGTTGTTTTAAATAGTAAATTCCTCTGTAGAAATATACTAAATAATAATCTTTATTTTTTGAAATAGAAGTATTATAGTCTTTTAAAGCTTCTTCATTTTTACCCAATGCAAAAAAACAGTTTCCTCTATCTGCAAAAGCTTCATAGTAAAATGGACTTTTTGTAATAATTTTATTATAAACCTCAATAGCTTCAATATATTTGTTTTTATGCATCAAATCAACCGCATCACTGTACATTATAGCTGATGACTGCGAAAAACCGTTTTGAAAAAAGATAATAAATCCTATTATTGAAAGATAATTTTTAATTTTTAGCATTGTTATAGTAATTTTGTGAAAAATTTAAAATCATGCAAGACGAGATTGCAAAAATAAGGAAAGATTATAAAAAATTTCAATTAATCGAAAGCAATATTGATTCCAATCCTTTTAAACAATTTGGGAAATGGGTGGATGAAGCTCTTGCAGCAGAAGTGGAAGAACCTACTGCTATGACACTTGCAACAATTTCAACCAAAGGTTTTCCTTCAGCTCGTATTGTTTTATTAAAAGGTTTTGACGAAAAAGGATTTTGTTTTTTTACTAACTACGAAAGTCGTAAAGGTAATCATATAAAAAAAAATCCAAATGTAGCATTGGTTTTCTTTTGGAAAGAATTAGAACGACAAGTTCGCATTGAAGGAGAAGTAGTAAAAGTATCTCAAAAAGAATCGGATGCTTATTTTGCAACCCGCCCATTTGAAAGTCAGGTAAGTGCTAGCATTTCGGAACAAAGCACTACTATTCCCGATAGAAATTATATAGAAATGCTTCACCAGTTATTTTTAAAAAAGCAAAGTAACAAGCCCATTCAACGTCCTGAAAACTGGGGTGGTTATCGCGTAATTCCCAGAAGAATTGAGTTTTGGCAAGGAAGAGAAAATCGCCTTCACGACCGCATTAAATATTGCAGCAAAGATGCAAAAATCTGGAAAATAAAGAGAATAGCACCGTAAATGTTTTTAATTCTAACACTTTAATAAAAAGATGGTGTTATCCAAAGTTTATCATTTAATAGTTGAATTTTTGCTATATTGAGAATCTTTTATTCAAGATAAAACTTAATTTTAAAATTAATAAATTACATTCCTAAATATTGATTTTTTCAGTATTTTTGTACATTAAATATTATTAAGCAAACAGATTTTAAATCTACCTAAATCAATAATAATGAGTGAAGATTTTTTTCAGGGATATAAAGGAGCATCCTTAGAAGTGCTAAAAAAATACAATGTTCGCGTTTGGGGGCAAGCCAATGTAAATACAACCAGAGGCATTTTTCAAGGAACAATTTTACCACGTTCAGAAAATGATGATGACCAACATATTGTTATGAAAATAATTACGGGTTATAACATTGGTGTTGATATTGCCAACATTACAGAAATGCATGAAACTGGATATAAAAAAGCCAATTACAAAATTCCTGAAAAAGAATTTCCTTATACTGAGGGTTTCCCAAAAGTTAAATTAATTGGAACAGGGGGGACAATTGCTTCACGTCTTGATTATCGTACAGGAGCTGTAATCCCAGCTTTTTCTCCCGGTGAATTATATGGAGCCGTTCCTGAATTAGCTGATATTTGTAACTTAACAACCGAAAAAGTTTTCGCAGTATTCAGCGAAAATATGGGCCCTGAACAATATAAAAAACTTGCTATTGCTATTGGAAAAGAAATAGAAAACGGTATTGATGGTATCATTATTGGTCATGGTACCGATACGCTTAGTCATACCGCAGCAGCTCTTACTTTTATGGTTCAGAATTCACCTGTACCTATTGTTTTGGTTGGCTCTCAACGTTCTTCAGATCGCCCGAGTTCTGATGCAGCTCTCAATTTGATGCATGCAGCCACAGCAGCAGGTCATGGAAATATTGCCGAAGTTATGGTTTGTATGTTTGGTCCTACTTCCGACGAATATGGTTTGTTACATCGCGGAACTCGTGTTCGTAAAATGCATTCTTCCTATCGTTCCACATTTAGAACCATTGGAGATGTTCCTTTGGCAAGTGTTACCCGCAAAGGTGTTGTTCCTATAAAACCCGAATACAATCATCGTCGAAAAGACAGAAACGTTACCATTCTCCCCTATTTCGAAGAAAAAGTTGCTATCATCTATTATTACCCAAATATGCAACCTGATATGATTGATTCTTTGGTTGAAAATGGTTATAAAGGAATTATCATTGCAGGTACAGGTTTGGGTCATGTTAACAAACCATTATATCCTGCTATCGAAAGAGCTACTGCAAAAGGTGTTCATATGTTTATGTGTGTACAAACCTTATGGGGCTACGCCCATATGTTTGTTTATGATACAGGTAGAGATTTAATGGCAAAAGGTGTAATACCTGCTATGAATATGTTGCCTGAAACTGCTTATATCAAACTGGGCTGGGTGCTTGGTCAAACAACTGACCCTGTAAAAGTTCGTGAAATGATGCTAAAACCTATAAATGATGAAATCACTCCACGTGAACCTTATAATGGTTATTTGATTTACCAAGGTGGCGTTAAAGAAGTGGAAGAGTTTATTAAAAAAGTGCATAAATAGTATTTTTAAGCATATAAACGTTGAGACTTTTCAGCTATTTTTAATAATAAACAATGTATTTTATAGAAAAATCAATCAGTTAATAATCCTATTTTTATTTTTAGGTTAATGTTTAGTTAAATAATTTTTATTCTAATATTAATATTAATCAATTAAAATTCTATTTCTAAAAACAATTATTAATCAGTCGTTTAAACGGATTTCTATGTTAAATATGTATTAAGCATTTTTAAAAGCTAAATAAACGTCGAAATATTTATTTACTTTGCAAAGTTTTTAACTACAAAGAAATTAATACTCACTAATATAAAAAAAAATGAAACAAATTACATCCTTTTTACTCTTTCTTTTTTTAGGAGCTGGATTGATGGCACAGCAAGGTAAGATTACCGGCAATGTCACCGATCAGGTTACAGGGAAAGCAATATCAGAGGCAATTGTACGTGTCGGGACACAACAAGTTACGTCTGATGCGAATGGTTATTATGAAATTGGAGGTCTTAATTATGGAGAACAGACTGTTACAATTATTGCCATTGGTTTTGAAAATTACGAAACTACAGTAACAGTTTCTGCAACTCCTGTAAAAATTAAAGCTGAACTGGCATCAAAATCAGCAGCTGAAAATGACAGAAAAGGCATTACTGAAGTTAATCTTGCCGATTTAAGCACAGAAGATGAAGGCAAAGATCAAAGTGTATCGGGCTTGCTACATTCTTCCGGTGACGTTTTTACCTCTACTGCAAGTTACACACTTGGCGCTTTGTATTTTAAAGTGCGCGGTTACGACGGCGAAAATTTCGCCACTTATATGAATGGTATTAACGTAAACGATGCCGAAAATGGCAGAGCCAGCTGGTCAGAATGGGGTGGATTAAATGATGCAACCCGCAACAAAGAATCTATCAATGGTATTAGTGCCTCTCGATTTTCTTTTGGTTCTTTAGGTGGTTCCACAAATATTATCACCAGAGCTTCGTTACAACGCAAACAAACCAAATTTACCTATTCTTTTTCTAACAAAACTTACACCAATCGTGCTATGTTTACCTATTCAACAGGTTTAATGAAAAACGGTTGGGCATTTACGGTTAGTGGTTCTCGTCGTTGGGGCGAAGGTGGCTATGTAAAAGGTGTTTTTTATGATGCTTGGGCCTACTTTTTTTCTGCCGAAAAGAAAATCAATAACCAACATAGTATTGGTTTTACAGCTTACGGTTCTCCAACAAAAAGAGGACAACAAGGTGGCTCCACACAAGAAGTTTATGATTTAACCGGAAGTAATTATTACAATCCAAACTGGGGTTACCAAAATGGTGAAGTTAGAAATGCTAAGGTAAAAAACTTTCATGAACCAATGATGATTTTAACTCATTACTGGGATATAAATGAAAAAACGAAGTTAACTTCTTCCTTAGCTTATACTTTCGGATTTAACGGTGCTACTGCTTTAAATTGGTATAATGCTTCTGACCCTCGTCCTGATTATTATCGTAATCTTCCAAGTTATCAAAATTATATTACCGGACAAGAAGCAGGTTTAACAGCTTATAATATAAACTTAACAACTTTAGCTTGGCAAACTGATCCAAAGAAATCACAGATTGATTGGGATAGATTATATTATACTAACAAAACTTTAGCCCTTCAAGGAAAGCAATCTAGTTATATAGTAGAAGATAGACGCAACGATCAACAACAACTAAGTCTAAATATTTTATTAAACTCCGAATTAAGCAGTAATGTAAAATTTGATGGAGGTTTTGAATTTCGCAAATTCAAAGGACATCATTTTAAAACAATGGATGACTTATTAGGTGGTACATATTGGGTTGATATTGATAATTTTGCATATCGCGATAATGGAATTGATGCTATTCAAATACAAAATGATGCAAATAATCCTAACCGAATTATTAAAGTAGGTGACGTTTTTGGTTATGATTATGATATTTATTCTAATACTGGTTTAGTATGGGGACAAGTACAAGTTACCAATGATAAAATTGATTATTTTGCAGCAGCTAATTTAAATGCTACTTCTTTTTGGAGAAATGGTAATATGAGAAACGGAATCAATTTGAATAACTCTTTTGGTGAATCTACAAAATATAATTTTGGAGATGGTGGTATCAAAGCCGGAATTACTTATAAAATAAATGGACGTAATTTTATTACTGCAAACTCTCAAGCCTCTTCAAGAGCTCCAAGTGTTTACAATTCATTTGTTTCGCCAAGAACCAGAAATACAGTAACAGCTGATATAAAAAGTGATAAATTTTGGACAGCTGATATCAGCTACATCTTGCGTACACCTATTTTTAAAGCTCGTTTAACTGCATATCAGACCATGATGTGGGATCAAAACGAAATTAATAGCTTTTATGATGATAATTTAGCTACTTTCGTAAATTTTGCAATGTCAGGCATAAATAAAGTTCATCAAGGAATTGAATTTGGCGCCGAAATAAAAGCTTCTTCCACTGTTTCATTTACTGCTGTGGCTGCTATTGGTAGTTTTTATTATACCAGTAACCCCAAGGTAAATATTTCTTATGATAATGGTTCGCAACCTGATGTTACAGAAACTGTTTATATAAAAAACTTCTTAATCAACGGAACTCCTCAAACAGCCGGTTCAATTGGTATAAATTATCGCCATCCTAAAAATTGGTTCTTTAATGCCAATGTTAACTATTTTGGAGATAATTATGCTGATTTTAACCCTGAAAGACGTACAATATCTGCAATGCCTTATTCATTACCTAACGATCCGAGAATTCCTGGTATTATTAATCAAACAAAATTTGACGATGGTTTTACTTTAGACGCTTCTATAGGCAAATCGTGGCAAGTTAAAAAAGTATATGTTAACCTTAACCTAAGTGTAAGCAATGTACTCGACAATACTTCTTTAATTACAGGCGGTTACGAACAAATGCGTTTTGATTTTGATACAAAATCAGTTAGCGAATTTATACCTAAAGTGTATTATGGATTTGGAAGAACCTTTTTCTTAAACCTTGGTATTAGATTTTAATAAATAATAATTAATAGAACTTAAACATAATAAATATATATAAAATGAAAACATTCAAATTAAAAATAATAGGATTATTCATACTACTCGCTGTTATTAGCTTGAGCAGTTGTAAAAAAGATATTGAAACTCCTCCTTTTATCGAACCAACTTTTACGATGCCAACAGGAGCTACATTAAAAACTATTGCTGATTTTAAAGCTTTTGCAGGGACTACCTCAAAAGTTATTGATTCAAATTGTTATATAAGAGGTATCGTAGTTGCTACCGACGAATCGGGCAATTATTATAAAGATATCGTTATGCAAGATACCACAGGTGGTATTGATATTAAATTAGAAAAATACAGTATCTACAATGATTACCCACTTGGACAAGTACTTTATATTAACTGTAAAGGATTGTATTTAAGCAATGCCAATGGTACCTGTTCTTTAGGCTACAAAGGTGGAACCGGACTTGTAACTATACCAACTATACAGATTAATGCCCATGTTTTTAGAGATAAATTCCCTGGTGCTGTACCTGCTCCTGTTGTATTAAATTCTACTACATGTACTGATAGATATATTAATACCTTAGTTGTTTTTAACTATGTAAATTTTGCTGATGCAGGTTCTGTTTTTGCCGATCCATTGAATGTATTGGGTGGTATGACTCCAAGAAATTTTTCTGACACTATGAGCACAACTGCAATAATAATGCGTTCGAGTACTTATGCTAATTTCAAAAATAATTTACTACCCAAAGGAAATGGAAATGTTAGAGGTATTTTAACCAAATACAATACATCTTGGCAATTTTGCATCAGAGATATCAATGATGTATATGGTTTTGCACCAGACCTTTCAATAATATTAAAAGAATCTTTTGCAGCATCATTGGGTAGTTTTACTCAACAATCTGTAATAGGAGATCAGGTATGGGCATGGTCTTCTTATGGAGCAACTGTATCTGGTTATGCAAGTTCTGTTTATAATGCTAACGAAGATTGGTTAATTTCTCCTGTTTTAGATTTAACTCATCATACCAATATTAAGTTCAGCTTTCAATCAGCTATGAATTACGGAACAGCAGGTCAAGGTATGAAAGTTTATTACTCAACTGATTATTCAGGAACCGGATCTCCTGCTTCTGCAACATGGACTGAGTTAACTTGTACATTATCTGCAGGTGGATGGGCTTGGACGTCTTCTGGCGATATTGATTTATCAGCTATTAATAGCACTCATGCTTATGTTGCTTTTAAATATGTTTCCGGTACAGTTTCATCTGACGTTTCCACATGGGAACTTAAAAATGTATTGATAAAAGGAACTCATAACTAAAAAAGTATAATCATTCTTAAAAGAGCCCATCTTGCTATTATGATGGGCTTTTTTTGTATATACATAATCTCATCCCTCTAAATTTAATTACACTATCTTACATCGAGTTATCAATAGAACTATGATAATGAGTGCAATTATACTCCGCTTCATCATTCAAACTTAATCTACTTACATACTTAATTTTATATTCTTATGGCATATATGGCATAAAATTTAAAAGAAAAAATACACTCAGGATGTATCAGTAAACAGAATACACATAACGATGAGACCAATTCATATTACTACTCCGTTGAAATACTACAACTGATAGCAGTAATACAATGACAAGCAAGATAAATAGCATTATAGCTAAACGAAAGCCATCATACAAAGAAAAAAAGTAATTGAAAAAAGTTTGCTATGGCTATTTTAAACCTTTCTCAATAAAATTTCCTTTTTTAAAATCCTAAATTTAGTTGTTTTTGTCAAGCTGCTTAGGGCTGGGAACTCAATGGCAATTGCAACTCTTTGAGAAATAAATATCGGTATTGGGTAATAAATCGGCAATTGCTTTTTGTTTTTCGTCATTTATCAATACTACCCGCAAATCAAGTTTTTTAAGTGTATCTTTCAACTTTGAAATTTGCTCAGGAAAAACATCAATTTCGTTGCTCCAAAGATCTAAAAATTCAAGATTTATCAGATTTCCTATTTCGGCAGGAAGCTTGTAAATATCATTCTGATTAGCAACAAGTACTTCCAGATTGGTCAGAGCACCAATAGCAGCCGGAAGTTCGGTAAGATTGTTTTTTGATACATTCAGCTTTTGCAAATTGGTGAGATTTGCAATTTCTTGCGGAATTTCGTGAAGCTTATTTTTTGCCAGAATCAGTTCTTGCAGATTGTACAAACCAAATATGGCTTTCGGAATAACTTGTAATTTTTGTTTGCTTAAATCCAGGCGATATACTTTCTCCGGATTTTTTAAGGCTTGGCTAAGCGAATTATAAACAGGTTGTTGTTCGAGCTCATCTGGCGATAACAATTGTGCATTTACTGAAAAATGCAAACAAAAAATTCCGAGAATAGTAAAAATTCGTAGCATTTTAAGAATTTAAAATTGTTGTAGCCGTAATTTTATCGTTGTTTAACTGAACAACAAGTTCGTCTAAATTATTGAAACGTTCTTCATCTCTGATTTTATCAACAAAAAGCACTTTTATATATTGCCCGTAAATATCAGTATCAAATTCAAACAGATGAGCTTCTATCGAAAGTTTATTGATATTCAATGTAGGTCGGATACCAATATTAAGCATTCCATTGAAAAATTTTTGATTCCATTCAACTTTTATGGCATAAACACCCATAGAAGGAATCAGTTTAAAATCATTTTCCATGTCAATATTGGCAGTCGGAAAACCAATTTTTCGTCCGATTTGATTGCCCAATATTACTTTGCCCGAAAGCTGATAAGAATATCCAAGCATTTTATTGGCTTCTCTTATATTACCATTATCCAATGCTTCTCTTATTTTTGATGAACTAACAATATGGTTATCAATAGTTTTAACTTCGGCTTGAATAATATCAAACCCAAACTGCTTGCTTAAATCATCCAGTCTGTTAAAATTATTATTTTCCTTGTTGCCAAATCGATTATCATGCCCCACAATCAGCGTTTTAACACTAAGTGTATCAATCAATACATTTTTCACAAAATCAGCTGTACTTAATTTTGAAAATTCTAAGGTAAAAGGTAAAAAAATTAAATAATCAACTCCTAAATCTTCTATCAACTGTATCTTTTCTTGATACGAATTAATAAATTTCAATTTATACGCATCATGATGCAACACCATACGAGGATGGGTATCAAAAGTAATAGCAACAGATTTACAACCCATTGCTTTAGCCGTTGAAGTAAGTTTTTCAAATATTTGTTTGTGACCCAAATGCACTCCATCAAACATTCCGATGGTTGCAACAGGATTGTGTAATTTCGGTATTTCACTAAGTATATGATATATTTTCACGATGTAGTTTTATAAAAACAACAATCAAAAAGAAATTTGATAAAATTAATTTAATAGGCTAATTTTTGTATCAAAAAAACTTTATGCTTTTTTTTCTGTTATTAAAATAGATAAATTCGTGTCAAAATTAAAAAAATATCCTTCAACTTCTTATTTTTGTTAGAAATAAAATAGTATTTTCGCAGTTGAAATTTTTAAATATATTTTTTAAATAAAAATTTAGTTATGTCAGTTAATAATAAAGGCAAAATTTCTCAAATTATTGGAGCAGTTATTGATGTTACCTTTGAGCAAGAAAGCAGTATTCCAAACATTTACGATGCTCTCGAAATCACAAAAGATGATGGAGAAGTTATCGTTTTAGAATGCCAACAAGATATTGGCGAAAACACTGTTAGAACCATTGCGATGGATTCTACTGATGGTTTGCGAAGAGGGATGGATGTAATAACTACAGGTCGGCCTATTTCAATGCCTATTGGCGATGATATCAATGGCAGATTATTCAATGTAATCGGAAAAGCTATTGATGGTATCGGCGAAGTTTCAAAAGTAAACACTTATCCCATCCATAGAGATCCTCCAACATTTGAAAACCTATCTACTTCTAAAGAAATACTATACACAGGTGTTAAGGTTATCGATTTAATTGAGCCTTATGCTAAAGGAGGAAAAATTGGTTTATTTGGAGGTGCTGGTGTTGGAAAAACCGTAATTATTCAGGAGCTCATTAATAATGTTGCCAAGAAATATAGCGGATTCTCTGTTTTTGCCGGTGTGGGGGAACGAACCCGTGAAGGAAATGATTTACTTCGCGAAATGATTGAATCTGGTCTGGTAAATTACGGTGATGAATTCAAACACAGTATGGAAGAAGGTGGTTGGGATTTATCAAAGGTTGATAATGAAAAGTTGAAATCGAGCTTACTTACCATGGTGTTTGGTCAAATGAACGAACCACCGGGTGCACGTGCACGTGTGGCCTTATCAGGTTTAACAATGGCCGAATATTTCCGTGATGGTGATGAAAAATCAGGTGGTAGAGATATTTTATTCTTTATTGATAATATTTTCCGTTTTACACAAGCAGGTTCCGAAGTTTCTGCTTTATTAGGTCGTATGCCCTCAGCAGTAGGTTATCAGCCTACATTAGCTACCGAAATGGGTATTATGCAGGAAAGAATTACTTCAACCAAAAGAGGATCTATTACCTCAGTACAAGCTGTTTATGTACCTGCTGACGATTTAACCGATCCTGCTCCGGCTACAACCTTTGCTCACTTAGATGCAACTACTGTATTAGACCGTAAAATTGCTGAATTAGGTATTTACCCTGCCGTTAATCCGTTAGAATCAACTTCACGTATTCTATCTCCCGACATTATCGGCGAAGAACACTACAACTGTGCCCAACGAGTAAAAGAAATTTTACAACGTTACAAAGAGTTACAGGATATCATTGCCATCTTAGGTATGGACGAACTTTCGGAAGACGATAAATTAGTAGTTCATCGTGCAAGACGTGTACAACGTTTCTTGTCGCAACCATTCCATGTTGCTGAGCAATTTACTGGCTTAAAAGGCGTATTTGTTTCTATTGAAGATACTATAAAAGGCTTCAATATGATTATGGATGGCGAAGTGGATGAATATCCCGAAGCAGCATTTAACTTAGTAGGCACTATTGAAGACGCTATTGAAAAAGGCAAAAAACTTATTGCTGAGGCAAAATAAGCTTGTCTTCAAGAATTATAATGTATTAAAACATTTTACATGAATATCGAAATTATTACACCTGATGAAACCATCTTTAACGGAGTTGCAAAGTTGGTTCAATTTCCTGGTATTGATGGGTCATTTGAAATACTTAACAATCATGCACCAATGATATCTGTATTGAAAAAAGGCAAAATTAAATTACAGGACGAAAATAATCAAACTCAATTTTTTGAAGTTAAAGGTGGCGTAGTTGAAGTATTAAAAAATAAAGTTTTAGTTTTAGCTGAATAAATTTTAAAACCCATATATTAAATTAGAACTCATGTTTTCATTTTTTCTTAAAAACTATGGAAAAAGAAAATAAAAAGAAAAACTGCCCTAGCTGTGGTAATGAATTTGAATGTTTTCATAATGCTGATTGCTGGTGTACAAAATATACCATTAGCGATGATAATTCAAAATACCTTGCATTGCACTATAATGATTGTTTGTGTGAGCAATGTTTGCTTAAATTCGTTGATTTAGATGTAGATACAAATTTATAGCATTTCCAGCATTATAATTTTGCTGTTTCAACTTTAATTTTTATCTTTGCACCCGCTTTAAAACAAGGTATCGTGGCCGAGCGGCTAGGCACCGGTCTGCAAAACCGGCTACAGCGGTTCGAATCCGCTCGATACCTCCACTTAAACCGCTATTATTTTAAATAAATAATAGCGGTTTTTTATTTTTAACAATCTTTAATCTCTGTTTTTTAAACCTAATTATTTAAATTTATATCTTTGCATTAAATTTTAAATATTAAATACCATGTTTAATCAGGAAGAAAATAATTATAATACAATTAACAGCACTAGTGATGGGACTCTATCAAGTACCCGAACATTTATTTCGGGTGTTTTTACCTGGATGTTTTTAGCTTTAACAGTCACAGCGATTACAGCCTATCTATTCGCATCCAATCCTCAGTTAATGAGTCTTCTTATCAGCGAAAGCGGAAAAGGCATGTCAACATTAGGTTATATTGTAATGTTTGCCCCACTGGGCTTTGTTCTTGCTATGGGAATGGGGTTTGCTCGTTTTTCCTCAGCATTGATTACTTTATTGTTTGCCATTTTTGCGGTATTAATGGGTATGAGCTTAAGTTTTATATTTTTAGCATACACCTTAGGCTCAATTTACATAACCTTTGCTGTTGCTGCCGGAATGTTTGGTATTATGGCTGTTACTGGTTATACTACCAAAACAGATTTAACTAACTTTGGTTCTCTCATGATGATGGGATTGATAGGTATTATCATTGCAAGTATCGTAAATTGGTTTGTTGGAAGCAGTATGATGGGATACATCATAAGTATAATTGGTGTATTGGTTTTCACGGGGCTAACTGCTTATGATGTTCAAAAACTGAAAAGAATGGGCGAAGGTGCAGTTTATGGTGCTGAATCAACCAAAAAATTAATGATTATGGGTGCATTGACTCTTTATCTGGATTTTATTAATCTGTTTTTGTTTTTACTGCGCCTTATGGGTAATCGCAAATAGAATTACAACTTAATATTTTGTTTAATCAAAAACTCTCTGTCATTTGAAAAGAGAGTTTTTTAATTTAAAAAAGAAAATTTATGAAGAAAGTATATGTATTTCCCGGACAGGGAGCACAATTTGTAGGCATGGGCAAAGATTTATATGATAATAATGCCGAAGCTAAAGCAATGTTTGAAAAAGCGAATGAAATTCTTGGTTTTCGTATAACTGATTTGATGTTTGCAGGAACTCCTGAAGATTTGGTTCAAACCAATGTTACACAACCTGCAATTTTCCTACATTCTGTGATATTAGCCCACACATTGGGCGAAAGTTTTAAACCTGATATGGTTGCCGGACATTCTTTAGGCGAATTCTCAGCGTTGGTTGCCAACAAAACCCTGACTTTTGAGGATGGGTTGCGTTTGGTTGCCAAACGTGCCAATGCCATGCAAAAAGCTTGCGAAAAAGAACCTTCTACCATGGCTGCTATCTTAGGCTTAGACGATAATATTGTGGAAGAAGTATGTGCTTCAATTGATGAAGTGGTAGTTCCTGCCAATTATAATAGCCCCGGTCAATTGGTTATCTCCGGATCGATAAAAGGCATTGAAATAGCTTGCGAAAAAATGAAAGCTGCCGGTGCTAAACGTGCATTACCATTAAAAGTTGGTGGTGCTTTCCATTCACCATTAATGGAACCAGCTCGCATAGAATTAGCCGAAGCAATCAACAATACTACTTTTAGTACTCCTATCTGCCCTGTTTACCAAAATGTTAATGCTAAACCTGTTACCAATCCTGACGAAATCAAGCAAAATTTAATTGCACAATTAACTTCACCGGTTCGTTGGACGCAAATTGCCGAAAACATGATTGCTCATGGTGGTACTTCTTTTGTAGAAGTGGGCCCAGGAACAGTTTTGCAAGGCTTAATTAAAAAGGTAAAAGCAGATGCTGAAACGATGAGTGCATAATCCTTAAAAATATCTATTCAAAAAAGAAAGCCCATTTTACTTTTATAGCAAAATGGGCTTTTGTAATAATAGAAAGAATTCAATGTACAAATTGTAAAAAAATAATGAATTAAACATCCATAAACCTTTTTCTGTATCAAATTACCCGAATCCATTTACAAAAAATGCAATGCTGATTATTAAAATCCCAAATTCAACTAATTATCAGAAAGCAATTATTAAATTTTTCAATAATTTGGGCGAAATCGTTAAAATAATACCTGCTGATGGTCTTAATAAAAACTCAGATACTTATCGTATTCCACTTTCAGTTAATGATAATTTTGAATTAACTTCATGAACTTATTATTATGTTTTGGAAGTAGATGGCAAAAAAAGTGCCATCTAGTAAAATGACACTTATAAAATGAAATTGAAAAACATTCTTATTTCAGTTATTTTTATTTTTTCATTCGGACAAATATACGCTCAAAACCTTGAGTTTTATCGAGAAGATATTACTTTTGGAATCAAAGACAAATACTTTTATGTAAAAGGAGATTACTATTTCTATAATGTTGGAAATGATAGTGTAAATAGCTTATTATTTTATCCCTTTCCTATTGACAGTAATTATGGTAACGTTGATTCAATCAACATAATAATGATAAGCGACTCCTCAAATGCTATTCAAAACATTAGTGAATCGGGTGCTTTGTTTGCTTTAAAAATCAAACCTTACGGAAGCAAAAAAAATCAATATTTCTTATCGATAAAAATTATTAGGGAAAAAGCTGAATATATTTTACTAACTACCAAAGAATGAGGAAAACCTTTTGAACAAGTAAATTACAAATTGATAGTTCCTACTAAAATTCAGGTTCTATCCTTATCCTACCCCAAAGATTCAAGTTATTTAATAAATAATAAAGTAATTTATCTTTGGCACAAAGAAAAATTTATGCATGATAAAAATATGATTATTGAGTTTAATAATTTCTAATCAGGTTTTTCTTTTTTCTTTTTTTGCAGCAGGAAATAATATATTATTCAATATTAGCCTATAGCCTGGTGAGTTAGGAAATAAATTAAGGTCAGTAGGTGGATCGCCAACCAAGTGCTCATAATCTTCTGGATCGTGACCGCCATAAAAAGTCCAGGTACCTTTTCCAAAATCGCCATGTATATAACGGGCTTCGTTTAATGCTTTGTTTTCGCCCATTATTAATACATTAGACTTTATGAATTGCTTTCTGAAAGCTGTAGTTTGTCCCATAAAACCTTTAATTACCATTTCGTGATTCTGACATAACATCGAAGGTACCCAATCCCATTTAGCTGAAAAATCAAACAAAGTAAAAAAATCTTTGTCTTGCCCGATTCTTCCGCGCGTTTGGGTGGCATCAATAGAAGATATTTCATAATCATAAGGACTGGTAACGAGAGTGAAGTCTTTAAAAGCAAAGCAATTATTATAATCAAGTTGTTGTTGTGCATTTGGGCTCATGGGATCCCCGTCGAACATTACATCGCAGATATCCGTATGCTCTGCTGCTAAAGCTACATCGTAACTATCCGGTGCCGAACACATAGAAAATAAATATCCACCTCCTGCTACAAAATCTCTGATTTTTTTAGCAACCGCTAATTTTAACTGTGATGCTTTTGTAAATCCATATTTTCTTGCAGTTTCTTCAGTTGTTTTTACGTCATTCTGATACCATTCTGCATTGCGATAGGAAGCCCAGAATTTTCCATATTGTCCTGTAAAATCCTCATGATGAAGATGTAACCAATCATATAATGGCAAAGAACCATTCATAATATCCTCATCGTAAATAACTTCATATGGAATTTCAGAATATTTAAGCACCAATGTTACCGCATCATCCCAAGGTTGTTTGTTTTTGGGTGAATATACTGCTATTTTAGGTGCTTTATGTAATTTAACTTCATCCATATTAGCTTCTGGATCTGCTATTTGTTGTAAAATTGCAGTACTTTGAACATCCGCAATTACTTGATAAGAAACACCTCTTATTTTTAATTCTTTTTCAAATAACTCAACATATTTAAACATAAAACTCCCACCGCGATAGTTAAGTAGCCAACTTGCCTCAACATCATGCTGTAATACCCAATAGGTAATACCATAAGCTTTTAAATGGTTTTTTTGAGTATTATCCATTGGAATAAGTATATATGCTGCTTTGAGCGATATACTTATCATAATTATAAAAAGGAAAAATATATTTCGTTTGTACATTTATTTTGTTTTTTTGAAAAATCGGCAAATCATTATTACAACCCCATTAGATAATTGTTGTTCATTATTTCACTGTTTTTTATCAAAAAGGTACATCATCGTTCATATCATTCATTTTAGAAGGGATTGTTCTTGTAATTGGTGTATTCTCGAACTCATTATTAGGTCTTATATAATCATTTGTATCAAATTCTGTGCTATCGTCATCGGCAAATTTTGCAAAAGTGTTAATAAACCTTAACCTAACCTCATCGGTAGCACCATTACGATGCTTAGCAATAATAATATCAGCCATTCCGCGCGTATCGCCTTTTTCATCCTGATCAATTTTATAATAATCAGGACGGTATATAAACATTACAATATCTGCATCTTGCTCAATAGCACCTGATTCACGTAAATCAGAAAGAATTGGTTTTTTTGTTCCACCACGAGTTTCTACGGCACGGCTTAATTGCGACAAAGCTAAAATCGGAATTCTCAATTCTTTAGCCAAAGCTTTTAATTGCCTGGAAATCATGCTGATTTCCTGCTCTCTATTTCCTCTAGCCTCAGAAGAACCTTGCATAAGTTGCAAATAATCAATAAAAACCATTGAAATATCGTGTTTCTGCTTTAACCGACGACATTTTGCCCGTAATTCAAATATAGTAAGAGCTGGAGTATCATCAATATACAAAGGTGCATCAATCAGAGAAGTAACTTTAGAATTCAATTGCTCCCATTCATATCTTTCTAAATTACCTTTTTTTAATTTATCAGCCGTAAGTTGCGATTCGCTAGATATTAAACGCATAACCAACTCAACAGCTGACATTTCTAAAGAGAAAAAAGCAACGGATTTTTTAAAGTCAACAGCAATATTACGAGCCATAGTTAATGCAAATGCAGTTTTCCCCATTGAAGGACGAGCTGCTAAAATAATTAAGTTTGATTTCTGCCAACCGGAAGTAAGTCTGTCTAATTTTGTAAATCCTGAAGGAACACCACTCAAACCATTCTCGTGATCTTTAACAGCTTCTATTTCTTTGATAGCTTCTCTAATTATAGATTGCATATCAGCATAATCGCTTCTAAAATTCTTTTCACCAATAGACAATAAACTACTTTCGGTTTTATCAAGCAATTCGAGTACATCAGTGGTATCTTCGTAAGCGTCGTGCTCAATTTCAGAGGCAATCTTTATTAGTTCTCGCTGTATGTATTTTTGTGAAATAATACGGGAGTGAAATTCAATATTGGCAGCAGAAGCGACTCTATTGGTCAGTTGTGTAATATAGTAAGCACCACCTACAAATTCAAGCTCACCTTGTGTTTTCAATTCGTTAGTAACGGTTAATATATCAACGGGATGCGAATTGGCAAACAAACGACAGATTGAAGAATAAATCTTTTGATGCTGTTCTTTATAAAAAAACTCTGGTTTTAATATATCTATAACGGCATTAAGAGCATCTTGTTCGAGCATAAGAGCACCCAATACGGCTTCTTCGAGATCAACTGCCTGAGGCTGCATTCTTCCCTGCTGTGCCAATGAATGAATAGCAGCTAAACTCTGAGCTGTTCTTTTGCGCTTATTATCTTTTGGTAATATATTTTCTTCCATTTGTCAAAATTACATAAATATGTTGAGTGCAAAAATAAATCAATCAAATAATATTTCGTAATATTATTTTTTATTTTCTAAATCTATTTATCAAACAGTTTGTTAATTTTGTATGTACATAAAAAATATAATTATGACCTCATCTTTTTTCAATTATAAAGGCAATAAAATTCATTATATTACAGAAGGACAAGGAAATGCAATTATTCTACTTCATGGATTTATGGAATCTCTGCAAATTTGGGAAGACTTTTCCAGAGAATTATCCACTAAATTTAAAATTATCTGCATTGATCTTCCGGGACATGGCAAAAGTGAATGTGTAGCTGAAGTTCATTCTATGGCGTTGATGGCTGATATTGTAAAACAAATTGCCGATTATATGGCAGTTTCTTCTTTTGTATTAATCGGACATTCTATGGGTGGTTATGTAAGCTTACAACTTGCCGATCAATATCCGGATATGCTCAAAGGGTTAGGATTGTTCCATTCACAAGCGTTGGCTGACTCAGAAGAAACAAAAGCCAATCGTGATAGAACCTGTGAAATTGTGAAACTAAACCGCAAGAATTTTATAAGTCAGTTTATTCCTGATTTATTTGCGCCAGAAAATGTTTCAAGATTTTCCGAGGAAATTAGTATCTTGCAATCTCAAGTAATAGATATGGAAGAAAACGCTATTATTGCTGCTTTACAAGGTATGAAAATAAGAGAAGCCAAGCTGAATGTTTTAACTGAATTGAACACACCCATTCTATTTATTTTCGGAAAAAGAGACAGCAGAGTAGACCTGCAACAAGCAATGAAACAAGCAGTTTTACCTAATCATTCAGAAATATTATTATTAAATATAGGACACATGGGCTATATTGAAGCAAGAAATGAAACGCTATATACTATCAAATCTTTTTCAGAGAAGTGTTTTGCTTTTCCATCTTGATAAATTCCTACTATTGTCAATTGGTTAATTTACCGACAGAAAATTAATGTTCTTTTTTCTTTTTGCCGTGGACTAATTTATCCATAAAGTATTCATTTCCTTCTTTCACAAAAATAAATTTGTAGTCAGTATCTTCTTCTGTAATTTCTATTGTTGTTACTCCTTCTTTTTCTTCTATGTAAGCATTATCAATATTTTCTAATAAATATATTAACAATCTTTTAACTTCATTAAATTTATAATTATGTTCTTCTAAAAGCCATGTTTTGTTCTCAATTTCATTCTTTAAAGCTTCTCTATTATTTTCATACGCATTTTCGTATTCATCTTTTTCCCAAATTAATAAATATAATTCTTCGTAAAAAAAGTCGCTACTGTCTGTTGCTTTTATTACACTTTGAATTACCTCTTTTACTGTCGATTGGGGGTATTTTAGTACGTTTTTCTCTATTTCAGGAAATAGCTTACGGTCTCTTTTTTTTAATTTGACAAAATTGTCTTTGGTAATATTATCAGTTTTATCTTTTTGCATTCTAATTAAATTAGATTGAGAATCATAAATATTTACTTTTAATTTAGGAGGCATTTTCCCTGAATATCGTACAAAAAGACTATCCATTTTGCTTGCTGATAAATCAATGTTATAAATGTAATATTTAAAATCATCGTTATTTACATACGGGAAAAATATTTTGTTGTTATTAATTGTCTTTATATAGGTTTCTCGCTCAAAAGATAAATGCTTATAAAATTTCAAATTAAGATTGTTGATAATTTGATAAATATCAAAACAAAACGTTTTTTTCTGCCTGTTATAGGTTGGTAATATTACATAAGTGTTTTTAGTAATAGCATCTTTAAGGATATTAATAATTTGATGCCTGCCATTTAAATGTGGTTTAACATTTACAGAATCAATAAATTTTAAATTAGCCCCATATTGATATATATATCCAGTATGCTCTTCTGTTATAAGAAATGTATTATTAAAATCATAAACAGAATAAATAGAAGCTACAGTATTATTGTTTTTAACAATATACATAGTGTCATTTGTCAAGTAATTTTTCCCAACAATCACATCTGTACATTTTACATTATAAATAAAATTTGTGTCACCTCTTAAAGAATCAGAATGTGATTGTTCTTTATAATATGTTACGATAAAAGTATCCTTTGATTTGAATGCAGAAAAAATCTTCCAAACAGGAGATTCTGTCATTTTTTCATCAAAAAATTCAGGATATTTATCAAGTCTTTCAATGATGGGTATAATTTTATTGTTTTTTATATTTAAATAAAGCAAACAAAAATTTGACCCTTTCTTAATAGTTGAAACAAAAACAGTAGAATCATTAATAAATGATATATTCCCGTTTGCACCGCAAAATGGCGAACCTGACAATACTTTTTTGAGTCCGCGTATTTTTTTGAAATAATTAAATTGATCTAAAACCTGATTGTTTGCTCCTATTAGTATAAATGAATTGTTTTCAATATTATGTATCAGCATGCAGGAATCATTTACAGCACAAAAATCAATAGAATTTTTATTAGCTAATCCAAAATAAATATTTGCATTTTTATCACTTGGTTTGCTTAACGAAAGCGATTTTGAATCGGTATTCAAATTACTTATATATATTATTGCCTGACCAACAGCACCTTTGTTGTCGTTTTTCAATTGTCCGATAACTAATATGGATTGAAATATTAAAATCCATATTAAGAATAGTTTTTTCATATTTTTAATTTTTAATAGATTAGTAAATTTATGATTTTTACCAAACCAATTGAAGACTGTATTTGTTATATGAATAAAATTGTAATTATTAAATGCAAATTTAATTTAATTTTGCTGAAAAATATGCCGAATCATTAAATACAATAAGTTATGGTAAAATTAGGAATCATTGGAGGTTCGGGTTTAGAAAAGTTAAATCTGTTTACTGACTATAAAATAATTGAAGCAACCACAGATTATGGTGTACCCAGTTCAGCTGTTATTACAGGAAAAATAGGAGAAATTGAAGTCGCCATCATTTCACGGCACGGAAATCAACATACAATACCGCCATCACAGGTAAATAACCGTGCCAATATTATGGCATTAAAAAATTTAGGATGCACACATATCATTGCTACCACAGCTTGTGGAAGTTTGAAAGAAGAAATTAAACCAGGCGATATGGTAGTACCCGATCAGTTTATCGATTTTACCAGACATCGTGCCATCACATTCTTCGAAAGTTTCGAACCCGAACACATGGCACATACACCCATGGCCGACCCATTCGATTTGGAATTAAGTCAACTTATCATTGCTACCGCTTCTGAATTAAAGTTTAAAATGCACCACAACGGCTGCATTCTTACCATCGAAGGTCCGCGATTTTCTACCAGAGCCGAGTCAAAAATGTTTATCAGCTGGGGAGCCGATTTAATTAATATGAGCACAGCCCCCGAAGTAATTTTAGCCAACGAAGCTCAGATACCTTATGCAGCCATTGCATTAAGTACCGACTATGATTGTTGGAAAACCGACATAGAAGCTGTTTCGTGGGAAGCTGTTTTGGAAGTTTTTAATAAAAATGCGAACAATGTTACCCGTTTATTGCTTGAAATCATTCACCGATTGAGTTACTGGGATGTTTGTTAGTAAGTAAATATTAATTATTAAGAGAAAAAAATGTCAATTCATAAGTATAAAATCTCAGGAAACATAGTGGACGTTGTAAATAAACGCATTTACAAAGGCACTGTAAGCATCGAAAACGGTAAAATTATTGCCCTTAAAGAAGAAAATGTAAGCGAAAGCCAATACATACTGCCGGGATTAATTGATGCCCATGTTCATATCGAAAGCTCAATGATTATTCCATCAGAATTTGCTCGTTTAGCAGTAGTTCACGGCACCGTTGCCACGGTTTCCGATCCTCACGAAATTGGCAATGTATTGGGTATGCAGGGTGTAAATTTTATGATAGCAAACGGCAACAAACTTCCCTTTAAATTTTATTTTGGTGCTCCAAGCTGCGTACCGGCTACTCCTTTTGAAACATCGGGAGCTTCCATTGGCGTTGCCGAAATTGACGAATTAATGTCAAACCCAGCAGTTAAGTATTTATCAGAAATGATGAATTTCCCCGGCGTTTTATATCAGGACAAAGAGGTGATGCAAAAACTTGCAATTGCTCAGAAGTATAATAAACCAGTAGATGGACATGCTCCCGGCTTAAAAGGCGAAGATGCTGCAAAATATGTTGCTGCCGGCATTACTACCGACCATGAATGTTTTACGATTGCCGAAGCCATTGACAAAATAAATAACGGCATGTTAGTTCAGATTCGCGAAGGCAGTGCTGCCAAAAATTTTAAAGCATTGGTTGATTTGCTCAGCACCCATCCTGATTTTGTTATGTTTTGCTCAGATGATAAACATCCCAACGATTTGGTAAAAGGGCACATCAATCAATTGGTAAAAAGAGCCATTGCACAAGGTTACGATCCTATTGCTGTATTAAGAGCTTGCACTTATATTCCAGTAAAACACTATAAATTAGAAGTTGGACTGTTGCAAAAAAATGACGATGCCGATTTAATTATTGTCGACAATTTGCATGACTTTAATGTACAAACTACTTATATTAATGGTATTAAAGTTGCCGAAAACGGTATATCTTTTTTGCAATCGGTAAAAGAAGTTACACCCAATATTTTTAAAGCAACAGCAATAACCGAAAACGATATCAAAGTTACTTACAAAAAATCTAAAATAAAAGTAATGAAAGCCTTGGAAGGGCAGCTGATTACCGAATGTCTGACTATTGAACCAAAAACAGAAAATAATTTTATTGTAAGCGATATAGAAAAGGATGTATTAAAAATAGTGGTAATGAATCGCTACCAGCAGGCAAAACCTGCAGTGGCTTTTATCAATGGATTTCAACTAAAAAAAGGAGCATTGGCCTCTACCGTTGCCCACGACAGCCATAATATTATTGCTGTTGGTACTAATGACAAAGATATTACAACAGCTATCAATCTTGTAATTCAATCTCAGGGTGGCATTTCGCTGGTGAATGATAATGAAAGATATCATTTAGCGCTTGCTGTTGCCGGCTTAATGTCAGCAGATGATGGTTTTGAAGTAGCTGAAAAATATGATTTTATCGATAAAAAGGCCAAAGAGTTTGGATCTGTGCTCAATGCACCATATATGACCTTATCTTTTATGGCATTATTGGTAATTCCTGAATTAAAATTAAGCGATAAAGGTTTGTTTGACGGAAATAAATTTGAATTCACTACATTAGAACAATTATAAATATTTTCGTTAATATACAATTAATGAAGCACTTATTATTATTCATTTATTTTATAATTGATAGGTTTAAAATATAATAATTATAAGTTTTCTTTGATTTCAATCAAAAAGCTTTTTATTTTTTCAAGGGATTTCACAATTTCATGATGATCAATTGTTTCAGTTCTATTTTCATTCAGTTTATCTTTAGCACCTTGTAAAGTAAAACCCCGTTCTTTTACAAGATGGAAAATTAGATGAAAATTATCAATATCTTGTTGTGTAAAGTATCGAGTTCCTTTTGCGTTTTTATGAGGTTTAATAATATCAAATTCTTTTTCCCAAAAACGTATCAAAGAAGTGTTTACATTAAACATTTCAGCTATATCGCCTATGGAGAAATAAATTTTTTTAATTTCTTGATTTGATTTAACTGGCATAGAGAAACTTTTATAAGTTTTTAAATATAAACCTATTTAGCGACTCCGAAGGGATTCGAACCCCCAACCATCAGAACCGGAATCTGACATTCTATCCAATTGAACTACGGAGCCATTTTGTTGCAAAGATATAAAATCTTACTTTCAAATTTATTGCATTCTTTTTTAATCATTAATTTTGTGAAAAACAGTCAATATTTTATTATAAATAAGACTCTACAAAAAAGGTTATATAAGATCATAAGTATTTAAACAATATTTTTTAAGTAAAACTGTTATTGAAAAGTATATTTTTGCATTTTATTTTACAAAGTATGAAACTATCAAGTATTATTTTTTTTAAGATATTTTTCCTCTTAAGTTATTTTTCATATAGTCAAGGAATTCCAATTGGTCAATGGAGAAATCATTTGCCAAAAAATAAAGTAATTGCTGTTGCTGAAGCAGAAAATCTTATTTATGCAGCAACACCTTATAGTATTTTTTATTTTGACAAAACTGACAATAGTATTCAACAACTTACAAAAGTAAATGGCCTTTCTGATGTTGGTATTAGTGCTATTCATTATAGCAAAGCTTACAAAACCCTTGTAGTAACTTATACTAATGCGAATATTGATTTAATTAAAACATCAGGAATTGTAAATCTTCCTGATATTAAAAACAAATCAATACCCGGTAATAAAAAGATAAATAATGTAACATCTTTGGGTAAATATGCTTATTTGTCTTGTGGTTTTGGTATCGTTGTGGCGGATTTAGTAAAAAATGAAATTAAAGATACCTACATTATTGGAGATAATGGCAGCAGAATTGATATTTTTGATATTGCAATTAACGATACTATTATCTATACTGCAACAGAATTGGGAATTTACAAAGCAAAAACGACAAACACATACTTATCAGACTTTCATAATTGGATCAAAGATAGCACAATAAGAGGTATCAATTCAAAATTTACTCATATTGCATTTTTTAAAGATAAAATAATTGCTTGCAAAGAAAGAGGAACTTCTTCCTGTAAGGATACATTATTTGCCTACAATGGAACAAATTGGACTTCTTTTGATACTACCAGTATACGAAATTTTTCAGTAAATGGGGATCAATTAATAATTTCACATTATGGTTTCTTTTCTATTTATAATGAATTATTACAATTACAGCAGGCCAATCAACTATTTGTTGATGCTAATCAGATAATTCTTGATAAAAATAATTATTATTGGGTCGCAGATGATTATAGCGGTTTGTTGAAAATTGAAAATAATTTTTCAGAAGTAGCCTATTTAATTCCTAATGGTCCAACTACCAATAACGTATTTACCCTAACTCCTACCCCAACAGGTATTTGGTTAGCACCGGGTGGAATTGATTATGGTAGCTGGGGAAATGCTTATTTTGTTGGAACCATACATCAATTTAAAGATGAAAAATGGAATAATTACGCAAGTTTAGATTCAATTGGAGACATACTTGATATTGCAGTTGATCCAACAGATAATTCAAAAGTGTATGCAGCTACATGGAGTGTTGGTATTGTTGAATTTACTAATAATAAAGTTACTAATGTTTTTAATGAATTCAATAGTAGCCTGAATCCATTTTATTTACAAGGTAGTAGGTATTTGAGAATCGGAGGAGCAAAATTTGATGAATCAGGAAATTTGTGGGCAACAAATTCAGGTGTGATTAAAGGTCTTTCTGTTAAATATAAATCAGGATTATGGGAATCGTTTGATGTTCAAAGTATTATTAAAAATGGTAATTATAATGATGTTTCAACCTTATTAATTGATAAAAATAATTATAAGTGGATGCTAGCAAGAGAAAATCAATTAGCCGTATTTAATAAAACTCAGAATATTATTCAAAAAGCATGGATTAATATCAATAAAGGCAATGATTTAGCAAGCAATTATATTCATTGTTTTGCCGAAGATTTGAATGGAGAAATATGGGTTGGTACAGATAAAGGTATAAAAGTCATTTATTCTCCTGAAAATGTATTTAGTACAAATTCAAATGAAGAATCATCCATTACGGCACAAACAATTTTAGTAGAATTTGAAGGACATGTTCAACATTTATTGGAATTTGAATCAGTAACAGCAATTGCCGTAGATGGTGCTAACCGAAAATGGTTGGGAACACAGAAAGCTGGCGTTTTCTTACTATCATCTGACGGAACTCAACAATTAGCTCATTTTACTGAAGAAAATAGTCCTTTGTTTTCAAATTCAATTGTTACTATTGCTATAAACCCTGACAATGGGGAAGTATTTTTTGGCACTTCAATGGGAGTAATTTCTTATAGAGGAACTGCTACTAGTGGTAAAGATACTTTTCAAGATGTTTACGCTTATCCTAACCCTGTTCGCCCTGAATACAATGGCGTTATTGCAATAAAAGGTTTAGTAAGAGATGCAAATGTTAAAATTACCGACATTGCAGGGAATCTAATATATAACACAATTGCTAATGGTGGTCAGGCAATTTGGAACGGAAAAAACTATAGCGGCGAAAGAGCTCACTCAGGAGTATATCTTGTTTTCTGCACCAATGAAGACGGAGCAGAAACAATGGTTACAAAAATATTGTTTATCAATTGATTATTAACATTAAATGCTTACAACAACCAAAGGTATTGTTCTTAACTATATCAATTACAGCGAAACCAGTGTAATTGCAAAAATTTATACAGAACAATACGGTTTGCAATCATACATTATCAAAGGCATTAGAAAAAACAAATCAAAAACTAAACTTAGCTTATTAGAACATCTTTCATTAATTGAAATAGTAGCTTATCACAAAGAAAACGTTTCCAGTATCAGAACAGTTAAGGAATTAAAAAGTATTTACAGATTTCAAACAATCCCTTATGATATTGGCAAAAGTTCTATTGCTTTGTTTATTAATGAAATATTATACAAATCATTACATGAAGAAGAAAAAAATTCTACTTTATTTGAGTTCTTATTTCATTCTATTCAAATTTTAGATGTAATTCCTGAACATTATGCTGATTTTCATCTTTTATTTATGGTTCAATATTCCAAGCATTTAGGTTTTTTCCCAAGGAATAATTATGATGCAAACAACAGATTCTTTAATCTTAATGAAGGAGTGTTCCAGACAACTCAACCATTAAATGCTGAATACGTAGATTATCCGCTTAGTGAAATAATTAATAAAATGCTGAGTATAAGTTTTCAGGATATTACTAGCTTAAATTTAAAAAAAACAGATAGAAGATTGCTATTGGATAAAATGATACTTTTTTATCGTTTTCACCATTCTGGATTTAATAAGATTAATTCTCATTTAATTTTACAAGAAGTACTTGGATAAACTATTTTCAGACGATTAAAATTGACATATTACAATTTCATAAAACACTTCAAATTATAATATAAAAAGCAGTTCCGTTGATCACAGCACTGCTTTTTTATTCTACAATTTTATTAAACAATAATTACATTATACCCAAAAACTCCTGATAGGCTTTTAGTGTAGTAATTACATCCGATTTAACATGAATAAATTCATCAATACCCAAGGCTTTAAACGCCTCGATTTGTTCTTTGGGATAACCGGCTACAGTGATATTGATATCGGGATTGCCAGCTTTTAGAGATGAAGCAATGATAGGGACTATTTCGATGTATTCTTCGTCTGAACTACAAATAACAACAATTTCTGCTTTAGAATCCAATGCTGCTTTTGCACCTTCTGCTGCTGTGCTAAAACCATTATTGTCAATAATCTCATATCCTGCACATCCAAAAAAGTTTGTAGCAAATGTAGCTCTTGCTTTGCGCATAGCCAAATTACCATAAGTTAATAAGAACACAGCTGGTTTTTTATTTCCCTCGTTTACATAAATTTCTGTAGCCAACCGAAGTTCTTCAAAAGGCTCTGCACCACGATATATCGTAAGCTTTTTGTATTTTGAAGGCTTTTCAGTAATGTCCTCTTCTGTTTCCTGAATTTTATCGAACATTGTTTCCGTTGAATTAGGATATTGGTTGGTTCCCAAAATAGTTGTTTTGCGGCTCGACAATTCTAAATCACGAATTTGTGCAGTTTTTTCAATTTCTGTTTGAATAAATTCAGCTTTTACAGCTTCAGCAAAACCACCTTTTTCTTCAACTTTTTTAAAGAGTTCCCATGCAAAGCTTGCAATAGAATTTGTTAGATTCTCGATGTAATACGAGCCTGCTGACGGATCTACAATTTTATCTAAATAAGATTCTTCTTTAAGTATAATCTGTTGATTACGGGCAATACGTGTTGAAAAATCATCTGTTTCTTTAAATGGTTCATCAAAAGGAAGTATTGTAATGGAGTCGGCTCCGCCAATGGCTGCTGACATTGCTTCGGTAGTAGTACGCAACATGTTTACATAAGGATCGTACACTGTTTTGTTCCACATAGAAGTGGTATTGTGTATAAATACCTGCATTGATTCTTTACGTTTGGGTTGGTATTGTTCTACAATTTTTGCCCATAACAATCGTGCGGCTCTAATCTTAGCTATTTCCATAAAATAGTTTGACCCAACTGCAAATGAGAAAACAAAATTTGGTGTAAGCGTATCAACATTACAACCCTTGCTTATTAATTTATACAAATAATCATTGGCAGAAGCCAATGTAAAAGCCAATTCCTGCACAAGAGATGCTCCTGCGTTATGGAAAAAATGTCCGTTAACGGTAATTACTTTGAAATTTGGTAAAGACTTTTCGCATAGATGTAAGAGATATTCAGCTTCTGTTAAATTGTTTTCGAAAGTGGTATAGTAATCTCCATGTAACAACAAATAGCTGGAAGGGTCAAAGTTTATGGAACCCCATACTTGTTTGCTATCAATATTATTTGCTTTGAGATACCCTAAAAACAAATCTAATGTTTGAGGATATGACCGAGATGAAATAAAATTGATTTTTACCTTGGTAACATCTATTCCGTTTAACAAAGCTGTAATATCTGCAGAAGTTTTTACTTCTTTTACCCTTAAACCAATAGAAGTTGCACCTCTTTTGATGGCATCCAAAGCAACTATATTTGCTTTTATAATATCATTGGCTTCAATATCCTGACGAATATCCCAGCAATTATTGTTTGTTTTATTTCCTCTAATATAAGGAGTTTCGTTAGGATTGGCTTTCAGATACGAAAGGTTTTCTATATCTTCGGCTCTATAATATGGTTTTACTTTAATACCTTCCAATGTTTGCCAAACTAATTTCTTTTCATAATCAGCACCTTTTAAGTCGGCATTAATTACAGCTTCCCATTCTTGAGTACTTACCGGAGGAAACTCTGAAAACAATTTTGCGTCTTTATTATCCATCTTTTTAATTATTTAAACAAATCGATGATTATAAATTTATTAAAATCATTGATTTATGTATGATTATTCCTGTTTTAAGGATTTACTTTTGAGTCTACAAAAGTAAAAAAAAATCTTTATTAAAGTGTTATTTGCTGTTTTTTGCTTTCAAGAGAATTAATGTATTGGGAATTAGAATGAAAATTAAAATCTGTTGAAGTTAATTTATTCTACTACTTGTTGCAGGTATTGGCTGAATTGTATTAATTTTGTGTTATGGAATTATTTTATAGAACTTATGGTGAAGGACAACCGATAATTATACTTCATGGATTGTATGGTATGTCAGATAACTGGGTAACTCATGCCAAGCTACTCTCAGAAAAATACAAAGTATATATTCCTGATATGAGGAATCATGGTCAATCAGGTCATAGTGATTTATTTAATTACAATCTGATGGCTGAAGATATTGGCGAATTTATCCAAATGCACAACTTAGAAAACCCAATTATAATGGGGCATTCAATGGGAGGAAAAGTTGCCATGAGTTTTGCTCTTGATAATCCTAATCGGGTATCAAAACTTATTGTGGTGGACATGAGTATGCGAGCATATAAACAAAACGATTTTAATTATCAGCTTATTTATGCCCTACTGGATATTGATTTTACAAAAATAAAATCACGCAAGGAAATAGAAGAAAGACTTGATCAAACTTTGCAAAATCAACGCATTCGAATGTTTTTAATGAAAAATCTTTATTGGACAGACCAAAAAATCTTATCGTGGAGATTTAATATAAAAGCTATTTTTGATAATATTGACGCTGTATTTGAAGGCATACAATCAACTCAGCAATTTGATAAACCTTGTTTGTTTATCAGAGGTGGTGAATCCGATTACGTTTCAGATGAAGATTTTACACAAATACAACATAACTTTCCACAGGCAATTTTAAAAACAATACATAAAGCAGGGCACTGGGTGCAAGCCGATGAACCCGAAATTTTTATGACAATTTTACAGAATTTTTTGATGAATACCTAAATCCTTATTAATAAAAAATCCCAAAATACAAAATGTATTTTGGGATTTTTTATTTGCTCATTTATAGGCTAGTATCTTTCGACATTAATTGATGAAATAGCTGCGTCTAAACTGATATATATTTTATTAGAACATTTATCGAAATCAGTTGTACGATATTTATCGTTTGTTTTTTCAAATCCGGCTAATTGTTTGCTTGATAAAACATTGTCACCTTCTAATTCACATCCGGAATTGGAAGGAATGTAAATCTTAATAGAAGAAGCTCCTGCTTCAATTTTAATATTTACTATAGGTTGTTTATTGCCAATTTTAAGTTTGATACTGGAAGCACCTCCATCAAAATCAATATTTCGGATTTTGAACGCTGTTAAATCAAAATTTACGTTGGAGGCTCCTGCTTCAAGGTCTAAATCCCATATTGGATTGGAATTTAATGCCAGTTTTGTAGTATTGTTATTATGATTACTATTAATCTTTACAACATTGCTTTCTATTCCTATTTTTACAATTTTTGCACTGTCGTTGGTAGAAGTTTGTAAATCGTAATCGCCTATGTTTCCTTTACTCTCGAAAGCAATCAGCTTTTCGGTAGTTGCAGATATATTAAAATCGCCGGCAACAGCATCTAATTTTAATAATGCCTGGGTAATGGTAGAGTCGTAATCTTCTTCTATTTTTTGCTCCTTCCAATTGGCTCTGTCGTCGGAATATTTCCAATTCCAACAAAAAGAATTACTACACTGATAATAATTGATGAGTAATACTCCCACTATTAAAGCTACTAATGATAAAATGAACTTGATATAGTCTTTAACCGGTATGAGTGAAATACCCCATATTACTAACAAGAGAGGCCAAAGTTGAAGAATAGCAAACCAATTAAAATGGACAATATCCATGTTTTTCAGTATAATCATTATTCCGAAAGCTATTAAAACAATGCCCCAAAATATATTTTTGTATTTCATTTGTGGATAAGTTAAGTTGTTTATAAAATAGTGTCGTCGTTGCTTTTTTTATTACCTACGTTTCGCATTAATATAGTAATACCTACTATAATGAGAATAACGGGCCATAAGTCTCCAAAATCAATGTTTGGAACAAAACGGGCTATCAAAAATAAAATGCCTAAGGTAATTAGGATTAAGCCACCGGTTAAATTGCCATGATAGTTTTTTTTCTCTTTTTTGGGTTCAAATTGATTTTCCATGTTTGATGTTGCATAATTGTTTGTTGTTTCTGTATTTATTGTTTCGGCTGTTTCTGTAGATTTTGTTGCAAATGTTAGAATAGATGATTCGGGGATTACAATCCAAAGGATAATGTAGATGAGTAAACCGCCACCGCCACATAAGGCAGCCATAACAAATGCAATTCTTACGATTACAGGGTCGATGCTGAAATGTTCGGCTAAGCCACCTGCAACACCTGCAATTCTCCTATTAATAAAACTTCGGTATAAGGTTTTTTCTTGTGTCATTTTTTCTAATTAAATCAAATTTATTGAAATGTTTGTGGTGTTTCAGGCATCATGATCCAAAGTACAAGATAAACAATAAATCCTGCACCAAAAATAGCTGTTAATACAAATAGTATTCTTACAACTACAGGATCAATAACAAAATACGCTGCAACTCCTCCACATACGCCAGCAATTACTCTGTCAACACTACTTCTTAATAATCTTTTTGGTTCCATTTTGATAATTTTTATTGTTTGACGCTTCAATTGATTTGTAAGTTACAAATTTAGTATTTATAAAATGAATTTTATAAAAATATAGTATTATTGATTGAAATAAAATAATCATGTTCCAATTGAATCACTAAGAATTATTAAAGTGCATTAATTTACAGTATTTCAGAATCAATATAACATTAAAAAACAAATAAATTTATTATAATATGTGTTCCGGTTCAGGAAAAAGAGTACTTGTTCAATTATTAATTCAAGCTTTTTTACCTGAAAATGTTATAAAATTAAATATTATTCTTGATACTTAAAAGTAAACCGAAAATAAAATGTTTTACCAATAACTTCATTATCAGTATTTACTTTTATTTTTTTCAACTCTGCTTTAACGTAATCCATAAAATCAGGACTGATAGAATTTATTTGACCTACAATTATTTCGCCATTTTCATTTACCGAAAAACTGATGTAAACATCAGCTTCCAACTTTTGTGTTTTGGCAAATTCAGGATACTGCATTTTAGCAATAATAGTTTGTTTGAATGTTAATTCGTCATTACCAGCTTTCAAACCCAAGCTTACTGTAAAAAAGACAAATACTAATAAAATAACTTTGATTTTCATTATATTAATTATTAATGTGAATATTTTTAATGAATTTCTATTTATGACGACCCGATATTTATAAAAGTTACAAATCATTTCATTTTATTTTATTATTTTGACTTAAAATATTAAAAACCTTATATCTAGACATATTTGTAATTTGGGTTTAAATACGAAATTAAATAGCGCTGTAAATTATTCTGAAAGAATATATTTACAGCGCTATTTAAATAAAACAAATGATAAGTAGTGGATATAATTTTATTGGTTTTGCTTTTTAGCAAATTAAGAAAATTATTAATTCCAGAAATTTTAGGGAAATTTACAATTAAAAAAACTAGTTATCCCAAATTGCAACAAGTAGGAATTCGTCGGGATGTTTTTTATTATTCAAATCAAATACATAAACATGTTTTTCATTTCTGTAAAACATAAACAAACAACTTTTATTAACCAACTCCATTTTACTTTTTTCTAAAAAATCTTTAGGATATGTTTGACCAATAACAAATTGACTATCTTCAGTATTCATTTTATTGATTTTTGTATCAGCAAAGATATGTAAAAGAAAAAGCAAAAAACATTTTCCCTTATTATTTTTTTGTTAAGATTTGTTAAGATTTTAGGGAGAATATCGCGTTTAGGCATGTTTTTTTTGAATAAACACAATAGGTATTGCTAAAAATAACATTTTCTTACATCAATATTATCTGGCATAAGACTAAAAAATTCTGCTTTTTCTGAAAATATTTATTTCATCATTTCTTATCTGATGACGACCCTACCCAAAGCAGCAGATATCATTTTTTTTGCAGCTATTAATCGTTTTTGTTTTTCTATGAGTATAATAAAATCTTCGTCGTTGCCAAGTTCTTTAATTTCCTTTGCATTCTTCGCAAGCATTTCCTCTACTTTTTTAAGTTTAAACGAAAAAACAGAGTGATTTACAGATTGTTCCAAAACAATTGTTTTATCTTCGGTTGGAACTGAAATGCGATGCATATCCTGCCAGTTATCGCTCAACATATAGGGTGACGACAATAAATTAATGCTGGTTTTTCTGATATTGCTATCAGGATGATTGGTGAAATACTGGTCAGTTGGCAGGTTTCCGCTTTCTATAGCTTTTGTGTATTCATTAAAAATAAGTTGATACGTTTGATTGTTGAAACTAAATTCTTCGGAAACTATGTCTTTTACAATGCAAACAGCAACACTGATTTTGTTTGTAACTTCTTCCTTTTCTTCGTTGATGCTTTTAACATCCAATTCTTTGTGCCCAAAATTTAGCAACAAACGGATAATATCTTTTTCTTGATATTCAGCCTCATCAAGTTCAATTTCGTCTGTTTGTTTTTCGGCGGCAATCATCGGAGCTTCAGGAAGCGGGGCCTCCCCTTCGTCCTCTAGCTTTTTTGATGCTTTTTTAAGACGTACTCTATTAAGCTCATGATGAATCTTCTCTTCAGAAAAATCAAGTTTTTGCCAACATTGCTTTACATATAATTCACGTATAAATCTATCATCTATTAGCAACATTGTATTGATAAACTCTTTGAGAATATTTACTTTTTTTAAGGGATCATTACTAGATTCTGCTATTAATAAATCCAACTTAAAATGAATAAAATCTTTTGCATTTTGTGTAATGTATTCCTGCACCACAGCCGAACGATTTTTACGGGTATAGGAGTCAGGGTCTTCGCCATCAGGGAAAAGAACAATTTTTACATTCATGCCTTGCTCCAATATCATGTCGATGCCACGGAAACTTGCCTTGATGCCTGCGGCATCTCCATCATATAAGATAGTAATATTTTTGGTGTACCGATTAATGAGTCGTATTTGCTCCGTGGTCAGAGACGTACCGGATGAAGAAACCACATTTTCGATACCTGCCTGATGTAAGGTAATAACATCGGTATAACCTTCAACCAAATAACAATTGTCCTGAGCAATAATGGCATTCTTTGCAAAGTTAAGTCCATAAAGCACCTTGCTTTTGCTGTAAATTTCGGTTTCGGGCGAGTTAACATATTTGGGCTTTGTTTTATCCGAACTTAAGATTCTACCGCCAAAAGCTATAACTTTGCCCGATAAACTATGGATAGGAAACATGACCCTGGAACGGAAACGATCGTAATGCTTGTCGTCTTTATCAATGCTAAAACCCGATTTTACCAATTGACTTATTTTATAGCCGTTTTTGATAGCATATTCGGTAAAATCATCCCATTTGTCCAAACAATAACCCAGCTCAAACTTCTTAATCGTATGATCGGTAAACTCTCTTTCTTTAAAATAAGAAAGTCCGATGGCGCGCCCCTCTTCAGTATTCAGGAGGTTGTCAACAAAATGTTTGTGGGCAAAACTGGTAATGGTAAACAGCGATTCTTTTTCGTCGAGTGCGGCTATTTGATCTGCAGAAGGAACTTCTTCCTCAATTTCGATATTGTATTTATTTGCAAGATGCCTGAGTGCTTCGGGATAAGAAAAATGCTCATGTTCCATCAGGAAATTAACCGAATTTCCTGCTTTTCCGCAGCCAAAGCATTTAAAAATCCCCTTTACCGGCGAAACCGTGAAAGAAGGCGTTTTTTCATTATGAAACGGGCACAAACCGATAAGGTTAACACCTCTTTTGCGAAGCGAAACATATTCGCCCACAACATCTTCGATGCGAGCTGCTTCAATAATGGTTTGTATTATATCCGGACCAATCAATGTTTGTTTTTCTTTTTACAAAGATATATGTTTGGCAATAATTTTTAAGTTTTATTTTAATATTTTTAATAGGATCAACGATAATATCTCTTCTAAGTTACAAAGTCATAATTAAAATAAATGTAATCTTAAGGCTGCAACGTTCAAAACGGAATCTGATTTTATTGTTATGATTGCCTTTTTGATGCCCAAACGCTATTTAATAACAATCTTTTGTTCACAATTAAACTATTTGCAACTTTCAAACCTTATTATAAATAAGTGTATTTTTGCATAAAAAGCAAACATAGATTAAAGAAAAAGGATAATAGATTGATAATCATTTTACAATTGAAAAATGGAAGAAAATAAAAAGAAAATTCAATCGGCACTCAAAGTTCAGGAAGGAATTGAACAACCTTCATCTATTAATCCTCAGCTAATAAATACTTTAAAAGGAAAGCACAAACCGGTTTTTACAGTCGATGAATATGTAGAAGGAATAATAAATGGCAACCGTACCATATTGAGTAAATCCATCACTCTCATAGAAAGTTCGTTGCACGAACATCAACAATTGGCACAATTGATTATTGCCAAGTGTTTACCCTATGCCGGACAATCAATAAGAATAGGTATAACAGGAGTACCTGGTGTTGGGAAAAGCACATTTATAGAAGCTTTAGGTAAATACATTTGCAATTCTGGTCATAAACTTGCAGTATTAGCCATAGATCCCAGTAGCGAGCGATCCAAAGGGAGCATTCTGGGTGATAAAACCCGTATGGAAGAACTGTCAGTAGATGCCAATGCCTTTATACGTCCTTCACCCTCTGCAGGTTCATTGGGGGGAGTTGCACGCAAAACCCGCGAAACAATTATTTTATGCGAAGCAGCCGGTTTTGATACTATTTTTGTAGAAACAGTTGGCGTTGGACAATCTGAAACCGCTGTACATGCTATGGTCGATTTTTTTCTGTTGCTAATGCTTGCTAATGCAGGTGATGAATTACAGGGCATTAAACGAGGTATTATGGAAATGGCAGATGCTATTGCTATTAACAAAGCAGACGGCGAAAATATAAAAATGGCTTCATTGGCAAAGGCACAATATAAAAATGCACTGCATTTATTTCCTCCTACCGACTCAGGCTGGATTCCCGAAGTTGCCACCTGTTCTGCTTATACCCGTGAAGGAATAGAAAATATCTGGAATATTATTAACGATTACAAGCTATTTACAAAAGGGAATCAGTTCTTTAACCTCAAAAGACAAATACAGGCAAAACGCATAATGTTTGAAACAGTTAACGACTCTATCAAAGATAATTTCTACAACAGTAATGTAGTAGCTGCTATGATTCCAATACTCCAACAAGCTGTATTGGACGACAAAATCAGTTCCTATGTTGCAGCACAACAATTACTTGATGCTTACTTTAAGGATAAATCAATATTATGAATCTGACTTCAAACTTAAACTGTTACACTTTTAAATCTAATATTAATGGCTAAACAAAAGTTTTATGTGGTTTGGAAAGGACATCAGACAGGCGTATTTACTTCCTGGCCAGAGTGTGAAAAACATATTAAAGGATATGAAAATGCACTTTATAAGTCATTTGAAGATATGGAAACGGCTCAAAAAGCTTACGCTTCCAAGCCACATTTATACATTGGAAAGTCAAATACAAAAGCAGAAAATAAAAACACAAAAGACAATAAACCCATAATGCAGAGTATTTCAGTGGATGCTGCATGCGCCGGTAATCCGGGATTAATGGAATACAGAGGTGTTGAAACCAAAACCAAAACAGAATTATTTCATCAGGGCCCTTTTGTTCATGGCACTAATAATATCGGAGAATTTCTGGCCATTGTTCATGCGCTGGCATGGCTGCAAAAACAAAATAATACATTGCCAATTTACAGCGACTCAAAAACAGCCTTAGCCTGGATTAGAGATAAAAAAGCCAAAACAAAACTCGATCAAACACCTCAAAACAAAATATTATTTGAATTGATTGAAAGAGCCGAAAACTGGCTAAGATCTAACACGTGGCAAAATCCTCTGCTAAAATGGGATACTGAAAACTGGGGCGAAATTCCTGCTGATTTTGGAAGAAAGTAAAATTTGAGTTTTATTAATTTAAAAACAAATCCAACTTTAAAGTCAAGGTTTCGTTGCATTTTTTTAAGAATATAACTTAACTACCATTTCACCTGCTTTACATTCTTTTTAATCGCTAAAAATATAAATTTTAAGCATAAAAATGCTAACAATAGTATGTTGTATGTATTGCATACTATAAATAGCTTTGCGGATAAATAATTTTTCAAGTGATTAAAAAAGAAATACTGCTATTATTTGGCGAAAAGGTAAGAAAGCTCCGTAATGAGAAAAATCTTTCTCAGGAACAACTTTCTTTTAAAGCTGAATTACATCGTACCTATATTGGAATGATTGAAAGAGCTGAAAAAAATATTACACTGGTAAATATTGAAAAAATTGCAAAAGCATTAGATGTTGAAATAAAAGACCTATTCTGTTAACACAATGCATTTAATATAAATAGTTTTATAAAAGCAATTATATGAAAATTATACATAAAATAGACGATTTTCTTTACACAATTTTTCCCGAACTAATGGGGGGGGTAATTCTTTAATTGTCAGTACATTAGAAAAATATTATTCTTTAGGTCCCTTTATACCTAAAGTAAGTATTGAAAACGAATGGGTAACTATTGAGATTGATGGTCCCAAAATTCTGCAACAGGAAGCAGATTACCGAAAAACAGTTGACCTTTGTGAAAAAGGCCGATATACCGAAGCAAAACCTATACTTCAGAAACTAATACAGCATAATCCGGGAAATTCTGAATTTCATCGCATTATGGGTCAGATATTATCAGACGAAGGCAAACAGGATAATGCTATTGACTGCCTTATTGATGCTTTACGCTGGATCCAAATAACGAATGGGCTCTTATAATGATGGGAAACATTTTTGCAAAATTCAAAAATGACATTCCTACTGCCATGAAATATTATGACCAAGCTATTATTGCAAACCCTAACGAAAGTATTGCAATTAATAATATTGGTGGCAACTTATTGCAGCAAGGGAAAACAGAAGAAGCTAAAAAATATTTCAACAAAGCTTTAAGTATAAATAATAATTATCCCAATACTCATTTTGCATTAGGAATGATTGCTGAAATAGAAAATGATTTTCATTCTGCTTTCTACAGTACTATCAAAGCAATAAAACTAAATATAAATAGTGATATTTTATATAAAAATTCAGTTGATCAAGCAATTCAGTTAGCTAAAAAAATGATTACTTCAGACTTAGGAGTTAAAACTTATACTAACTTTAAGCATAAACTTGAATTTGAAGGTAATACAAAAATTGATATTGTTGAAGATACAACTATTACAACGGCTGCAAAAATTGAATTTGCTGAGATTCATAAAACGATTAATCATGTAATTAAATTCAAATCAAGTTATCCCGCTGTAGAACATCTTATTATGCACGAACTTATTCATCTGGATTTTGTAATTGAAGCACGAAAAGCAGATGTAAATATGCTTTTTATATCAAATCAAAGCAATAAAAGGCAATTTGTAAGCAAACTTGATGTAACTATTAAAAATTTAAAGAAAAATGGTTTAACAGAAGAAATTATTGAAAAACAATACAATAGCTTGTTTGAAGGAATAAATCAACAAATTTTTAATACACCTATCGATTTATTTATTGAAGATATTATTTATAAAGATTATGAAGATATCAGAGCATATCAATTTATTTCATTATTCACTATATTACAAGAAGGTATACAAGCAGTTACTGATAAGAGAATTATTGAATTATTTCAAGCTGATATTATTTCGAAAAGCAAAATTTACAATATGGTTAACGCCCTTCAATTTAAAGATTTGTATGGCATTGACCTGACTAACGAATTCAAAGCTACTCAAGCTGAACTAAAAACCGCTAAAGAGTTTTACAATGAGTATCTGCAGTATAAATATGATAAAGAACCTGCTGAAGAATATGAGCTTGTGCAACATTGGGCTGAAGACCTGAAACTTGATACAAACTTTGAACTTATTGATGAAAACACCTATCGAAACAAAAGAACCGATGTAAACAGCATATTGGAATCTATTGAAAAAGAACCTTTTGATATTGAAACCAAAGACCCTTTTAAAAAAAGGGAAATGGAAAAATTTCAAAAAGCACAGGCCGAATTGGGTACAAATATGGCAGTAGTAATGTATATGGTAGATGCATTGCAATATTTTAATAAGTTGACAACCAAAGAAATTAAAGAAATTGCTTTTGAAATAGCTATGCAGGGTACACAAGGCTATAGTCCTGACAAATCAAATTACACATTACATTCCATCCCGGGCAAAATATTTACAGGCTATCATATACTGGCATATTATTATGTAAGCTGGTCACTTGCAATTCCTGATATGGTTACCGATCTAAATTTGCCATACGAAAAAGAATATGAATTAGCCTTAACAATGCACAAACCAATTAAATGATGAAAGAAAGCGAAGAAATAATACAAGCATTATTGAAATTCAGAAATGAGAGAGATTGGGAACAATTTCACAATCCTAAAGATTTGGCACTTGCAATAAATGTTGAAGCAGGTGAATTACTAGAGTTATTTCTTTGGAAGAATTCAGATGAAGCAAACAAAGAAAAAGTGAAGGAAGAATTAGCTGATGTTTTTGCTTATGCCTTTATGCTTGCAGAAAAATACAAGTTTGATGTAAAAGAAATTATCCTTGAAAAAATTAAAAAAAACGCTGAGAAATATCCGGTTGATAAAGCAAAAGGAACAGCAAAAAAGTATAATGAGTTATGATTGTTTATCAATCTACGAAAAGCGGTTTTCTTAATGATATATTATCTAACAATATAAGTGATATTATTCATACCGCATATTATGAAAGATTAGGCAGACATACATCACAAAATGAAGTTAATTCATGGACAAATTCAATGTTGTACATGAATAATATTTTATCAGATACCAAAATACCTGATAGTGCAGGAATATCAATAGAATTCCAAATACCATTAACTTCTAAAAGGATTGATTTTATAATAACTGGTTTAGATGAATTTAAAAATGAGCAAGTAATAATAATTGAATTAAAGCAATGGTCAAAAGCTCAATTAACAGATAAAGATGCTATTGTTAAAACTAGGTTTCAACATGGTGATTCCGAAACTGCTCATCCATCATATCAAGCATAATCTTATGCTTCAATGATTTATAATTTTAACAGTACGGTTCAAGATGATAATATTACATTAAAGCCTTGTGCATATCTTCATAATTATAATCCTGATAATGTAATTACAAATAAATTATACAAATATTATATAGATAAAGCACCAGTATTTTTAAAACCTGATGCTTTTAAATTAAGAGAATTTATTAAAAATCATATTAAATATGGTGATAACAAAGATATTCTATATAAAATTGAAAATGGTCGAATTCGACCTTCAAAGCAATTAGTTGATAGTTTGTCATCTATGTTACAAGGAAATACTGAGTTTATTATGATAGATGATCAAAAAGTCGTTTTGGAAACGGCAATGTCAATTGCAAAAAAATTAAAACCAGATAAAAAGCAGGTCTTAATTGTTGAAGGAGGACCTGGTACAGGGAAAAGTGTTGTAGCTATAAATTTATTAGTTAATCTTTATGAAAATGGTTTAGTTACAAAATATATATCAAAGAATTCTGCTCCAAGAGAAGTATATTCTACTAAACTCTCAGGCGTTAAGACAAAAACTGAAATAAGCAATTTGTTTGGTGGTACTGGCTCTTTTATTGACATTGAACCCAATACCTTTGATGTTCTTTTAGTTGATGAAGCTCACAGATTAAATTTAAAAAGTGGGTTATATCAAAATCTAGGTGATAATCAGATTGAAGAAATTATAAATGCTTCAAGATTTTCTGTATTTTTTGTAGATGATGATCAGCGAATTCATATTAAAGATGTCGGTAGTTGTAAATATATTGAATCTATTGCAAAAAAGAATGGAGCTTTTGTAAGTAAATTGAAATTAGAATCTCAATTTAGATGTAACGGCTCTGATGGATTTTTATCTTGGCTTGATAACACATTGCAAATTAAAGAAACTGCAAATATTAAATTATCTTCAAATGAATTTGATTTTAAAGTTTTTTCGGATTTAAATGAATTAAAACGAATTATTTTTGAGAAGAATCAAATAAATAATAAATCAAGATTAGTTGCTGGTTATTGTTGGGATTGGATAAGTTCAAAAGATAATACAAAAACGGATATCAATTTTCCAGAATTCAATTTTGGAATGAAATGGAATTTAAAAAAAGATGGTAGTAAATGGATAATTGGTGATGATTCTGTTAATGAAATTGGCTGTATTCATACATGCCAGGGGTTGGAGCTTGATTATGTTGGTGTTATTGTTGGTGATGATTTGAGATTTGAGAATAACAGTATTATTACAGATGTTCTAAAAAGATCTAGCAATGACAAGTCTATAACTGGAATAAAAAAACTTATTAAAGAGAATAAACCTAAAGCCTTAGATATTGCTGATAAAATTATTAAGAATACTTACAGAACTCTAATGACAAGAGGTATGAAGGGTTGTTATGTATATTGTTGTGATAAGAATTTAGCATACTACCTACAAAGTAGAATAGAAGAAATTAATCTAAACCTAAAAGTTGAAAAACTATTAGAAATCGATACAATCAGAATAGAGCCAACAGTTAATGATGATGTTAAATATATTGATTTTTTACCATTGTATTCATTAAAAGCTGCATGTGGAGCATTTGGAGAATGGCAAACTGTTAATGAAGATGGTTGGGTTAAAGTAGAGGGAGTTGGTCGGTTAAATAGAAATATGTTTGTAGTTAAAGCTACTGGAAAATCAATGGAACCAATTATTTCTGATAATGATTTATGTGTATTTAGAGCGAATGTTGTCGGTTCAAGAAATAATAAGATTGTTCTTGTTCAGCATAATAATTATATTGATTCTGAAAATCAAGGTAGCTATTCAATTAAAAAATATACTAGTGAAAAGTCGTTTGATAAAGAAACAGGTGAGTGGCAACATGAAAAAATTATTTTAAAGCCATTAAATATTAAATACAAACCTATAATTATTGAAGAAGATGATGGGTTTCTTGTAGTAGCAGAATTTGTTTCTGTAATAAAGATATAAATTGCTGACATATTTGAAAGTAAATTACCTAAGTAATACTAACCAATGCTATAAACAAAACTTGCCACTACCTTGAAAAGCATAAAACCCCAAAAAGAGAACAAATTTGAAGTTTTAAAAGTTAACTAAAATCTATTAATCTTAAATCTATATCATTACAATAATTTACATAAATTTAAAAATCTATAGATATACCTTGATGAACCTATAGAAGATAAAAATCCAAATAAAGATTATGTACAACCATTGTACATTAAGAAAAGATGTACTTTTAGATTGTTGATAGGTCTAAAAAAGACGAATTTATCCAATATGCACAACAGAATAATCTGTTCAATTTATACCCCTGAGTTAACTTTTATTCCTACCAGTGAAATAATCAATAAACTGATAAAAAAAATCCGCCAGAATTCTATTGGTTCATTCAATAAAAAGATTCCCACAGTAAAAACTCCCAGAACACCAATACCTGTCCATACAGCATAAGCCGTTCCTACCGGAAGGGTCTTTAAAGGTAATGACAAAAAATACAAACTCAATAGCATTGAAATTGCAGTCCATATTGAAGGAAATAATTTAGTAAATCCCTGTGTGTATTTTAATCCGATAACCCAGGTGGTTTCAAAACAACCGGCAATTAAAAGGTATATCCATGCCATATTTGATTTTTTTTTATTTTATTAATCTTACTCCGACTGATAATTTTAAACAATGTTTTGACTGTTTGTTTGAAATTGTTCCTTTGTATTATTTTTTTTCGTTTTTTTGCAAAACTACCTTAATTTATTATAAATTTACACAGAAATTATAAACCACAAATTAATATATGCTAAAAATTTACCATAATCCCCGCTGTAAAAAGTCGAGAGCTGGTTTACAATACCTGACAGAAAAAGCCAAAAGCTTTGAAATTGTAGATTATCTAAAAAAACCATTAACAGAAGATCAATTAAAATTATTACTGGCAAAACTGCATAAAGGTCCACAGGAAATCATCAGAACACAAGAAGAAATTTATAAGAAACGTTTTAAAGGCAAAAATTTTAACGACGAAGAGTGGATCATAATCTTAGCAGAATATCCCAATTTAATTCAACGACCTATTATCGAAAAAGACCATAGTGCTATCTGGGGAGACCCAGTTGAAAACCTTGATTCTTTTTTATAATATTACCAATATCATACAAATAAAACAAGAAAAAAATGAAAACAAGAACAGAAAAAGATACTATGGGAAACATAGAAGTTCCTGCTGACAAATACTGGGGCGCTCAAACACAACGCTCTGTCGAAAATTTCAAAATCGGAGAAGCAGCTTCCATGCCAAAAGAAATAATATGGGCATTTGCAATCCTGAAAAAAGCGGCAGCTCTAAGTAATTTCGAACTTGGTGTATTACCAAAAGAAAAATGTGAACTAATAAGCAAAGTATGTGATGAAATTCTGGAAGGTAAACTTGATGATCAGTTTCCATTGGTAATTTGGCAAACAGGCTCAGGAACTCAAAGTAATATGAACCTCAATGAAGTAATTGCCAACCGTGCCCATGTAATAAACGGTGGTGTTTTGGGTGAAAAAACCATCATTCATCCCAATGATGATGTAAATAAATCACAGTCTTCCAACGATACATTTCCCACAGCCATGAGTATTGCCGGATATAAAATGATTGTTGATGTTACAATACCTGGGGCAGAAAAACTCAGAAAAACGCTGGCGGAAAAGTCAAAAGAATTTAATAATATTGTAAAAACAGGACGTACACACCTGATGGATGCTACACCGCTGACACTGGGTCAGGAATTTTCTGCCTATGTTTCCCAAATTGATCATGGAATCAAAGCTATAAAAAACACACTGGAACATATGGCAGAATTGGCACTAGGAGGCACTGCTGTTGGTACCGGATTAAATACACCCAAGGGTTATGACGTTTTGGTTGCAAAAAAAATTGCAGAATTAACCGGATTGCCTTTTATTACAGCCCCCAATAAATTTGAATCTTTGGCTGCCCATGATGCTGTTGTGGAAACTTCCGGTGCATTAAAAACATTAGCCATCAGTCTGATGAAAATTGCCAACGATACCCGTTTACTGGCATCAGGCCCAAGATGCGGAATCGGAGAAATTCATCTTCCCGAAAATGAACCAGGATCTTCTATCATGCCTGGAAAGGTAAATCCTACACAAAACGAAGCTATGTCAATGGTTTGTGCTCAAGTTATTGGTAATGATGCAGCTATTTCGGTTGCCGGAACACATGGTCATTTCCAATTACATGTTTTTAAACCGGTAATGATTTACAACCTATTACAAGCTGCACGCTTGCTGGGAGATGCCTGTGTTTCTTTCAATGATAATTGCGCCATTGGCATTGAAGCCAATATGCCTTTTATCAACAAAAACCTTGAAAATTCACTGATGTTGGTTACTGCCTTAAACACTCATATAGGATACGATAATGCAGCTAAAATTGCCAAAGCAGCTCATCATCAAAACAAAACCCTTCGACAGGCAGCTATTGAGTCGGGTTTGGTGACCGATGAGCAATTTACATTGTGGGTGGATCCAAGAAAAATGTGCTGATTTATTTAATTTCTTCACGAGATTAAAGCTAAAGATTATTGCTTCTTCATTCGTTAATTGTTGTTCTAAATATTATTTGTGGAAAACAATTAACGAATAAAGCAGAAAAATAGAAATTAAGCATAATTTTAAAAAACCTCCATATTTTCTTTCGATAATAATCTATTTAATAATATATTTGCAAATGTATTTTAAGCTTTGTAGAGATATATAATAATTACACATGTTTTTTGAGAATACCGAAAATAGTACAGGAAAAAGGGGTTGTATCGAAGTAATCTGCGGTTCTATGTTTTCCGGTAAAACAGAAGAATTGATACGTCGTCTGAATCGTGCAAAAATAGCAAAACAAAAAGTTGAAATTTTCAAGCCTGCTATAGACAACCGTTACGACGATATTAATGTAGTTTCACACAATGAGAATGCAATTCCGTCTACACCTGTTGAAACAGCATCACAGATTTTATTATATGTAGAAGATGCAAGTGTAATTGGTATTGATGAAGCTCAGTTTTTTGATGATGAACTTTACAATGTTTGCAATACTTTAGCCGACAGAGGTGTTCGGGTAATTGTAGCTGGTCTAGATATGGATTATTTAGGAAATCCTTTCGGACCTATTCCTCGCTTGATGTCAGTTGCTGAAGATGTAACCAAAGTACATGCAATATGTATGAAATGTGGTAATCTGGCACATTACTCTCATAGAACCGTAAAAAACGATAAACTTGTTATGCTGGGCGAAAAAGACACTTACGAGCCACTTTGCCGAAAGTGTTACAATGAAATAAGAAAATCTTTAAATGCTTAGAATACTAATAACAATCTTTTATCAAAATTATTTTGCTTAATTATAAATTTGAATTCTTACTTTAAAAGAAATAATTATATCTCACATAATGAGATTCTTCTTTTTAAATTATTCTTTTTATAATCTCGGATAGAAACACCGGTAATTGTTTTGAATTGACATGAAAGATACTGTACACTTCTATACCCCATTGTATAAGATATTTCGCTTAAAGAAAGTTCTTTGTAGGAAATAAGTTCTTTTACTTTTTCGATTCTATGCAAAATAATAAATTGTTCAAGTGTTTTACTCTCATTTTTTGAAAAAACAGAAGAAAGATATTGATATGAATACCCTAGCTTTTCAACCAAATAATCTGAATTTCTGATTATTGAGTTCATATTATTTGCTTTATGAACCAATTCAATAACGGCTACTTTTATTTGCTCAATTAAAATCTGATTGCTCTCTTTTATAACTTCAAATCCTAAATTTTCAAAAATCAATTCAATCTCCTTATCAGAAGTATTACTTTCATCAAATATAATTGTTGTTTCGCCTAATCTAATCTTTGCAATCTGAATATTTTTCTTATTCAATTCGTATGTAATTGTCTTAATACAACTATTACAAATCATTGATTTTAAATAAAATGTTTTAATAATCATATAAGTATATTATTAAAAGAGATTCTTCAATTAAATAATCAAAGAATCCCTTAAAAATTAAATATTTAAACTATTCTAGTTTTTTAATACTTTTGTTGAATATTGATTTTTATTATTAATTGCTTTAACAAAATAAAATCCTTCAGGTAACTTATTTAAAGAAATTTCTGTACCATCTTTAATATTATTTAATTGCATAACATTTTGTCCTGTAATATTATTAATATATAAATCAAAAACCTGATTTTCTGGCAATTCTATATTTAAATTATCATGGATTGGGTTTGGGGAAATATTAAATTTATTATTAATATTGGGATTATTAATTTCTGAAGGGTTACAACCATTTGCTAACTTAGCATTCACAAAAGCCAGATATTTACCATCTTGAGCAGCAGTATGCCAAAATGAGCCTCCATGTGCCTGTCCTGCTGCCAGTTCAAAAACTGCATTTGTAGTTCCGATTACAGGTAGTAAAGCATTATAAAAATTTTGCCATTGAGTATATGGAATATTCATATCTGCACTGCCAGCAGAAATAAAAAATGCTGCATCATCGCCTGAAATATAAGTTCTTGGGTTTGCTAAAGCAACTCTTTCGGGTATAGTTTGAACCGCAGCCCCCATTAAATTTGATTCTGGTGATGTAGCTGAATTTGTTGTAATTGCAAAACCTAGAACTGCAGCTTCAGCATCCATAGTTAAAAAATTAATTGGTCCAAATAAATCAACCACAGCATGCACTCTACTTGATACATTTGTATTTCCTAAATGCAATCCTTCTAAACTTGCTACACCCTCAGTAGTTCCTAACATAGAAACCAGATATCCACCAGCAGATTCTCCTATTACTGCTATTTTACATGTATCTATATAATATTGTTTAGCATGAGCTTTAAGAAAGCGAACAGCAGCTTTGCAATCATAAACCTGAGCTGGCCACAAAGAATCTGTACTTAAACGATAATTAATATCAGCACAAACATATCCGTTATTGTAAAATGTTGCAAATGATGGAACTTCGCTACTTCCTTTGCTACCCATCAAAAATGCTCCTCCGTGAATGTGAATTATTAATGGACTCAGATTAGTTGCACTTGCTGTTGAAGGAATATATAAATCAAGCATTTGTTTTGAATTTCCATTGCCTGCATAGTCCAGATTTGTGTAAGTTGCGGTTTGTGCTTTTGAATTTAATGCGAATAGAACAACTAAAATAAAAGGTAAAATTACATTTTTCATTTTATTTGAATTTAAATTGTTAATCTATTGTATATTATAATTATTAAGAAAATCATTTATTAATGGCAAGCACCGTGTTATGGGCATGGTTTTTTATTCTCTGTTCCTAAATAAAGGTCACCTGACATAATGTCAATCATTATTGCAAGAATTCGTGGAGTTGAAGTTGTTAAGTCATTTATCTTTGAAGGATTAACTTGAAAGTATATATTTTACTTCCGTTATTTACTCGTAGTATATAAACTCCATCCAAAAGGCTATTTTCGTCTAATGTTATCAATCCGTCGTTTGTAAGTTTATAACTTCCAACGGTTGTACCATTGAGACTAAATATTGATGCAGTATATCCGGTAAGTTTTCCTCTGATATATATTACTTTACCTAACGAATATGCTTTTACTGCTTCATCTGTGTTTTTGATGCCATTGACACCTGTTGATGTAGCCACGCAATTCCCTACCCATGTAATAAAGTTGGCGTTTGCAGTTCCATTGTCTTCGGCTTGTACATGTGCCTGTCCCCATATTGTCTCAAAGTCAACCCCCATAACACCGTTGTAGTTCTGAAGAGCAAGAGCAAGGTTTATTTCTGTAGGGAGTGGAGCATCGGGCTGATTTATACCGGTACGTATTCTCCAATAGGGTGCAACATTACTACTACCAATGCCTCCGCCACTATAGTATGTATTGTTATTGATGAGATAGTAAAGTGGAGTGTACATCATTAGTCTTTCCTGCACGGACTTGCCCACAGCATCCACATTGGTACTTGCAAGGTCGGATGTGAATGCAGAAAAGTAACTCGATGCGTATGTGTTTACGAGTGGTGCTAGATATTGGTCGAAATGTCCTGCAGTACCCGCTATTCCGAACAGTTTGTTTTCTGGAGTCGTCTTTGTGGCGTAATCATCATATGCAGCCATACCCTTTGTTGCAATTTTGTGGTTTGATACGAATGAATAGAGTGCCATAGTGTCTGTTGTAGAATATGACGATACGCTGGCGCTATTGTAACTGTTATATCGCGATACGGCACCATTAATTACTCCCATTACATATTCATAGTATGAACCATTCTGATAATATCCGTTTGATGTTGAAGAGAGTGTGAGCGTATTGCCAGTTAAAGGATTCTTAAAACCTATAGCATTTACATAGGTGGCAAAATTCGCAGCAAGTCCTTTACTGATGCTTGTATTGGCAGTACTCAGTGAACTACGTGTCAGTCCCATATTCCATTCATGTGCTTCATTGCCCTGATCAAGGTTTGTCACCGGACACCAACACATGCTTCCGCAGATGTTGTCCGTGTATCCGCTTTCAGCTCCAATTGCAGTAAGGTAAGCATTATAAAGGCTGCTGTTGCCAGATGCGCCTAAAATAGCACTTTGTGCACCGCCGCCACTCATTCCAAATGAGAATATACGGTCTGTATTGCCTGGAACTGCATTCTGTACAGCCTTCAGATAACGATAATATCTTACGGCAGCCTTCAGGTCGGTTACTCCTAATGGTGCACCTTGAGTATTTCCGCGACATCCTGGCCACAGGTATATAAATCCTACACTTGTATATGTAGCCACACTGCTCGAATAAACTGTTGGAGCCGACTGTGCAGAATAACCGGGCGTATTAATAGGCACAACTATTGGAGCTTCAGATGCGGTATATCCATTAACAGTTGCTGTAGAGTTAATGGTACATGTATAAGTTCCATCACCATTATTTGTTGCATTCATATAAGCTCCCGGAACAAAGATTCCCATTTGCTCATAAGTTGTATTGGCAGGACTTGCACAATAATTGATACCCACAATGTAATATACATTTGCACTGGAGTTGTATTGCCATAGACCGTTGATAGCTGACTCAAATGCATAGGTAGTAGTTGCAGCTAAAGAACCGCCATCTCGTTGTGCGTAAACATCTGCCGACATTAATAATACTAATAGGCTAAATACTATTTTTATCAGAAAATTCAATGTTATTAATTTTCTGATAAAAAAACGAGCATTTTCTATTTTTGCTAAACATGCTATCATAACTATAGCTACTAAAGTTAAAACGATTTTTTCCATTTTTTTAAATAATTAATTTCCCTACTCATAAGGCTTTTCGATTCCGCCCCGTTTTTATAGTGGTCGCTGGTCTCCACTGTTTTTTTTCAGTCATAAGATATCGTCAAGAATTGTCAAAGTCTTTCTTCGGCAGTTCTCTTGTCTGTCTGTTGTCTCTCTTTTTAAACTTGCCCATATCTGTTCGACACCTGCCATTGCTCTTTATTTTACTTTTCGCATACGATTGTTGCATCAGATTTTATAGTGATTTGTTTTCTGATAAGTAATTGATTTATATAGATATTATATCCAATACTACTATCAGCTAAAGTAAACTTTTCTGCTATTGGCTTTATATTGTAAGCTGTATATATATTTGTAATTGCATCAATCACAGCTTGAGGAATATTTGAAACAGTTATTCTTTCAGCTTTAAGGACAAATATATTTGTAGTATCAAACACTAATTTAACTGGATTACTTCCTGAAATGCCTATCATTACTTCGGTAATATTTCCAAACTGACACATTGTATCCATTTCAGCATGTAATGCAGAATATCCTGAATAATTAGTTGAAATATAATTCAGAATATCAGTAGATAATGAATTTATAGAAATTCCATTTCCATGATGTCCTTGACCAGAATGCCCTCCAGCATCTTCATTAACATGATTAACACCAGGAAAGTGATGCTCATTTTGAAATACTATTACATTTCCTAAATAGCTTCCAGTTTTATTAAAAACAAGTTCTTCATAGGTATTAAGAGTAATGAGATAATTGGGTTCTCTTGAAGTAATTACTAAAGCTTCAGAAATTGAAGCATCAGGATAGTAGTTATCAATATATTGAGTTATTATAGCTGGTAAGCTGCTTACTTCAATGCTTTGTTCGTTGTAGGTGTATATAGTTTGAAATTCATAAGTGCGTTCTGGATAGGCAAAAATTATCTTCCTCATAGTTGAGAATTTTAAAATTTGTAAATAATTATTACACAAACTTACAATCAAATAGAAAGGATCTACACTAAATTTTAAGTGAAATGGAAAAAATGAAAGATGAAATGTCGAAAAGTACGAATGAATTTTTTCTAATGAAAGTAAAAACTAATTATATTTTAATGAAATCAGACTTCTTCAAACCATTTTTTGAAAAGGTTAACTTTTTCTTTGCTGATAACAACTTCTTCGTTAGCAGGAATATGCATTTTTAATAATAATCGTGAATTGAAATATAAAATAATTTCTTTGATACTGCTTTTTGAAATAATAAACTGCCGGTTTGCTCTGAAAAAAACATTTGGGTCGAGTTGTTCCATTATTTCATCCATTTTCAATTCAATAGGAAACTGCTCTCTTGTTGATAGTTGTGCATAAACTATACCATCTAAAATAAAGATATATGAAATAGAATCAACTAAAACCGGTATTAATCTATCCTGAAAACTTACCAGAAAACTTCTGCGAAAAGTCTTTTTGTTATGGCTTTCATTTTTAATAAGTTCAAGTATTTTCTGTCCGCTGAACAGTTGTCTGGAAACATATTTTGAATAACTGAATCTCAGCATTTCAGGATCTATAGGTTTAAGCAAATAATCAATACTATTCAGCTTAAAAGCCTGAATTGCATATTCATCGTATGCAGTTGTGAATATTATAGGCGATTGTGTATGAACCTGATCAAATAATGTAAAAGACAGACCATCAGCAATCTGAATATCGGAAAAAATTAAATCTGGATGCTGATTGCTTTCGAACCATTGAATTCCTGACTTAACACTATCTATTACAGCTGAAATTTCAATATTCTTATCTAATTTCAACAATAATGATTTCAAATGATTAGATGCAGAAACCTCATCCTCAATTATTAAGCACTTTGTCATTTTTAATTATTAAAGGTAAAACAACTTCAAAAGTTTTTTTATCAGATTTTATTTTAATTTCTTTACCTGAAATTACTTTATATCTGTCATTTAGATTTTTTAATCCAATCCCACTCCCTTGTGAATCCTTTTTTATCATATAATTATTTATTACACTAATATATGCCAAATCTTCACTTTGATTAATGGATATTGTTAGAGGAAATTCTTCAGAAACAATATTATGTTTAATTGCATTTTCTAACAATGTTTGTAAAGACATTGGGGGGATTTCAGAATTTAATATATTGATATTCTGTTTTTTGTAAATTATTTTTTCACCAAATCTGATACTTAGCAAATGCATATAAGCATCGGCAAGTTCAAGTTCGGTTTCTAACGGAACTAAAATTTTCTTTTGAATTTCGATTGACGAGCGAAGTAAAAAGGAAAGTTTATGGAGATAAATTTGACTTTTTTCTTTGTCCTCTTCAATAAGCCAACTCAATGTATTTAATGCGTTAAAGAAAAAATGCGGATTAAGTTGATTTTTTAAAACTTCAATCTGAGAATTTAAATTCTGTTGCTTCAATATGGTATTATGAATAAATATTTGCTTCCTATGTTCCTGAATTTTAATGTAATTACTTAGAAATATCGAAGCAATCAATATCAATATTCCACGAGTAATCACTGAACTTATTACAAATGAAATATTATCTATAAAAAACGAACTTAGAAATATCAATAATCCAATAAAAAAGAAATACAATAATATTGTGGTAAATATTGTTTTCCAGAAAGTTAACTTGTATAAATTAAGAGTCCACTTGTTTTTTTGCAGGAAATTAATTAAAAAATAAGCAAATACGAAAGAAAGAATAAGTTGGGTAAGCATATCAGCAAAAATACCTGCTGGATTAAAAGCTTCATGAACTTTATGTTCAATATGCATTTCATCATTTCTTTTCAAAGCTATATCCATTATAGGTAAATTAGCCAACAAACTTATAATCAATGATGACCAAATATTAAAACTCTTATTTGTTTTTTCTTTTAATCTGTTCATTTTTTAATAGTTAAGCATTCATATTGAATTAACATGATTTGATGAATTTGCAAAAATAAGCAATAATTGATTACTTTCATTAATCCCAATCTTAAACAACAAAACGTTGATTTTAAATCTAAGTATCATGGAATAAAAATTGATTATAATTTATGTTTACTGATTTATAAATAATTAGTTCCCAAATTCCCATTACTTGATAAGCATTAGACATTTAAATAAATGACTCCTAATTTTCATTTTATTAAGTATTTATTTAAAAATACAGCACTCTATTTTTACAATCAATGGTGAATATTTTTGCTTTTTTAACATACAGTGAAAATATTATGTAATTTTGTTTCTAATCTCTCAGCATAAATTTAAAGGATTCTTATTTGTGCTCAAAGAAAGTAAAAAAAGAATTTTCAGAATCCAATATAATTAATTTTGTTCTCTTTTATCAACAATCAAGATTATGTATAGTAAAATCAACTTATTTTTATTTTTAATTTTTGCAATCTTAATTTTCAGTTGCAAAAAAGAAGAACAGAATTCAGGCACACCATTTACAGAAACATCTATTATCGGTTTATGGGAAGTTAAACTCTTCACCGTAACTCAATATGATACAAATAATATTTATATTTCGACAGATACAGTTATATATACCAACGAGATTGGCGAACCTATAACATTTTTCGAAAAATTTACATCAGATAACAAATTTTTTAGATTTCAAAAAACAATCAATGATACCTTGATACAATCTACTTATACTAAAAATGGTAATAATATCTTAATCAATCTTCCTTCAAATGGATTTCCCTTTAACAACCGCTTAATCTCAACTATTAATTCTACAACACTTGAGTTATATCAAATATTTAATAATACTTCGGCAAAGTATAAGTGGACTCAAACATATATCAGAAAGTGATACTAAATATTACCATTTCTAACAAGCAGAAAACTAGGAGTTGAAACCCCAATGCAAAAAGAAATCTCTAATGAAATTAAACATAAAGCTATTCAACAAGGCTTTTCATATTGTGGTATTGCTAAAATTACTTCATTAGAAAAAGAAAATTTGTATTTAAGCAAATGGCTCGAAAACGGTTTTCATGGCGAAATGAAATACATGGAAAATTATTTCGACAAGCGTATACAGCCCGATTTGTTGATAGAAAATGCAAAATCAGTTATTAGTGTTTTGCTTAATTATTTTCCTGCTAATAAAATAGAAGAAACTGATAATTACAACATTGCTAAATATGCTTATGGTAAAGATTATCATTATATTATCAAGTCCAGGTTAAATCAAATCATAGAATTAATTCAGCAAGAATTTCCAGAATCCTCTTCCCGAGCCTTTTGCGATTCAGCACCTGTAATGGACAAAGTATGGGCTCAACGGAGTGGATTGGGATGGATTGGAAAAAATACCTGCCTGATTACCCCAAAAATGGGTTCCTTTTTTTTGATTGGCGAAATTATTTGTGATATAGATTTAAGTTTTGATATCCCAATTAAAGACCATTGTGGCAACTGCACCCGATGTATTGATGCTTGTCCTACTCATGCTATTCAAGCTCCTTATCAGTTAGATGCCCGAAAATGTTTGTCGTATCTTAGCATTGAATATAAAAATGAATTAACTGCTGATAATAAACCATCCCAGAATAATAGGATTTTTGGATGCGATATTTGCCAGGATGTTTGTCCCTGGAATCTGCGATTTGCAATACCAACCCATGATATTGATTTACAACCAACCGAAGCCCTTACAAAAATGCGCAAACAAGATTGGCAGCATTTGTCGAAACCTGATTTTAATAAGCTTTTTAAAAATACTGCCTTGGAAAGAACAGGATATGAACGATTGAAAAGAAATATTACCAGCTTGTAACTTAATTAAACATTTATATTACCTCAAATTCATCCCAATCCAAACCAACGGTAAATTTACTTCTGAAATCTGTAATAAAATCTTTGGATATATCAATGGTATGTATTGCTTCCTTGGATGCTTCGGCTTGTAATATTACATTTCCAATAGGATCAATTATCATAGAATCGCCTGAATGGGGCGTTCCAAATGCGTCCTTGCCTATCCTGTTTACACCAATTATATATGCTTGGTTTTCGATAGCTCTGGCTTTTAACAAGGTTTGCCAGATAAATGAGCGACTGGCAGGCCAGTTGGCAACATAAATCATCAAATCGTATTCGTAGTTTCCATCTTTGTAAGTATTTCTGCTCCATACAGGGAATCGTAAGTCGTAACATATATTGAGATTGATTTTCCAGCCTTTAAGCTCAACTATAGTACGTTGAATGCCTCCGTTAAATATCCTGAATTCATCGCTCATTCTGAAAAGATGACGTTTATCATAAGTAGAATAATTACCGTCAACTTGCATCCATATCAGACGATTGAAATATTTTTCATCTTCCTTAATCAGCAAACTTCCGGTAATAACACAAGCTTTTTCTTTGGCTTTGTTTTTCATCCAATTAACCGTAGTTCCGGTCATGGTTTCGGCACATTTAACAGGATTAATAGAAAATGCTGTGTTAAACATTTCGGGCAAAATAATAATATCAGGATTTTCATTGATATCAGCCAGTTTTATATCGAAATTAGCTAAATTCTGAGTGGGGTTTTCCCACACTAAATCGCTTTGTATAATTGTAATTTTTAAATCAGTCATGAGGTATAATTATAATACAAAGATAAAACAGATTTTAGAATAAAAAAGCCGGAAATATTTAAAATACTTCCGGCTTTTTTAAAAATAAATATAGCAAAACTATTGTTCGCAAATAACAACACCGGTATCGGCAATTGTAATTCTTTTATGGGTTTGTCCGTTGAACAGATAAACATAATAAGCAACTGTATTGTTTGCAAGGTCTAATTTTAAAGCCTTAATTTTAGGTGAATACGTTGCATAGCTTGCTGTAATTGTATTTTTTACAACTACCGGTAAGTTTGTATACATTAATCTGGAGCTGCTCATTAAGTAACTGCCGCTTGGATCAAAGTACAATTTTATAGGTGCCACACCTTGCTGAAATATCACAACTTCTGTAATCATTCCATATTGACAGGTTGAATCAGCTTCAGCATGTTTGACGGTAAAAGCAGGGTAATTTGTTGTAACATAACCTATAATACTTGATGACAATGAATCAATTGGAATACCATGATTGGTAGTATTACCATGATGTCCACCATGATGCCCCTGATGTGAATGATGTTTGTCTTTGTGACCCTGATTATGATACTTTTCACCATCGCCCAAATAACTGCCATTTTCTGTAAATGCAAGTTCTTCATCTGTATTGAGCGTTACAATATATTTTGCAGTTGCATGTTTTACCATTGCAGCCTCATAAAGCGAAGCATCGGGATAATTACTGTCAACATACTGTGTAATGCTGGCAGGAAGACTGCTCAGACTAACGGTTTGTTCTTTTGAGTCATTAGAATCTTTCTTACAAGAAGTGAATCCGATTGCGATGATGAACATCGCTAATATTACTTTTTTCATAAGGATTTTAAATTTTAATTGTTATGTGAATAGTAACGGTATTCAACTTTTATATTGTGTTAAAAATTGTTAAGCAAAAAATACCTTAATATCTTCTAAAATTAATTCATTACTTTTAAATGCATTGCATACATAATCACAAACATAGCAGTAATTACTATTTCAAAACTTTGCGTTCCTCCTCCTTTGATAAACACTAAAGGTAGCATTAATAATAAGATTTGTGAAATGGTATAAAAATGAAATCCCAGCTTTTGCAACTTCCACATTTTAATGGCTCCAAATAAAGAGAAAAAGCAAAACACCAATGTAGTTATAAAAAAGAATCTATTGGCCGAAAATAATTGTAGCAAAGCAGGTTTCATTTCTTTATAGATTTCCGGAAACACCATTACTGGAATATATTCTTTAATTGGATCATAAAGCAATACACAAAACAAATTATTTAATAAACCAATTCCACTCCAAATAAAGGTTAATATACAAATAAAACTAAGCATTTGAGGACGCTGTTTAGGAGTGTTTATTATAGGTTGTTGGTTATTGTGTTGGATTTCTTCCATGTTATTTCTTGTTAATTTTGAAGCAAAAGTACTAAAAACACCTTGTGTTTTTAGGTTTTAAGCAATAAATTGTGTAAGTTTGTTGAATAAATCTAAAATGAATGTATAAATACTGTTTATATATTTTACTTTTCTCGCTTTACAATCTGGCTGTAGCACAACCATCACATCTATATTATGGCAAAGCTACCTTTTATTCTAAAAAATTTGATGGTAGAAAAACTTATGGAGGCGAACGTTTCAGTTCTATCAAATACACTGGAGCACATCGGAGCTTTCCTCTTCAATCGCTTGTAAAAATCACAAATCCTGCAAACAATAAATCAGTAATAGTTCGTATTAATGATCGGTTTCATAGAAAGAATTTTATTGATATTTCTTTGATTGCAGCTAAACAAATTGATATTATCAGGCAAGGAACCGCCAAAGTTACCTTTCAATTACTTGATTCATCATTTATGCAGGAATATCTTGATCAAAATATTAAGAATACTACTCTTAATGAACCAATAAGCCAGCTTATTTCCGATACAGATTCTTACAAAACTAATCAGCAATATTATATCAGACTGGCAAGTTTTAAACTTAAAAAGAATGCAGAATTATTGATTGCTAAAAATTTAACGAAGATTCAGAAACAACATACAAGCATTCATAAAAGTAAATACAAAAGAAAAGCACTTTACAAAGTAATCATGGGGCCTTTTTCAACAAAAGAAGAAGCCAATATTGAAATAATAAAATTACAATCGCATTTTAAAGATATAATACTTTTTAATAGCACCCTGTATTAATAAAATGAATTTAGATGCATTGCCCTAATTCAAGATTTTAATTATCTTTGTGCAAAAAAACCAATTCTCTATAATTGTAATGGTTAAAAATAATGACATTCATAATTTCAAAATACTTACAATATATTCTGTAATATTCTATTTACTTGCATATTGGGTTGTATTTCTGTCTTATAATATTTTTACTGCATTAGTTGCTAAATTATTTGATATAAAAACCATTTTATATCATACTAAACTATTATTTGTACCCAAAAACGGTTCTCCACTTTGGGATTACAATTCTGCTTTTTTTGTTTTTAGCTCTGGGAGTATCTTTTTAGCTATATTAATAATTATCCTCTTAAGAGTTTATAAACGCACTAAGTACAAAAACGGGTTAACCAAATCTTTCCTTTTTTGGATTATTTTGCATAGTATCAATAGGATAATGGGATTGTTTATGATAGGAACAATATTCGATTTGTGGTATTCAAATGTAATATTCGACTGGTTATTCGTTGCTTATAAAATCAGGATTGTATTAGTTATTGGAGTATTTGCTTTGCTTTTTTGGATTGGACGAAAAACAACACGTCCATTTTTATTATCAGCTAAATCACTTAATTTTGTTGAAGATAGAAAAAGATTGTTTTTTGTGTGGTCGCAGGCTTTTAAAGTTTGGTTTTTTTCAAGTATTATACTTTTTGTTATCCATCTACCATCCTTCTCACTTGCAGAGAACTTTTTAAGCGTTACAATGTTCTTACTTATTCTTCCAATATATTTTAATTACCAACATGCGGATATACACTCGTCTACTAGTGAAATAGAAGAACCTGAATACCAAAAACCATGGAAATATATTATTTGGACTTTAGTTTTGGTCTTATTTGTCAGAATAATTTTATGGAAAGGCATTCCGTTTTATTTCAACTAAATAAGCTTATTTTCTGCTAACAATTAATTGATGAAAGTTTTTTGCTGGCAATATCAAATTACAATACGCCATATATATTTGGCCAAGAGAGTAAAATTTCCCAATTCAAAACTATTCCCTTTGGTATTAATTCTTTGGTTTATGACAAAATAAAAATCACTACCAATCATTGGAATCCAATTGATGCGATAATTTAATAAAATTTCCTTAGATTCATTGTTCCATTGCCCATATATACTGTTGTTCAGCTTTGGAGTAAAAGCATATTCAATACGGCTCCCAATATCATTGGTAATAAAGTTTCCTTGTGCTAAACTAACATCATTACGAGTCCAATCAACAGTAATGTTGAAATGTTTATTAGGATACCAACAAACATTGATATATGTTTCTGTTTTTGTTCCTGCAAAAAACTCACCCCAACTCAAATAAGATGACACATAAAACTTTCTGCTTTGGTAGGTTGAAAAATCTATTTGATAGTGATTGTACCAATATTCGCCTTTTGTAATATGAATAGTATCATAAATATTAAAATCATACGGCAAACTTTCATAAGATTTGATTAGGTTTAAAGAAAAATTTTCACCGCTTTTAGTAGTAAAACCTAAGGGTTTAATTGTATATTGAGCACTTTCCAATGTTTTGTTATCATCAGAGAAAAAATAAGTAATATTCAATGGTCTGAAAAATAATTGTCGAATCCATGGAATAAACGTTGGTCGTGGTTTATAGTCAAAATACGTTGTATAATAATTATTATTCTCACGCTGTAAAAATCCAATTTCAGGATTGAATCCCTTTTGAACGGTATTCGTCATTAGCAAAAAGCTGAATAAATCATTGGGGTACTGAATAAAAAGTTCATATGATAGATTTTTATTTGTTTTTACATCCTGAGTTTGCGATTGAGCAATAGCTCCACCAATCAAAAGATTTTTGTTGCGAAGAAATTTAGCAGTTGAATAAACCAGATCCACACCATATACATAATTGTAATGGCCTTTTTCGTTTTTAGCAGTAGTGATAAATCCTATGCTCGATTGGTTAGAAATATCCTGTTTTACTCTGATTATTGAATAATTTACCGTTGGAATACTATCCTGTTCAGCAGTTTGCATAGATAAAACCCCAAAATTGGTTTTTTTCTCCTTGCCTGTAAGTTTTAATCCACCGATAATAGGGATTTGTCTACCATTATATATACCTATTCTGCGACTGTAAAAAGTACTAACACTACCCCCTGCCATGCTGAAATCAAATAAATCTTTATTTTCGATAAAAAATGCCCTTTTTTCGGGCATATATACTGAGAATCGAGTAAGATTGATAGGTGCTCTATCCGATTCCACCTGAGAGAAGTCAGTATTTACAGTTAAGTTAAGTTTTGTTGTGGGCGTAAAACTGATATTGACATCGCCACCAATTTTTAAAGTTTTATCTGTTCCGCTATTCGTTTGTTTCTGAATACCTGTTGTTAAAAATGGTTTAAGTTCAATATTTTGGTTTCCTTTTATATTTTCCAATCCAACTAAAGTTCCTCCTTGCGATATTTTAAAGACAGAATAATTTCTCGACCATCCTTGCCATGAAGCCTGTTCTTTTTTATAGCGAATATTTCTTTCAATATTTAAGCCCCATACTTGAGAAGCATTATCTGAAAATTTTAAAGTAGAGAAAGGAATAATTATTTCGGCAAACCAACCACTATCATTACGTTGTACTGCAACATCCCATACGCCGTTCCAGTCTTCGTTAAAACCAGTTCCTTCATCGGTAATCAAGGCATCGCCTCTTAATCCACTAGGCGTTACTACAAAAAGAAAAGAATTTCTATTGTCATTAAAAGTACTGATGTTAATTTCAAAATTATCAGAAGTACCCCATCTTCCGTCGCGAGCCATATCTTTTGCTAACATCTTTTCTGGGTGCGAATCGTAGCCCCATAAGCCAATATAAAGTGTGTTTTTATTGTATAGCATAGCAGCGTAAGTGCGTTCGCTCACTGCTTTGCCTTCTTCGGGTTCGCGTTGCGTAAAATTGCTTATTCGCTTTGCATTATTCCAAGATATTTCATTGAAATGTCCGTCAATATTAATTTTTTCTTCTGTATAAAAAGCAGAAAGTGTATCAGGTTTGCTTTTTTGAGAAAAAACAAAAAGGGGTAAAAGAGCAAAAATGTAAATAATCAGTCTTCTATACATTGCTTAACAATATGGATTAAAGTTGATTTAATTTATAATTCATCACTCATAATTCACAATTATTTTCCTATCTCTTTGTTCCAAATTCCATCAAAAACGCTTTGATAAAATCTTCTAAATCGCCATCCATAACAGCCTGCACATTTGATGTTTCAACACCGGTACGTAAATCTTTTACCATTTTGTAAGGATGCATCACATAACTACGTATTTGCGAACCCCATTCTATTCTTTTTTTTGTATTTTCTATGGCATCAATTTTTTCACGCTTTTTGCGAAGTTCAATTTCGTACAATTGCGATTTAAGCATCTGTATTGCTTTTTCGCGGTTTTGTCCTTGCGAACGTGTTTGCTGGCATTCAATTATAATTCCTGATGGTTCGTGTTTTAGACGAACAGCAGTTTCTACTTTATTTACATTCTGGCCTCCAGGCCCGCCCGAACGAAATGTATCCCATGAAATATCAGCCGGATTAATTTCAATATTGATATTATCGTCGATTATCGGATATGCATACACCGAAGCAAAGGATGTATGGCGTTTATTAGCGGAATCAAAGGGCGATAAACGAACCAAACGATGGACTCCATTTTCGCCTTTCAGGTATCCATAAGCAAATTCGCCTTCAAACTCAAGCGTTGCCGATTTAAAACCGGCTATATCTCCTTCTTGTATATCAATGGTGGATACTTTACAATTGTTGCGTTCGCCCCAGCGAATATACATCCGCATTAGCATTTCAGCCCAATCCTGGCTCTCTGTTCCGCCAGCACCAGAGTTTATAGTAACAATAGCTCCCAAACGATCTTCTTCGCCGCTGAGCATATTTTTAAACTCTAAGTTTTCAACTAATTTCAACGTAATTTTATATTGAGCTTCGAGTTCAGCTTCGGTAGCTTCACCAGCATCAAAAAACTCAGTCATTACCTTAAAATCCTCAAAACTTTGGCTGGTATTGAGATAAGCATCCGTCCACAACTTTTTATCGCGGATAGATTTTAATACTAATTCTGCTTTTTTTGAATCGTTCCAGAAATCGGATTCGTGGGTGATTTTTTCTTCTTCAGCTATTAAAATAAGCTTATGGTCAATGTCAAAGAAACCTCCTCAGGTCGCTGACTCTTTTATCCAAATCTTTAAAGACTTCTGATACTATCATAGGATTATTGAATTAAGATGCAAACTTACATAATTTTTTAAAAAGAGAATGTAAAAAGCGTATTGCCAATAAATAATAAGTTTATTCATTGATTGCAATTTTTACTTTGGGAAAAATACCGAGACTTTGTTCTGTTGCAGGTTAAGAAAGCTGAAACTATCTGTTAAGCACTGTGTTTCAAAAACATAAAGCTAACTTTATATTAAGCACAAAACCTGCGTTATGCAATATTATTGGTTATCAACCAATTAATAATTGACATTTTACTTAATAATATCACCTCTAATTGACTTATCAATTCTTTTTTCTTTTCTTCTTTTGGTAAGTCAGACCATAAATTTTCACTTTTGAAATTCATTCCAGTATGAATAATTTTTGAACGAAGTCCGTATAACGCATTAAATTTTCTTTTATTATTTTGGTTATTACCAATATATTTTAATAACCCGTTGTGCATTTAGGAAAAAAGTAAAAAAAGTTGTTCATTGAATTATAAA
>JACABE010000070.1 GCA_013377005.1 Bacteroidota bacterium
CGGTTCTGTGAGAGGTTTGGGGGTGAAATTCCCCCTTACCTACTCGACTTGTATTCTCAAGTTATTTCATTTTTCTGATTATAAATTGACTTCACATATTTACCTGTTAAAAATATTGTTGAGATAAAACAGCATATTATTATCCATAGTAAAATCTGAATAATAATACATGAACAACTTGGTTTATACATCAAGATCAATAATGGTAAAATAACACCAGCTACGAAGGAAAGCGCCATTAACCAGCTTAGATGTTTTACGATTGGATTCAAAGGTTTTTCATAATACCAAGTTAAATCAGATAATGAGTCAATGATAGTTCCTTCCATTTCTCCAGAGATGTCAGCAATCTGAAATATAGAAATTTCTTTTGATTCTTCTTCTGTTTCTAGTTTAGCAATACTTTCTGTAATTCTCTTTTTTTCAAAACTTTTTAGGTTATTAAGTCGTTCCATATCGATTTCAGGCAGATAGTCCTTTCGACATGTAATTGCATACCATATTCGGTTTGCATGAACAATATATTCAAGAATGTCATGATGGGTGAATACCCTTTTATTATTGTAAATTATTTCCTCACTGTATTTCTCACTAATGTATTTGTAAGAGGAATATAAGTTTAGGAATTCATACTCATTAATAAGTAAGGCCATTTCTTCCTTGTTTCCTAATCTAGCAGAGTTTTCATATTTGCTAATGGCCTTGGTATTCTTCCAAAAATCTATTTGAAAGACATTATAGATTAACTCCCGAAAATAATTAAATTTAGGGTAAATGGATTTCATTTCTTTTAAAATATCTTCCCTTTTGCTCTTGTAATTCGCAACAATATAGAGGATTAGAGGAATTCCAACAGCTACCATAATAGAAGTAGAAGTGATAATTGAACTCAATAGGGTTTCAAAATTATTGTCATTTACCTCCATTATGTTTAAGTTTTTATTTATTCTGTATTCTTTAGAAAAACTTTGATTAAAATTGGCTGTAACTATTATAGATCCTCAAATTTTCTTTGTCAAAAATGAGGTTATGCAATTCTAAGTGTATGAACCAACCTGACCGTTCGCCATACATAGGTTTATCAATTAGAACATATTCACAAAGCGAAGCTTAATAAGGAGAAATCTAATTGCTTATCTTGCCTATAGTAAAATCCGAAACAATTTTACTAAAGTTTTCAAGCACTTATGAATGCTAATCTTATTACAATTTACTAGTTACGTGGATCAACAAATAATGCTCTTATAAATCAATTTATTTATTGGCCTTCCCCAATTTATGCCCACTTTGAATACTTGGTTGTCTCACAACTTCAATTTTCGATTTTATTTCTGGATAATCTCTGGTAAATTTATTAAAAATCTTGTTTTTGAAGTTATAAGTATAATTTATTTGCCATAGGTCCAAATCTATTCAACAAAACCAGCAAATCAGTATGGAAGTCTAAAACCTGACGATATTAGTTTGTTACCATAATAATAATATCACTAGAGAAATTGAATCTTGTAGGTAAAGGTATAATTATATTATAAAATTATAGTAATGTCAATAACTAATATCATTAAAAATATGAATATATTTATATAATTAAACAATAATTGTATATATAAAGCAATACATTTTAAGGCATATTGAATAATTAGGAAGTAATATGTTATAAAGACCTAGAATACAGGTACAAAAAATAATTATACCCACTATTACAAAATAATATATACCTTTATTTTACCAAAAATCAATAATATATTGTATCTTTGAAAACCTGAAATGTAGCGCTGGTCGCGCTTGCAGAAAATCCATTTC
>JACABE010000071.1 GCA_013377005.1 Bacteroidota bacterium
GAGAAGAAAACCTGAAGTAAATAAGGCAATTCTAAATGCAATGAATGACGGAACATTGATTCTAAATTACACAGGGCACGGCGCACCTGAATTTTGGGCTCATGAATATGTTTTTGAATTTTCAGTAGCAAAATCTCAGCTTAAAAATGATAAATACTTTTTTCTAACTGCAGCTACATGTGATTTTGGAAAGTTTGATAATACTGATGTGCAAAGTGCAACGGAAGGTTTGCTTCTTATGAAGGATGCCGGAATTATTGCCGGTTTTACAGCTTCAAGAGTTGTGTATGGAGATGCGAATGCGGTATTAAATGATTCATTTTATACAAACATTTTTAAATCGAAGGATATAAATAATCTTCCTATTCGTTTAGGAAAAGCCTATATGCTTACAAAACAATTCATGACTGATGAAAATGATGAAAAATTTGAATTGTTTGGTGATCCATCTCTTCGTTTAAATATGCCGCAATTGCCGGTTTCAGTTGATTCAATAAATGGAAAGAGCACTTTGCTGCCGAATCAGGTTACTGCATTAAGCAGCGTGAAGTTAAAAGGAAGTGTAAGGAAAACAGACGGAAAGATTAATCCAATTAACGGAGAAGTTGTAATAAGTTTTTATGATTCTGAAAGATTGGTTGAACTGAAAGAGATGAGTTATTTTGTAACAATACCAGGCGGATTAATTTTTAAAGGAAGAGCAACTGTTACAAACGGAGAGTATCAGGTAGATTTTGTAGTTCCAAAAGATATTTCCTATGAAAACAAAAATGGAAAAGTCGTAGCATATTTTGCCGGTAATAATGTTGATGGAATTGGTGTTGTGAGCAATGTAATTGTCGGAGGTACAGATCAGAATGTTGTAAATGACGGAAAGGGACCAGAAATAGAAATATTTTTTGATGATATCAACTATGAAGGATCATATTTGGTAAATCCTAATTTTACTTTGATTGCAAAAATGAAAGATCAGACAGGAATAAATACTACAGGGCTTGGGATTGGTCATAAATTGGAAGCAATAATTAACGATGATAACAATAAGATTTATGATTTAAGCAATTATTTTGTTGGCGACTTGAACTCAGGCGGCAAATCAGGAATTATAAAATACCCATTTATAAGTATGCCAACCGGAGACTATAAAATAAAAGTAAAAGCATGGGATGTATTTAATAATCCATCAATACAAGAAGCACTTTTTACAGTTGTTTCTGCAGATAAGGGATTAGTAATAAAAGAAGTAGTTAATTATCCTAATCCAATGGGAAGCAATACAACATTTACATTTCAGCATAATTATAATTCAGCTTTAAATGTGAAAATAAAAATATATACAGTAGCCGGAAGAATGATTAAACAAATAGAGGAATGGAATGTAAATGAAAAATTTGTAAGAGTGGATTGGGACGGAAGAGATGAAGATGGAAACCAAATAGCAAATGGAACATATCTTTATAAAGTAAATGTAGAAACAGCCGACGGGCTTTACAATGATAATGTCTTAGGCAAATTATCAGTAATAAGATAAAAACGAATAATCTTTTTTAATAATATCCTTTATTGGAGGAAAATAAATGAAAAAACTATTGATG
>JACABE010000072.1 GCA_013377005.1 Bacteroidota bacterium
GACACTTTTTGTGGGCATCCTCCCCTTCCCAAGCTTTTGGTCTGAACTGTTACTATAAATTATGAGAAATAAGCAGAGACTAGAAAAAGCTATAAAGAATGCACAGGAAGTAATAGTGATATTAGAAGTGCAGATAGCAGGATATGGATTTTTAAATGCGCCTCCACACTTGCAAATTCAACTTGAAGAAAAAAGAAAAGATGTTGCACGCTTAGAATCACTTCTACTTACTGAGGAATCCAAATCAGCAATAGGCAAAAGAAAATGGGCCCTATTAATCGTATCTATTATTTCCATTGTAGCGTTTAGCTCATTTATTATAGTAATTCTTATAACTTTACCAGAAAAAAGGACAGTCTATATGATGGTAGATGCGTCAGATAAAATGACGACTACCTTACCTCAAATAAGACCGCGTATTAATCTTACAACTATGTCTATTCCTGATGGTGTTGATGTGGGTTTCGCCGTTTTTGGTGGCGGATTTGGGACTGGTGGTAATTGTAAAGATGTAAGCCAACTTGTTCCACCCTCACCTAAACAGGATGGGATACCTTTAATTTCAAAGGCAGTAGATTCACTAATTGACCTAAAGCCAACTGGCTTCGGGAATCTACAATATGCAGCAACCTATGCTCTAGCTCAACTTGCTGGGAGACAGGGCTTGCAACAAATATTGATCATTACTTCTTCCATTGATATTAGATGTGGTATTCCAGATCGATCCGAAATAGAAAATGCAGCATCTCAGAAGGGAATTTCTAAATTAGAGATTCGAGTAATTGCAGTAGGATCAGTAACCGAGCAAGAAGAACTCATTTTGGGGAAATTTACTAACAATGAATATTATATCTTAGGATCAGCTTCCGAGCTCTCGTCAACAATTGAAAATGTTTTAAAATATCCAGACTTCTATTATGAACATCAAAGATCTACGATTAAGGCTTGATCATCCACTTCTATATAGTACGGCTATTATTATCCTGAGCATATTATTTGCTATTTTATTTTTAGGTCCATTTTGGGCTTCTCTTGATCTTCATGTTCCGGGTGAAAAATGGAATAAAATTGATTTTACACAACCAGTAGATTCCATTTTTTATGTAAGAAATGCTGAGCTTGGTTATAGATGGGGCGTTTCAGATCCAACTAGTCTTTGGTTTCATCCCTTAATTGCATGGTGTATCCAATTAGTGCCAATCTCATTACCAGGCAATATTAAGTTTTGGATCTTAAGTCTGATTAGCGGACTTCTTGCTTCTTTAGCTGTATATAAATTTACCAACTTGATAACATTAACCCCGCTAAATCCAAGAATGATTTTGTTAATTCCTTTTATTCCAGGAGGTATTGGTATAGCCACTGGTAATGCAGAAATACCATGTCTTCTATTTACCTCCTTATTAGGTATCTCTGTTTTAACAAAGCAGCCACTTTTATATCCTTTATTATTTGGGAGTTTATCTATATTAACAAAACCAAATGCCTTATACATGATACCTTTTCTATTTACCTTTGCTACCGTACAGATATAAAGGAGAGGAAAAGGAGGAGAAGGTTGAGGCAGA
>JACABE010000073.1 GCA_013377005.1 Bacteroidota bacterium
AATTCGGGTAAATCATCTATACCTAGTTTTCTTATATCTTCAACTACAAGTTTTGAATCTTTGAAATTTAAATCATATGTTTGTTTACAGGGAGCATCAAAATCATTTGCAAAGGCTGTTTTAAATCCTGCATTCTCAAAACCCATTCTTATTCCTCCTATGCCTGCAAATAAGTCTATTGTTTTAAATCCATGCTTAGTTTTCTTTTGTATTTTTATTTCCTCTTCTATTTTTGGATTACTTATAATCTGAACAACAACACCTCTAATTTCAACTTCTTTTCTGTAGAATGGAAGCATTGATTGATTTCTAGGCTCTAATCTGAATTTATTTTTCTCCCTGTATAGTTTTTTAAGAGTAGCTTCATTGTCATCTATAATAGCAACTACAGTTTGCCCGTTCTCTGCGACTGATTGTTTCTTTATTATTACGATATCTCCATTAAATATTCCTTCTTCTATCATACTATCTCCCTGCACTCGTAAAGCATAGTAATCTTTGGGACTTTTGATACTTGAGTTAATTATTGAAATAGTATCTTGTCTATCCTCAATTGCTTCTATTGGATAACCAGCTGCGATAGTTCCCATAATTGGTATTTCAATAATTTTAAAATTTTCCTTATTAGTTTCAATACTTCTTGATAAATTATCAGACTTTGAAATGTAGCCTTTTTCTTTTAATGCATTTATATGTTCATGAATAGTTGAAACTGCCTTCAATTTTAATTTTTTACGAATTTCATCAATAGTTGGAGAAACACCATTTTCTCTTATATATAAATCAATGAAATCAAATACCTGTTTTTGTTTTTTTGTTAATGTTTGCATATTGCTAAATAATATATGTTTTGCTACAATTATATTATAACCGAACGGATACCGAAAGTCTAGGCGGATATCCACAATGTAGAAAATATTAACATATTGTATAAATTTATTATATATAAGAGTATTTTTTAAAGTAAATCATGAATTATTCAAAATTTACAATTAAAAACTTTAGGTGTTTTACAGAAGAACAAACATTGCAATTTGCTCAACCAGAGATAGATAAAATAGGGTCTGGAATAACATATATCGTAGGTGCAAACAATTCTGGTAAGACAACTATTATTGAGGGTCTTTGGATTAAAAAAGGTCATTATTTAAATGATTCTGAAAGAAAAGAACAACCACCAGAATTTAAATTATATTCTGATTCCACTAATATAAAAAAGACTGTGAGACTTTTAAGAGACAATGCATACCTATTTATAGAAGATCCAGACAGAGAAAGCAGTCAAAATACTGATCTATTTGAGGTGGTGTCTTCTAGAAGACACTGGGAATCTACTGCCAATGGCACAGATTCTTCTAATAATGTAGTTGCTGGTTCTGCCATTGGTGGGAATCCAAGAAATCAACAAAATGTTCAGACCGCAATTTTTCTTAAAGCTATTGAATCTGATTCTAAAAAATATGAAGATTTTACTAATCTTGTAAAAAGAATAATTCCTGAATTTACTGGTT
>JACABE010000074.1 GCA_013377005.1 Bacteroidota bacterium
GCAAAAATAAATAAAAATTTATTTGTTTTTTAAGACAGTACCTCGATTAGCGGCTAGTTTTTTTATTCTCAATATCCATACATAGACGAAATCCTATTCCAAAATATGATACATCAGGAAGTGACGAACCTCGGTTTGTTACTCGACATCTAAAACTTTTATAATTCCAACTACCACCTCTATACACTCTATATGATTTCAATTTGTCAGAAAATTTCTGAAATTCAATGGAAGAATTCGGGTAAGGTTTAAAAAAATCGGAACACCATTCTTCTACATTTCCACTCATATCATAAATACCTAATTCATTTGAACATTTTGATCCAACAATATGTGGTCCCATAGTGAGAAATAATTTATTATACCTTGCAACATCATCAGCTGAATTGCTACCTGAGAATCTGTATCCTTTACTTTTGACACCTCCTTTTGCTGCAAATTCCCATTCAACTTCTGTTGGTAATCTAAAATGTAAACCTGTCATTAGATTTAATTTATCTATAAACTCTTGTGCATTGTTCCAACTTATTTTTTCTGCTGGCAAATTGTCATTTCCTTTAAAATCCAAATATGAATATGCCCCCATTACCTCTTTCCATTGCTTTTGTGTTGTCTGATAACGACAGATATAGAATGAATCTACTTTTCTTCTATGTATCGGCTTTTCATTATCTTTCCATTCAGGTACACCTTCTACAGCATCTTCGTTACTTCCCATCATAAAATCACCACCCTCAACTAGTATCATATTATCTAGGATTCCTTGTAAAATTGGATTCTTGATTCCAATAATTTTACTATAGTCATTATTATCTAATTGCTTTTTTAAAGGCTTTGATTCCAAAAAATCGCTTTTCAGTTTTTCATAAAATGCATCAAAGTATTCTTGATTGTATTTAGGACCATTTTTCCTTACAACTTTAGCAATATCATCTGGTAAATTCTCAGGGAATTCATTAAAACCATTAAGCATGATTGGAATAATATTTTTCCCCATTTTTAATGCATAGGCCAATTCATTCCGGAGCCAATCGTTCTTTTTTTCTAATTTAAAGCATCTATCAAAAACCCCTTTGTTTAATATAATTATAAAATCAACACATTCATCAATACGCTTGAATAGTTCAATATCAAAATCACCATTTCGCAATGTGTCAATATCAAAGCTAACTTTATAATTATCTCTATCGAGTAAATCGAAAATATGTTTAGCAGTCTCATAGCCACCCTCTCTTCGATAACTAATAAATATATCGTATTTCATATTCTAAATGTAATGATTGTTGTTTCATCCAAAATGAAGCGGTTTTAAAATTGCCGTTAACGGAGGCGGCTTTGCGCAGTAGCGGACTAAATCCCACTAAAACTTTCACCGCACACCAAAATTAATTAATTTGTGTGAACTTTCAAAACCCGCCACCCCGCTATTGTGCCAAACCGCTGTGTGTGCCCTGCATGAGCTGAGCACACCCTTCCGAAGCTCTAT
>JACABE010000075.1 GCA_013377005.1 Bacteroidota bacterium
CACTCTTTTAGAAAGACTAATGATACCCCGTCCGCTTGCGGCGGGGAGATTCATTCTATTAAGTATGGGAAAGATTTTTTTTATCAATGATTTTAAAAGAGCGCTTTAGTAAAAAAGGTGTTACGACAGTAGTAATAATTCCCATTATTACCAATATTGAGAACAATGAAATATCAATAAATCCATTTTGCAATGCAATATTAGCTATTACCAATTCCATAATACCTCTTGCATTTAATCCAATTCCTAATGTAAATGATTCTTGTTTTGGCATACCTGCCATTCTGCCACCAAAATAGCCACCCAATATTTTACTTACAAAAGAGGCTAAAATTACAATCAACAATAAATACGTATTATTAATTGATAGTAAATTAAATTGAACTCCCATAGTAGTAAAGAAGATAGGAGCCAGAAATCCCATTGTAATACTAGATGTATTTTGTTGAACTTTCTGAAAATTATCAAGCCCAATCATTTCACGTGGAAGTAATATTGCTCCAAAAAAAGCTCCAATTACAAAGTGTAAACCTACTAATTCTGATAAGCTTGCAAAAATCAATACAAAAACCATTACTACAGCAAATAAAGATTCTTTCCCTTTTAGGAAATTCAAAAAGTTTTCAAACTGAACGTTCAAAAAACTTACTTTTTCTTTGGCTTTATGAAATAAACGATACGCAACTACCATTATTATCATAAAAATCAAAACTTTTATTACAGTAAACAAAATCTTATATCCTAAATCGGAATAATTGCTAACACCATCTTTAAAATCGAGAATTACACCTAAAATTAATAAAGAAATAACATCATTAAATATCGCTGCTGAAATAATTTTTTGTCCGATATCCGAATTTAATTTTCCTAAGTCCATTAATATACGAATACTTACTGGTAATGCAGTAATTGAAATACATAATGCAAGGAAGATGGTTAAAGGAATAGGTAAGTTAAATATTAAACCAATAATAAAACCGCTTAGCATAGGGACAATAAATCCAAATAAAGCAATCCAAAAATTTCTGCCTCTCATTGATTTACGTAATTCATCAATATCAATTTCAAAACCTGCAAGAATTACCAGTAAAAATACACCTAAATCGGAAATAACTTTAATTTCGTTGGTAAAAGTTGCAAAGCCTAATAAAGATGGTCCCAAAATAAAACCTGCAATTACTTCACCTATCATTGCTGGTTGATGAATGCGTTCCATTATCTCTCCAAACATACGTGCTACTAATAACAAAAGTAATAGTTCAACAACAAAAGGCATCGATTGGCTAATAAGAGGCATGATTTGATAATAAAATTAAAACTTATGTAATTTTTTCCAAAATTAGAGATAATTTTGAAAATTAGAAGATTTTTTTTATTCAAATATATATTCTTAACCCGTTGTGCATTTAGGAAAAAAGTAAAAAAAGTTGTTCATTGAATTATAAA
>JACABE010000076.1 GCA_013377005.1 Bacteroidota bacterium
TCATAATGGAAAATGAATTAGAAATTCTAGTTGAATTATTTCCATATTTTATTATCAAAGATAACAGCCTGTGCTACTACAAACGAACAACTGCAATTGGATACGAATATTATGATATAGCTAATGATCGTTATGAATACATAAAGACAAAACGAAAATTTAATCATTCAATATTTAAGTCGGGCTTGGGAGACCAGCAAGTATTGTTCTGGACAGAAGTGCTGCCAGAAAACAATAGTACTAGTGGAATCAAGGCAAATATTCCTTATGAGGGCAATGAATATTTTATAGGCCGCAAAAAACAAATTAAGAAGATTATAGAAGAAATAATACAAATACCTAATAGAGATGGAATTCTGCATGGACCTGGGGGATTTGGTAAAACGGCTCTTATGCGACAGTTATCGAAAGATCTGTATAATGAAATAGAATCTGAAAATGTTTTGTTTAATAATATAATATGGGTGTCGGCTAAGATAAATTACTATAACCCAATATTTGATGAAATAGTTATTAAAGAGCAACAATTTGATGGGTTAGATAAAATTTTTACTGTAATTTTGAAATTTTTTGAATATGAAAATGTCGAAGAATATGAATATGAAGACAAATTAGATCTTGTCAAACAGGTGTTTGATGATAATAAAATACTCTTAATTGTGGACAACTTTGAAACTGTGTCCAAAAAAGAACAAAAAAACATTCTTGACTTTTTTGGAAATGAAATAAAAAGGCATTTAAGAAAGAAACCTGATAATCTAAAAGTAATAATAACCTCACGAGAAAGCATACCTTCTGGATTTCATCAAATAGAATTAGAAGGACTGGATCTTAGAGAGAGCAAACAGCTAATGTCGAGTCTATTCGAAAAGTACAAAAATGTAAGGTATCAATTAACTGAAGAGCAAAAAAATAAAATCCATGAAGTAACTCATGGAATACCAATAATGATAATACATATTTATGGGCAGCTTTATGAATATCATAAACCATTTGATTTAATCTTGAATAATTTGTCTGCATCTGGGTCAAAAATTTTAATGTTTAGTTATGCAGAATTATTTAAGTCTTTAGAAAAAGACAACGATCTCGTAGAGATTCTAATTCTCTTGGAATACTTAAATATTCCTTTATTAATGAGGCAAATTGGAGAAATATTAGCGATGGAAGAAAAAACGTTAGGTAATAAACTTCCAATGTTAATAAGTTATCAATGTCTAGAAACAATAAATGAAGGAACAAATCAAAAATATTGTATAAATAAAAATATTGACTTACTGATTAAAAATTTAATTAAGGAATATCCCCTGGTCGTTAAAAACATAAAAGCAAAAATTCAAAAGAATTACACCCATGAGAGACAACTAGAT
>JACABE010000077.1 GCA_013377005.1 Bacteroidota bacterium
TCTTATGATTGTAAAAAAACAAGCGATAGTATCGAAATTGTTGGCTATAAAGGAACTTTGACTATTGAAAATATTTTTGGAAGAAAAAGCCTTACTTCCAAATTGATTATTGATCTTCAGGGTGAAGGGAAAAAAGTATTTAGAAAAAGAATTACTAAATACTTATACATTATCCGGTCAGTTCAAAAAACATTTATTAAAAATGAACACTCTGTTGTTTGCGCTGAAGATGCTTTAATTAATATGAAAATAATTGAAGAGATTGAAAATAAATGTCTCTCAGAAAAGAATTAATAGAAGTTTGCCATAAGGCATATCAAAATAAATTTGTCTCTGCATACGACGGAAATTTATCCGCTCGTATAGATTCAAGCAAAATACTAATTACTCCTTCTGCAAAATGTAAAGGCAGCCTTAAAGAAGATGATTTGATTGTAATTGATTACGATGGAAACTTAATTGAAGGTAATGCTAAAGTTTCTACTGAAGCTAAAATACATTTATTCGCTTATAAATCACGCCCCGAGGTGCAGTCTGTTGTTCATTGCCATCCGGTTTATGCTTCTGCCTTTTCAATTACAAACAATATCCTCGATCAGCCAATATTTCCAGAGGTCATACTCTCATTGGGAAGAATTAATATCTGCCCATATGCCACTCCATCTACTCCCGAAGTTCCTAACTCGATGAAAAGTTTTATTGCCCATTCCTGGGTTTTATTGCTTCAGAATCATGGTGCAATTTCTTTCGGAAAATCTATCGAAGAAGCTTATTTCAAAATGGAAAAATTGGAACACTTTGCTAAAATAATGTCAGTTGCCAATCAGCTTGGAAAAATCAATAAGCTTAATGAAGTACAATTAAAAAAACTTTATGAAATTTCTGATCAGGTTTACGGAATTAAACTTTCTAATAAAGAAAAATTTTAATAAACATTTTAATAGAGATTAAATTATGCAGGACAGAAAAATAAAAGTAGCCTTAATTTTAGGCGGCACCTCTCCCGAAAAAGAAGTATCCAAAGCTACTGCTAAATCAGTTCTTAAAGCGTTAAGAGACCTAAATTATGAAGTTGTTCTTATCAATCCTGGATATGGTGAAAATCAGCCTAAGAATGAAGAACAATTTTTTGATGAAAACGAGTATTCTGAATTGTCTAACAAAAATTATATCTCTGCAATTAATTCGCCATTGCTAGACGATGTTGATG
>JACABE010000078.1 GCA_013377005.1 Bacteroidota bacterium
GATGCAGCGGATTCCTGAATTCTATTATTAACAGAACTTAATTCCTTAATTGGAGGCATCATTTGAAAAATCGAAAATAGAAAGCCAAAAAACTCAGCCGCTTTTAATGTTTTATCGACAAGTACTAGCTGTCCTCCGAAATAAATCATTGTCGATCCAACAACAACACTTAGCACTTCAGTAATATGAGGTGAAGCATTTCTTAGTTTTTGAATCTTTATGATAAGCTTATAAAATACATTTGTTTGCTTAATAAATTTTTTATTTTCATATTCTTCCATGCCAAATGCTTTTACAATTTTAACACCGGTTATTGTTTCATGTAATGTAGTTGTTATTTCTGCCATACCTTCTTGAAGCACATGGGTCTGTTTTCTAATTAACAATCCTATCCAACTAATTACACCAATCGATACTGGTAACACTAAGAGAGAGAACAATGTAAGCTTCCAACTAATTGAAAGAGCGATTAAAAGAAAAACTAATATGGAAAGAGGTTCTCTAATCATATTAAGAAAAACAGCTGAAACACTATTTTGGAGCATATTTATATCATTAGTAATTCTAGAAATTAAATTACCAGTTTTTTCATTTTTGAAATAACTCATAGGTAATTTATGCAAATGTATGTAAGCCTTGTTGCGAATGTCACGAATCATTCCTTGTTCGACGTAAGCAAGGAAATATGATTGCAGATATCCAAATATATTTTTAAGAAAAAAAGCAAGAAAAACTAAAAAACAAATTTTGAACAGTATTTCACTTTTTGTTCCTGTGAATAATAAATCTTGAAAATAATTAGAAATATTATCTTTAATATTATAAATCCAAGCAAAGACATGAGTTTCGACAGTTGGTTGTACTTTTTTTATAGGTTGTGATAGACCTGATTGAGCAAATAATGTATCCAATAATGGTATTGAAAGATAAACTGACAATCCATTGAAAACAGAATACAATATTGTAAAAACTATTGAAGCGGTTAGTTGCTTACGATATGGTTTAATATACGATAGGACTCGAAAATATATTTTCATTAATTACTCAATAAAGTGTTCAGCACAGCGCCTCCAGGCAATTCAATATGATCATAAAAAGTATTTTTTTGATAATCATAAACAACAATTTTATTAATATTATTAATCTGTTCGTCAAAAAATAATAACTTTTCTCGAACTAATAAATTATTGTAAATAGCATTTTTGAAT
>JACABE010000079.1 GCA_013377005.1 Bacteroidota bacterium
CATTGTTTCTGACCATGCTTTTAAGTGCTTCGCCGAGCTTTTTCATAGCTTCTTTCATTTCATCACTGCTAAATTGATCAAGCAGCTGTTGAAGCTCATTGTATTTTTCAACTGTCTCTTTTGACAACAATTTATTTTCTGAAAGGTTATTCTTTATTTCAGAAAGCTTATTGTTAACATCTTCAATTTTTTGCGTTAGCTCTTTAAATTTTTCTGATGCTTTTTCAACTTTTTCTTTTTCCTGCCAAGAAATATCATTTTTGTTTTGCTTAAGATCGTTACTGATTTTAAGAAGCTCTTGGTTAAGTTTTTCCACTTCATTAAAAGTTTTGCTTAATTCCTCTTCTGCTTTTTGCTGAGTATTATCTGCCGTATTAAGAATTTCTTCCATCGATGGAACTGTAATAGTAAAAATTTGTGTCCTGGCTGATTTCGGCCCTCCAACAATATCATTGTCAAAAATTTCCAGATAGTAGGAAACTATTTCTCCTTCTAAAAGAACAAGTGGTTCTGTATTCCATGTATAATAAATATCTTCTTCTTTTAAACTCTTATTGATAAGAAGGTTTATCGTTTTGAAAACCTCTTCAGCCCCTCTATATTTTGAAAATGACAACCGATAATTCAAATTCAGCTTGCTAAATCCAAAGTCATCTTTAATCTTGGATGTTAGTTGAACAATATTTTGTTGTGACAATTTTATGTTTTCATTTGGGGAAATCATTTCTATTGAAGGATGAGAATCAAATTCAGCATTAATTGAATACGTGATTGGATCTGAATTATGAATATTTTTCCTATCTATAATGATTATTTTGTAGTCTATACTTTTACGAAGTGTTAATTCTAGTGAAGCACTATTGAATCCAACTCTCATAGATTTTTTAGTGCTATCACTAAATTCTATTAAAGCATTACTTAATTCTCTATTAGTAATAATCTTAATTTTTATTATACTTCCAACAATTGCATCAAGCGTGCCATTGTCTTTTTGAATTCTAGTTGGAAGACTAGTATAAGCAGGAGGAATTATTGTCAATTCCAATGAATTAATCATCGGTCGATTAACAACAGTAATTTTAAAAGTTTCGCTTTTTATTCCGTCAGCCCGCACAAAATATTCAAAACTACTTTTCAAAGACAACACTTCATAAGAATAATGTTCTAAAGAGTCCGCCTTTAATTTCTT
>JACABE010000008.1:0-9631 GCA_013377005.1 Bacteroidota bacterium
TAATATAGTCGAATTTAAGAATTGTTGCTGCTTTTTGTCATGTACTTAGTAATAAACTTCAAAGCTGAAAAACTCAATAAGGTTGGTAAGTGTGGGGAGGAAAATGCAATTCTTTTGTACGTCTTTGGTTTGAGCGTTGGCATACAAATGTGCTACAACGTAGGATAGCCAATACGCTTTTGGTGAAAAAGTTCGGTGAAATGTATATTGTATTATTGTCTTTATACAAATGTTGCAAAGTTTTTATTCTTTCTCATTTTTTGTAAAAAAGAAAAAGAAAAAAGCAGCTGTCCATTTTTTATCAACATTAGGAAGATAGCCAACTGTTTGGTAGTTCTGATTCTGAACCCTGCCCTCTTTATCCACATAACCAACGGTTTGATAGTTTCCGTTCTGAACTTTGCCATCTTCATTTACATAACCAACAGTTTGATAATTACCGTTTTGAATTTTCCCATCTTTATTAATATAACCGATGGTCTGATAATTTCCATTTTGAACACGACCATCAGAATTAATATACCCAATGGTTTGATAATTCTGATTTTGAACTTTCCCATCAGGGCTAATATAACCAACTGTTTGGTAATTTTGATTTTGAACACGTTGCTGAGCAAACGTACAAACAGAGAAACCAATAAAAAATAAAATAAAGACTAATTTTTTCATATTGAATGTATTTGATAACAAAAAATCCAGTAGCAAAGTAGCAAATATGATGCCGTTTTACTACTAGATTTTATTTTAGAATGTATAAAAAAATGTTTTGTCTTAATATTGCTAATGTTTTCTTGTTGCAACCCTTTTTTCATGCTGACGAAGGAAGCATCTCATTACATTAAATATTTTGATCTTTTATGAGATTCCTCGCCCACTCGGAATGACAAAAAGAAAGTTTAACAACTCTCTATTCTCATTTATAAACTTTAGGAACTAAACAGTCATAATATCTTTTTCCTTTATTGCAAAGTGTTTGTCCACTTTATCAATATAAAGATTGGTAGCATCCTGAATTTCTTTTTCTAATACTTTTATCTCATCTTCAGGAATTCCATCTTTTTCAAGTTTTTTAGCTGTGTCCATAGCTGCACGTCTGATATTACGGATGCTAACCTTAGCATTTTCGGCTTCAGTTTTCGCCCTTTTTACCAAATCTTTACGTCTTTCTTCGGTTAAAGGTGGTACCAAAATGCGAATTATTTCACCATTGTTTTGAGGGTTAAATCCTAAATTGGCATTCATAATAGCTTTTTCAATTGGAGCAAGCATATTTTTTTCCCATGGTTGAACTGCAATTTGACGAGGATCAGGTGTACTGATATTGGATACTTTATCAATATCGGTCATTGTTCCGTAATAATCAACTTTTACACCTTCAAGCATTTGAGGATTAGCTTTTCCTGCTCTGATTTTATGAAATTCGCGATCAAGATGAAGTATTGCATGTTCCATGCCTTCTTTAGCTTCATCTAAACAAAATTGAGATTCTTCAGTCATACTTCGTTTTTTTTATAACCAGACAACAAAATTAAAAAAATATTTTAAACTGTTACCAATGTTCCTACATTTTCGCCACTTACTATTTTCTTAAGGTTTCCTTCTTTATTCATATCAAAAACAATAACAGAGAGTTTGTTTTCTTTACACAAGGTAAAAGCTGTTAAATCCATAATATTTAAACCTTTTTCATATACTTCATCGAAAGTAACGGTTTCGTAACGAATAGCAGTAGGATCTTTTTCGGGGTCAGCAGTATAAATACCATCCACACGGGTGCCTTTTAACATCACATCCGCTTGAATTTCAACAGCTCTCAATGCAGATGCCGTATCAGTTGTAAAAAAAGGATTTCCGGTTCCTCCGCTTATTATTACTACATTACCTTTCTCAAGATTTTCAATAGCCTTTGAACGACTCATTGCTTTGCAAATTGATTCTATTGGAATACCTGATAATAAAGTAGTTTTAATCTTATTTTTTTTGAGTTCACCTTGTAAAGCCATGCTATTGATAACAGTAGCCAACATACCCATATAATCGCCTTGTACACGATCCATTCCTTTGGCAGCACCTTGTAAACCACGGTATATATTCCCTCCGCCTATTACAATAGCCACCTGCACGCCTTCATCAACAATAGATTTAATTTCAAGGGCGTATTTCTGAAGCATCAAAGGATCGATGCCATATTGTTGATTACCCATCAGCGATTCTCCGCTGAGTTTGAGTAAAATTCGTTTGTATTTTATCATAGATTTCTTGTTATTTTCTGTAAGGACAAATGTACATTTTTTTCTAAAATTCAGAATATGAATTATCAAAAAGATTTCAACAATACAGTTATCTTCAGCTTAAAAAAATATAAAACTCTGATTGAATGTAATATTATTTTTTAAAAATAAAATAAACGGCTAATACTAAAAAGATAATTCCAATAAACTGATTGAGATGAAAGGTTTCATTTTTGAAAAAAATGAATGAAAACGTTAGAAATACAATTAAAGTAATTACCTCCTGAAGAACTTTTAACTGTAATAAAGAAAAAGGTCCGCCATTTGCATTATATCCAATACGATTGGCCGGAATCATAAAGAAATATTCAAACAAAGCAATACCCCAACTAATAAATATTATGCTTATTAATCCTATAATTACCAAATATTTTCATATCCTTGAATTTAAGATGTCCATACCAGGCAAAAGTCATGAAAGTATTTGACATAATAAGAAACAAAACAGTATATAAAGCTCTCATTTAAAATTTAGTATTAATTTTTGGTTTACAAAATATCAATAATTTCGGTTTTATTAAGCAAAATTGGATGTATAAAAATAGATTTAACAATTATTCAAATAATATTATTTTAATTTACAATAATAATTACCCAACTATCACAACATTGTCTTCTTTAATCAATGCCTCACCCCGATATTTAAGTAAAAGTTGAGCCACAGTTAAAGTATCTTTTTGACAATATGTTACTATTCGGTTCAAATCATTTTCTTCATAATAAACAGCTCTTACTTGACTCCCATCAATGTCATTTTTAGGTGTTGGAATTCCAAATAATGCAGCTAATAACTCTAAAGATGTATAACTTTTATAATCACCAAATTTCCACAACTCCATCGTATCTAAATGTGTAATTTCCCATGGCTTTTTTCCTGCAATATCAAGCAAAACAGGTAGTTTTACTCCATTTATCAGCATACGACGAGCAATAAAAGGATAATCGAATTCCTTGCCGTTGTGAGCACATAAATAATGATTAACAGTATTAAAATGAGCTGATAACATAGTTGAAAATTCAGTCAACAGTTTTTTTTCGTCATCGCCAAAAAAAGATTTTATCCTAAAACTACCATCCATAATAAAACCCGTAGAAATACAAATGATTTTTCCAAATTCAGCATAAATACCCGCCCTTTCGTATAATAATTCAGGTGTAGCTTCGCTACTTGAATTAGATTCAGCCTTTAGTAAATTTATTGCCTTTTTGTCCCATAACTTTTTAAATCTTTCATCCAATTGATTATAGTATGGATAAGCAGGTACTGTTTCGATATCTAAAAAAAGCACTCTCGATAAAACTATATTTTCTAACATAATATTTAGATTTTGTCAATAAAAATACTATTTTATAATGAAATACCAACTACTATTCAATTATTTTTTACTTTTGATAAATAATAAAACATCCTTATTTTCTTAAAATTTATTTAATGAATATTCAAATTACCACAACAGAAGATGGTTCACATACATTGTATAATAAAACACTAGGTGAACATTATCATTCCACATTCGGTGCTATTCAAGAGTCGCAGCATATCTTTATTGAAGCCGGATTAAACGCATTGGAAAAAAAATCAGGTAGTATAAATATTCTTGAAATAGGTTTTGGAACCGGATTAAACGCATTGTTAACTTATCAGGAGTTAATGAAAAAAACATATAAAATTAACTACGTAGCTATTGAGCCTTTTATGCTTGATAAAAGTATATACATTCAACTAAATTATGCTGATTTGCTAAAAAGCAAGACATTACAAGATATTTTTATTAAAATACACGAAACCCCATGCAATGTTCCTCATTTTATTTCAGATAGCTTTATTTTGAATAAAATAGAAGGGAAATTACAAGAACTTGAGCTGTCAGAAAATGCTTTTGATTTAGTATATTTTGATGCATTTTCTCCAGAGATTCAACCAGAACTATGGGATGCAGATATATTTAAAGCAATATATGCATCTATGAAAAACAATTCAATATTAACCACTTATTCGGCTAAAGGAATAGTAAAAAGAGCATTAAAATCAGCAGGGTTTGAAATAGAAAACTTACCCGGTCCTATTGGAAAAAGACAGATTACCCGAGCAAGAAAAGCAATATTAATGAGCGATTGCCATCATCATTTAACGAAATAGCTAGTCAATATTCAATAAACCAGTTTTGTAAAAGATTTTAACTTTATGAACTAATTTCGCCTATTTCGTTGATAAGTACCCCCCAACTGATAACAGATAAGAGTTTATCATCGAAATAGAAATCAATCATAGCATCTTCAAAAGTCAAACGCTTTTCGCCCCATACTTCGGTTTCCAACTCATAATTTTCGTACCCATTTTCTTTCAAAAGAGTGATAATTTCACACTCACTCATTAGAAAAACTTTTTTTCCAAAAAGAAGTGTATCACGATTACTCGATTCAATACATTCTAAGCATGGCTTATGAGAATTTACAAAAAATAAAGCCACATCTTTTTCTAAATAATGAGTAATAATTGTTTCATTATCATCATCCATTTCTAAATTTTCAACCTCCTGAGGTTCACCTAAAATAGCATATACATTTTCGGGTGATGTTCCAAAATTAATTTCACCCAAACCTTTTTTTAATTTAATTTCAAACAAATTCTTTTCCATGTTTTTATGTATTATATATTTTTATTCCTATGTTTTATTCCTTTTATTTAACTAAAAGGAGAATCGGGCTCTTTAGCCATGTGTTTATAAACCAATTTATCAACCAATTTTGGAAAAAACTTATTTAAAAACACCGTTAAAACGCCATCTGTGGTCATTATTATGGTTCTTTTCCGTTTTTTAATTGCATCAATAATTCTATAAGCAACCACATCCGGGCTCATCATTTTATCTTCATCACGTGGTGTTTCTCCTTGTTGCGAACCGTCTTTGTCCAAAGCTGTTTTTCTTATATTAGAAGCAGTAAATCCAGGACAAGCAACTAAAACATGCAAATCTTTTTTTAAGTTCTCAATTCGAAGCACATCTAAAAAGCCTTGCATTGCAAATTTTGAAGCCGAATATCCTGAACGTGCAGGCAAACCTTTGTAACCAGCAATTGATGAAACACCTACTACGCTTCCTTTCTCTTTTAAAATATAAGGCAGAGAATATTTTGTACAATAAATTGTTCCCCAAAAATTCACTTCCATCAATTGACGAATTACCTTTAAATCAACATCTTCAAACATTGCTCGCATCGAAATTCCTGCATTATTAATCAGAATGTCAATTTTTCCATATTTTTCAATTGTTTTTTCAACCAGCACTTTACATTCATTCTCTATAGAAACATCTACATTAACAGCAAAAGTTTCATATCCTTTTACATTTAACGATGAAGAAATACCTTCTATAATTTGAAAATTTCTCGCAGCTAAAACCACTTTTGCTCCCATTAAAGCTAATCCAAAAACTAAAGCTTTACCAATACCAGAAGAGGCTCCGGTTACAATCACAACCCTATTCTTCATTCTTAATTATTTAATATAAATGTTCAAAGTGCAATAATAGAACTTTTCGATAAATATACGCTATTTTTAAGCCTAAAACAAGAGATATTTAATCTTTTTTAAGATTTGTAGTTAATGTTATTATTTTTATATTTATCAAAATCAACAGATTTCAATGGAAACAAAGAAAATCTTCTATATTTTAATAAATATATTTGGCAGATTCAAAAATAAAGAATACTTTTGCACCCTCATTTTAGAGAATGATTATGTAGCTCAGCAGGTAGAGCACATCCCTTTTAAGGATGGGGTCCTGGGTTCGAATCCCAGCATGATCACACAGAAAAGCCCATTTTAGTTTTGCTAAAATGGGCTTTTCTGTTTTTATTACAAATTTGTTTCTCTATTACCAAGTTCCGCTGGGCGAAAACAAAAAATCAGTTAGAGAATCAATATCGTATAGAATTTGATAGCCTTTGGTTTCTTTTTTACAAAATGGTTCTAACAACAAAAGCATTTGCTCATACCCTCTTATTGTTAAATCACAATAGAATACTTTATTATCTAATGATGTAATCCCTTTGTCTGTGTCTGAAACACGAAGTATAAGGTTGCAATTTCGTGCTTGAATAAAATCAATCGTTGCTAAATCAAGTTGTTTTTTATTGACGATAATATTTTGATGTAATATCTGACAGAATTTAATTGCTTGCAACTTATCAAAATTATACAATCGAACAATGTTGTCGCCGTATTCATTAAAATTTTCGATATAATCGAGTTCCATTTTTAGCTGTTACAAGAAACTATCTAAATTAAATAATTCTTTTTGTTTCGATTACAAACTTAATTCTTTTTAATGATTTTACAGATAAAAAAATCCCGATGTTTGTCGGGATTTTTTTGAAATATTATCGCTAACTTTAAATTGATTCGCAGGTACACATTAAATTGCGGTCACCAAATGCATCATCAATTCTGCCTACAGTTGGCCAGTATTTATCGTCATGTGGCATAGGGAATGCAGCCTGCTGACGGGTATATGGTTTGTTCCACTCATCGGCAGTTACAACCATAGCTGTATGCGGTGCATTCTTTATCAGATTATTATCTTTATCAGCTTTGCCGCTTTCAATATCAGCAATTTCCTTACGGATAGCAATCATGGCATCAGCCAAACGGTCGAGTTCCGATAAAGGTTCGCTTTCGGTAGGCTCTACCATCAAAGTACCATGTACAGGGAATGCAACCGTTGGCGCATGGAAACCATAATCCATCAAACGTTTTGCAATTTCTATCACAGGCAGATTGGCTGTATGATGAAACTCATTGCAATCCAATATCATTTCGTGAGCACACATACCGTTTTTGCCGGTATATAATATTTTGTAATGTCCTTCGAAACGAACTCTTAAATAGTTAGCATTTAAAATGGCAAATTTGGTAGCCAATGTTAAACCCTCGCCACCCAATAATTTTACGTAAGCATAAGAAATAGGCAATACAAAAGCACTTCCGAATGGAGCAGAAGCTACTGCATGTATGGCCTTTTCGCCCCCGGTTTTCACCATTTTGTGCGATGGTAAAAATGGAGCCAAATGTTTTGCAACACCAATAGGACCTACACCGGGACCACCACCACCGTGAGGAATAGCAAAAGTCTTGTGTAAGTTCAAATGACAAACATCAGCATTGATATTTCCCGGATTGGTTAAGCCAACCTGTGCATTCATATTGGCACCATCCATATAAACCTGTCCGCCATTCTGGTGAATAATATCACAAACTTCAATAATACTTTCTTCAAAAACACCATGTGTAGAAGGATAAGTAACCATTAAGCACGATAATCTTTCTTTGTACTGTTCAGCTTTTGCTTTTAAATCAGCTACATCAATATTTCCGTTTTCATCACATTTGGTAACAACTATTTCCATGCCTGCCATAGCAGCAGATGCAGGATTGGTACCATGAGCCGAAGAAGGAATCAAACAAACATTGCGATCCATGTCGCCTCTGCTGCGGTGATATGCTCTAATAACCATCAATCCAGTATATTCTCCGGCAGCACCCGAATTAGGTTGGAACGAAATAGCAGCAAATCCTGTTATCTCGCACAAATCTTTTTCAAAGTTATGTATCAGTTCCAGATAACCTTCAGCCTGATCAGCAGGAACAAAAGGATGTATTGCACCAAACTCAGGCCAGCTCATATAGAATAATTCAGTTGCAGCATTCAATTTCATGGTGCAGCTACCTAGTGGAATCATCGCACGGTTCATCGATAAATCTTTTATCTCCAGCTTTTTGATATAACGCATCATTTCGGTTTCCGAATGATTTACGTTAAATACTTTTTGTTGCAAATAAGTTGATTTTCTGGTTAAATTTAAAGGAATCGTTGTAATTAACTCACATTCGGAAGGAACACAAATAAATTTTACAAATTCCTTTTTATTTGCATCAGCTAAGATGTTAAGTATTTTGTTGATATCACATAATGAAGTAGTTTCATCAATGCTGATTCCAATCATTGCTTTTCCAATATAGCGGAAATTCATTTTTAAAGCTAAAGCTGCTGTTTTAATAACTTCTATATCTATATTTGTTGGAATTTCAATATTTAATGAATCGAAGAAATATACATTATGTTGAGTATATCCGTATTTTTTCAGTTCATTGTTTAATACACCTGTCAAGATATTGATATGACGTGCAATTTCTTTTATACCTTTTGGTCCATGATAAACAGCATACATTCCAGCCATTGTAGCTAATAAAGCCTGAGCTGTGCAAATATTAGAAGTTGCTTTTTCGCGTTTGATATGTTGTTCACGCGTTTGCAATGCCATACGCAAAGCACGGTTACCTTGTGCATCTTGCGAAATACCGATAATACGTCCTGGAATCTGGCGTTTAAAATTTTCGGTACAAGCAAAGAATGCTGCATGTGGACCACCATAACCCATTGGAATTCCAAATCTTTGAGAAGAACCAAAAACACAATCGGCACCCCATTCGCCCGGAGGTGTTAGTAATGTTAAAGACATTAAATCAGTAGCAACTCCAACGAAACTTCCATTATCTTTTGCTTTGACAACGAAATCAGTATAGTCATGTATTTCACCAAATTGATCAGGATATTGAACGATAGCTCCAAAAACTTTATCATTGAATTCAAATGAGTTATGATCACCAAAAACTAATTCTATTCCTAAAGCAGTTGCACGTGTTACAATCACATCAATACTTTGCGGAAAAAGATTGCAAGAAACAAAACAAACATTAGCACCCTTTTTTACGGCATCACGGCTACGAGAATTGAAAAACATAATCATTGCTTCAGAAGCAGCAGTACCTTCATCCAATAACGAAGCATTTGCAATAGGTAAAGCTGTTAAATCACTAACCATAGTCTGGAAATTCAAAAGAGCTTCCAAACGACCCTGTGAAATTTCTGCCTGATACGGAGTATAAGATGTGTACCAACCCGGATTTTCGAGTATATTACGAGTAATAACACCAGGAGTAATGGTATTGTAATACCCCATTCCGATATATGTTTTGAAAATTTTATTTTTTGCACCAATTTCTTTGATGTGATTTAAATATTCGAACTCATTCATGCCTTTTGGCAGGTTGAGAGGAGCTTTTAACCGAATAGAAGGTGGAACTGTTTTCTCAATCAGTTCATCCAATGAGGCTACACCAATTTTTTTTAACATCAACTCAACTTCTTCTTCGCGAGGACCGTTGTGACGTTTAATGAAATTATCAGTAATCATTTGAATATGTGTTTATTGATTGTTTGTATTGATAGAAAGATAGAAAAGCAAAGATATGAATTTTTTAGAAAATGGAGGGAAAA
>JACABE010000008.1:9641-108673 GCA_013377005.1 Bacteroidota bacterium
GAAAAGGAGAGAATTTTTGAATCGACTATAATAAGTTGAATTGATTTGATAATACTGTTTGTTTTATTCTTAAGTGGATTTTGAAATACAAAAAAAGACCAAATAATTTCTTATTCAGTCTTCATTAAATTTAAAAATATGAAATTATTTCTGTATTTCAAGTAATTCTACTTCAAAAATAAGAGTAGTGTATGGTCCTATAGCTTGCCCTGCACCCTGTTCGCCATAAGCCAATTGATAAGGAACATATAGTTTCCATTTTGAACCTACTGCCATTAATTGCAAAGCTTCTGTCCATCCTTTTATAACGCCATTTACAGGAAAGCTTGCAGGTTGACCTCTGTGAACAGAGCTGTCAAAAATGTTTCCATCAATCAAAGTACCATGATAATGTGTAGTTACAACATCGGTTAAACCTGGTTTTTCACCTTTTCCTTCAGTAATAATTTCATATTGCAATCCACTTGGCAAAGTAACAACACCTGCTTTTTTAGCATTTTCTTCCAAAAACAATTTGCCTGCATTTTTAACCTCAGCAAAACTCTGTTCCTGCAATTCAGTAAAATAAGCATTAATTATTTCTCCTATTTTTTCTTCAGGAATAGCCAATTCACTTTCTGTTAAAACAGCTTCCATACCTTTTAGAAAATCAGCTTTATTCTCAATATTAATCCCCTGACCTTTAAGGTTAAAAGCCATACTGACTCCTAAACTATAACTTAATTCGTTCATCGAAATTTGTTTAAATTTATAAAAGTGGCAAAGATACAATTTGTTGGAATACAAAAATCGGGTTTCATTTCTTTTTTCAAACTCATAACATACAAGAGGAAAACAATTAGTAAATCAATAATTTAACAACAAAACAATTAATTAACTTTCCAACTTTCTAAACTTTACATTTACTCAAAGCTAAAGATTTCTTATTTTTGCTTTTTAGAAAAAAAGATTATGAGCAAGCTTAAAATACTATCCATTAATATATCTGAACAAAAAGGAACCATTAAAAAAGCAGTAGATTCAATTGAACTTACTTCTACAGGTATTACAAATGATGCACATGCAGGGAAATGGCACAGACAAGTGAGTTTACTCGGAACTGAAAGTATTGCAAAGTTTGAAGCAAAAGCAAATCGCAAAATAAACTTTGGTGAATTTGCTGAAAACATCACTACCGAAGGCTTTTTGTTATACAATATGCATCCACTGGATACTCTGAAAAATGACATAGTTACTTTGCAGGTTACACAAATCGGAAAACATTGCCATGGTGATGGATGTGCCATATATCGTGAAGTAGGCAATTGTGTAATGCCCAAAGAAGGTATATTTGCAAGGGTTATTAAAGGGGGAAACTTAAATGCTGGTGATACACTAGAATATTACCCCAAAATATATAAAGCCTTAATATTATGCCTTAGTGATAGGGCAAGTGTCGGTGAATATGAAGACCGAAGTGGTGTTCACATTAAAGAAATGCTGGAAAAACATGCTTCAGAAACAGGAATCATCATTGCTATTAATCATGTAATAATACCTGATGATGCAGGTTTGTTGACTTTTCATCTGCAACAGGCAGGAGAAGAACAAGTAGATTTTATTTTTACAACTGGTGGAACAGGTATAGGCCCAAGAGATATTACCCCAGAAACAGTAAAACCTATGCTCGACAAAGAAATACCGGGAATTATGGAAATGATTCGCTGTAAATATGGACAAGACAAACCCAATGCATTATTAAGCCGTGGAGTTGCTGGATTAATGGGTAGTTCGCTAATTTATACCTTACCGGGTAGTGTAAAAGCTGTAAATGAATACATGGAAGAAATCCTAAAAACACTTAATCATTTGGTGTATATGCAATATGGATTAGATGTGCATTAAATATCTATATTTATTTTACGAAATTTAGTTTTTATTTACAGTAATCCCGTCAATAATCCTGGAAAAATTCCAAAAATTAAGGTTAATGTCAAAGTAACTACCAAAACAATAATTACTTCCCATGAAAGTTTTATGTTAGTTGAATTTGATTCGTCTTTGGATAAAATTAACGTAATAGGTTTAAGATAATAAACCAAGCTAATAGCAGATGCAATTACCCCAAAGACGACCAAAACAATATAACCTGATTCAGCTACAGCAGAAAACATCATAAATTTTGCCATAAAGCCTGAAAAAGGGGGGATTCCCGCCATTGAAAGCATGGCAACAATTAATGCAAAAGCAAGAAATTTGTTTTTTGCACCCATTCCTTTAAAAACGCTAAGCTCATCATCCCATCTCACTTCAATTACCTCAACCAAAACCGTAAATGCAGCAATCGTTGCCAAAGAGTAAGAAGCAGCATACAACAATAAGGCACTTGCAGCATATTGATTCATAGCAAGAACGGCCATTAATAAAAATCCGGCATGAGAAATTCCGGAATAAGCGAGCAATCGTTTAAAACGCTTTTGCGGAAGCGCCATCAACACTGCTGCAAAGAAACTTAATGCAGAAACTATCATAATGGTAGTTGCCCAAATAGGTTTTATAGCAGCAAAATGATAGGCATATAAGCGGTATAATGCTGCAACACCAGCTATTTTAACGGTTGAACCCATAAAAGTTGTGATTACTGTTGGAGAACCTTCGTATACATCAGGAGCCCAAAAATGAAAAGGAACCGCAGCAATTTTAAACAAAAGACCAACAGTAAGCAACAGCAAACCAATACTAAACATACTACTTGTCTGATTTCCTGTTGAAGTTAAATAGGAAGTTATTCCATGAAAATCGAAACTACCTGAAGCACCATAAATCAATGCAATACCAAACAACATAACTCCTGTAGCAAAACTACCTAAAAGGAAATATTTTAAAGCCGCTTCATTGGATGGCAATTCATATTTTCGGCTTCCTGCTAATACATAAAGACATATTGACATAGTTTCAATTCCAATAAATAAAACAACCAGATTGCCATAAGAAGTCATCAACATCATAGAAGTACATGCAAATATCAGCAATGCAGCTATTTCATCTAAATGTTTTTCCCATGGTGAATAATGAGAATGGAACAATAAGAATACCAAAGCCGATGAAACAATGATTAATGCGTTAAAAACTACAGCAAAGTTATCGTATACAATCATATCATTAAAAAGATGAAGATTAGTATTCCACAACCTGAAATTTAATATAAAGGCAAGCATCAGACCGGCAATAGCTATCCACAAACTAAAGCCAGGCTTGTTAAGAGCTCCAGCCATCATTATAGCAATACCTGTCAATGCAATAATTATAATTACTTCCATGGGATTCGGTTCTTAATTAATTTTTAATATTTGGTTAATTGTTGGTTCAGCAATATTTAGCAGTGAAGAAGGAAATAAGCCCATTCCTAAAATGACAATTGTAATTGTGCTGAAAATTAAAATTTCATTTATTGTAAGATCAGCAAATGAAGATATATTTTCATTTATTTTACCATACATTGTTCTTTGATAAAGCCATAGCATATAAACAGCACCAAAAATGATTCCGGAACCTGCTAAAATAGCAAACCAAAAATTAGTTTGAAAAATCCCGAGTAACATTAAAAATTCTCCTACAAATCCATTTGTTAATGGCAAAGCTATGGATGCAAGCATAATAATTATGAAGAAAGTAGCAAACTTAGGAGCTATTTTTGCAATTCCCCCCATATTTCCAATTTTTTGGCTTCCTATCCTTACATTAAATATTTCAGCAACAAAAAATAAACCAATGATATTAACACCATGCGAAAGCATTTGAAAAACGACACCTTGTATTGCTATTTTATTCATCGAAAAAGCAGCAACAACCAAAAGCCCTACATGCGCCATTGAAGAATATGCAAATAAACGTTTTATATCTGTCTGTGTTATTGCAATAATAGAAGCATAAACAATTCCAATAACAGCTAATATTGAAGCAAATCCACCCCATTGAATCATAGCCAGATGAGTAATAGGAAGCATCAATCTTATTATTCCGTAAACACCCATTTTTAGCATGATACCAGCTAAAATCATGGTTACACTCATAGGTGCTACAGTATAAGTATCCGGCTGCCAAGTATGGAAAGGGAAAATTGGAATCTTTACAGCAAATGCAATAAAAAAAGCCCAAAATATCCAGCTTTGCTCGCTTCCTGATAAAACTACTTTATAAATTACTTCGAAATTAAATGAATGCGGATAAGGGGTTTTAACATACAAATAAATAAGAGCTGATAGCATGATCAAACTACCAAACAATGTATAAATAAAAAACTTAATTGTAATTTTCTCACATCCTTTGCCACCCCAAAAACCACACATAAAATATACAGGAATCAAGGCAAGTTCCCAATAAATATAAAACATCAAGCTGTTTTGTGTAGTAAAAACTCCTGTTAAAGCAAATATGGTCAGAAAAAATAAGCTGTAAAAAATATTAGAACGTTCTTGATTTTCAATGAATGAAGTCGCAACAATTAACATTGATGCAAATGAAGTGAGCAATAGCATCAAATAACTTAATCCATCCATTGAAAAGGACAATAAAGTATCTGTAATTTTTATCGGCAAATCAGAAGTTAAATTATAGAAAAAAGGATAATAAAATAAAGTAGTAATAAATATGATTACTGATAAAACCAAAGAAAATTGCTTAACTATCTGTTTTTTCTTCAGAAATAAAACCATAATAGAAGCTGCAAGTGGTAATCCAAGTGTAATTATAGGTAGCATCTGTTATCTGATTAAAAAATTAATAAAAAGAAGTGCAATAATACCCAAAACCATCATAAAAACATAGAATTCAGTATATCCGTTTTGAATATATCTAAGCCTTCTTCCTGTACTGACTACTAAAACACCTACACCATTAACAATAGCATCAATCCATTTAATTTCAACAATTTGGTAAAAAAAATCTGACAACCATAAAGTTGACTTAACGAATAAAAATTGATAGATTTCATCCATCCAGTATTTCTTTTCAAAAATTCGGAAAACAACAGGGATTTTAGCATCAAATACTTTATATCTTTTAAGATAAATAAACCAGGAACAAACAATAGCAATAAGAACACCAATAATTGAAGTGATGATTAATATATATTCTTCAGATATAACCAAATGTTTGGTTTCATGAAGTATTTGCGATGAATTTTTGAAAACCGGTGAAAGATAATTTTGCAAGAAATGCCGAGAACCCATCCATTCAGGTAATCCAAGAATTCCTCCGATAATTGAAAGCAAAGCCAGAATAATTAATGGAATTATCATAATCTTAGATGATTCATGAATATGCTTTGCAGTTTCTTCGCTTCCTCGATATGTTCCTTTAAAAACCAGAAAATATAATCTAAACATATAAAATGCTGTCATTATAGCACCGATAATTCCTAAGATCCAAAGTAAAGGATTTTTTTCAAAAAGTGAGCTAAGTATCTCATCTTTAGAAAAAAATCCCGAAAATGGAGGAATGCCGCTTATTGCAATACAAGCAATTAGGAACACAAAAGTTGTTACTTTAATTTTTTTGGATAAGCCACCCATCTTATTGATATTCTGTTCGCCACCCAATGAATGAATTACACTTCCTGCTGCAAGAAACAATAAAGCTTTAAAAAGAGCATGAGTTGTAAGATGAAACATAGCACCTGTAAATGCTCCAACACCTAAAGCAGCAAACATATATCCCAACTGACTTATAGTAGAATAAGCTAGGACTTTTTTAATATCATTCTGAAAAATGGCAATAGATGCAGCAAGTAAAGCCGTGGCTATTCCCACAATTGCAATTAAACCAAGAACTTCAGGAGCTAATGCATATAAAATGCTGGAACGTGCAATCATATAAACACCAGCAGTTACCATAGTTGCAGCATGAATCAATGCCGAAACAGGAGTTGGTCCAGCCATTGCATCTGGCAACCAAGTGTATAAAGGAATTTGAGCACTTTTTCCAGTAGCTCCTATAAATAATAATAGTGTAATCCAAAATATAGTGGAATTACCGCTAATCATCTGAGATGCGTTTGCAAAAACAGTTGAAAATTCAAGGCTATTAAATGTTGTAAATATTAGAAAAATAGCCAATAAAAATCCTAAATCACCAATACGATTCATAATAAATGCTTTTTTGGCTGCATTGTTATTTTCGTGATCACCATACCAGAATCCAATTAAAAGATAAGAACATAGTCCCACCCCTTCCCAACCTATAAACATAACCAGAAAATTGCTGCTGATTACCAGTATAAGCATAAAGAAAATAAACAGATTCATGTATGAAAAAAATCGACTAAATGATTCATCATCTTGCATATATGCTATTGAATATACGTGTATTAAAAAACCAACGCCAGTAACAATCAATAACATTAATGCAGTTAATGGATCAGCCATTAAGCTGAAAGAAATATTAAAATTCTGAAAGTGAATCCATTCAAAAAGTCTCAGAGAAATAACATTTTCACTAACATTAGCAGCCAAAATGATTGAAAAAACAAAAGGAATAAAAACAGCCGTACTTGCCAGTATTCCAACTACAAGTTTTGAAATTGTTTTTCCAAATAAACCAGAAAATAGAAATCCGGCTAGAGGGAATAATAATATCAACAATAATAATATATTAAGATTATTTTCCATACTTACCATTTCAATTTGTTTAGGAAATTTATATCAATTGTTTGGGTGTTTCTGTAAATCATTACCAGTAATGCAAGACCAACAGCCACTTCGGCAGCCGCCACCACCATAATAAAAAAGACAAATACTTGCCCCGAAGGGTCATTATGATAAACCGAAAATGCCGCTAACAATAAGTTTACCGAATTCAGCATCATTTCAATTGACATAAAAACCACTATAGCGTTTCGCCTGATTAATACCCCCATAATTCCTATAATAAACAGTATGCTGCTTAACCAAATATAGGAATTTATAGATATACTCTGTAATTGTAATATAATATTTTCCATAATTATTCTTTTTTACCAATCATTAAAGTTCCTACTATTGAAGCCAGAAACAAAACAGAAGTTAGTTCAAAAGGAACTAAGAAATCTGTAAAAAGAGTTTTGCCCAGATTTTTAATCAAGCCTATTGAATTATCAGAAAAATCCTGAACCGGAGCATTATCAATACCTTTCAGGCTACCTACTAATGTAACAGCTAGTAAACATCCAGTAATTACAGCAATAATTTTCACTAATGCGGATTTCTTTGGTTCAGTTTCTTTGTTAAGATTCAACAACATAACAGTGAACAAGAATAAAACCATAATTGCCCCTGCATAAACAATAATATTAACTACAGCCAGAAACTGGGCATTCAATAATATATAATGCCCTGAAATAGCAAAGAAAGAAACAATTAAAAACAAAACACTATTGATGGGTTTTCTGGAAAAAATAACCATTAATGATGAAAACACCAGTATTACAGATAATATATAAAACAGTATTGTTGAAAACATTATTTATTGTGTTTAAAATTTTTATTCTTTTTAAATTCCAGCACTTCTGCTGATTGTCGTTTCGAAATATCAATTCTGTTGTCCATTGTTTCAACCAATTCATCTTTTCCGTAGATAAAATCCTGACGTTCAAAATTTGATGGAACGATTTCCTTTGTCAGGAAAATAGCTTCTTTTGGACATGCTTCCTCGCATAAACCACAGAATATGCACCTTAGCATATTTATTTCGTAAGTTGCAGCATATTTTTCCTCCCGATAAAGATGTTCTTCGCCATTTTTCTTTTCAGCTGCTATCATAGTTATAGCTTCTGCAGGACAGGCTAAAGCGCACAATCCGCAAGCAGTACATCGTTCACGGCCTACATCATCTCTTTTTAAAACATGTTTGCCACGATAAATCTCTGCAAACGGTTTGGTTTGTTCAGGATACTGAAGTGTAACTTTCTTTTTAAACAAATGAGAAAATGTAATATACATTCCCTTTACAACTGCTGGAAGATACATTTTTTCCCATATAGACATTTTCTTATTGGAAACTATATTAGATTTGTTTGTTAAATTACTCATCTTTCTAACTAATTATGTAACATTAATACAACAGCTGTAATCAGTATATTAAAAATTGCAAGTGGAATCAGCCAGGTCCAACCCAAACGCATCAATTGATCATAACGGAAACGTGGTAAAGTCCATCTGATCCACATAAATACAAATCCAAAAAATGATATCTTTATAAAGAAAACCAAGGCGCCAACTATTGCCAGCCAGTTTTGAGATAAACCGAGACTGTCTTCAAATGGGAAATGAAATCCTCCAAAGTAAAGTGCGGAAATGATAGCACTTGAAATAAACATATTGATATATTCCGAAAAAAGAAAGAAACCCAGTTTCATACTGCTATATTCTGTATGAAAACCTCCTACCAATTCTGTTTCACACTCGGGTAAATCAAAAGGAGCACGATTACATTCCGCTAAAGCACATATTATAAATATCAAAAAACCAACCGGTTGATACCAGATATTCCAATTGATTCCCTTTTGTTGCGCCACCATATCGCTGAGACTTAACGAACCCGACATCATAACGATTGCAAGAATAGCCAATCCCATAGCAAGTTCGTAACTAATCATTTGCGAAGCTGCTCGAATAGCACCAAGCAATGAATATTTATTATTGGAAGCCCAACCACCAAGCATAATACCATAAACTCCCACAGAAGTAACTGCAACAATATAGAGAATACCAATATTTACATCAGCAACCTGAAGAGAATATTCCTTCCCTTCAATAACGATAAAACTACCCCAGGGTATTACAGCACTAGTAAGCAAAGCCACAAACATTGCAAGCATCGGTCCCATAATAAAAAGGAAACGATTTGCAGTATTTGGCATAAATTCTTCTTTAAATAAAAGTTTCAATCCATCAGCAAGAGGTTGCATTAGCCCAAAAGGTCCTGCACGATTTGGACCCAGTCTATCCTGAAACCATGCAGCAAACTTACGTTCAAAATACGTAGAATACATGGCCACCAGCAAACTAATCATCATGATTGCCGATATTAATATAATTTTATATATGATATAATTCCAATCCATTCTCAGTTAGTTTATTCCTGCTGTTCCATTTTGCCTTCAATAGGTTTTATAATCGATTGTTTTGTAAGTTTTTCATAATGATTCTGAGAAATCACAGATGAACGCTTAATTTTTCGCAAACCTTCAATTATCCAATCAGAAACATTTTTATTTTCAAATCTGCAATCGTTACAAATAAATTCTTCCACTTCGCCATACTCATCTTTTCTTCCTGTAATGCGATAAATTTCATCGCCAAACATCCAAAGAACCACTTTACCTGAACATTTTTCACAATCTCTATGTGCATCCATTGCTTTAGTAAACCAAACTCTGTTTTTAAATCTGAAAGTACGATCAGTTAATGCTCCAACAGGACAAACATCTATTATGTTTCCCGAAAAATCATTATCAATAAAATTCTCAACAAATGTACTTATTTCGGCTACATCACCTCGATATAAAACCCCATGAACTCTTTCATTTGTAATTTGCTCTGCGGCATAAACACAACGATAGCAAAGAATACAACGATTCATATGGAGCTTTATCTTTTCACCAAAATTAACAGGAGCAAACTCACGACGTTCTTCTTCATATCTGGTTTCTTCCAAACCATGTTCGTAACTCAAATTTTGCAGGTCACATTCCCCAGCCTGATCACAAACCGGACAATCGAGGGGATGATTGATTAAAAGAAATTCAACAATAGCTTTACGTTCTTGTAATACCTGTTCTGATGTGATATTTTGAACATGCATTCCATTTTGTACCAAAGTACTGCAAGAAGGAACCAGTTTCGGCAAAGGACGAGGGTCTAGTTCTGAAGTTGTTGCTACTTTTACCAGACAAGTTCTGCATTTTCCTCCACTACCTTTGAGTTTAGAATAGTAGCACATTGCTGGTGGAACAATTTTCCCACCAATTTTTCGGGCAGCATTTAAAATTGTTGTGCCTTCTTCTACTTCTATTGTGATATTATCTATAGTTACTCTTAACATAATTCATTTTATTATAAGTATTTGTCTATATTCCCATGACGAATATTTTTAACTATTTCAGGAAATTGAATATGAAATTCAAATTCTTTTCTGAAATGTCGGATTGCACTTGATACAGGCCATGCTGCTGCATCGCCCAATGGACAAATTGTATTGCCTTCAATGTGTTTGGAAATATCGGCAAGCAAATCTATATCTTTTAATCTGCCTTCACCATTTTCAATTCTTGTCAGTAGTCTTTCCTGCCAACCGGTTCCTTCTCTGCAAGGAGAACATTGTCCACAAGATTCATGATGATAAAATCTAGCAAAACTTAATGTATTTCTGACCATACACTGATCTTCGTCATAAACAATAAAACCACCTGAACCCAACATAGTTCCAGTTTCGAAACCGCCTTCGGCAAGTGATTCATAAGTCATTAATCTTGGTTGACCAGCAGCTGTTTTAAGAATAAGATCTGCAGGTAAAACAGGTACAGAAGAACCTCCAGGTATAACTGCCTTAAGTTTTTTTCCGCCTTTTATTCCACCACAATATTCTTCGGAATAAATAAAATCTTCTACGGTAATTCCCATTTCAATTTCATATACACCTGGTTTATTTATATTTCCACAAGCAGAAATCAATTTTGTTCCTGTACTTTTTCCATTACCTAATTTTGAATAAAAGTCACCTCCCATATTCAAAATTGGAGAAATTGCTGCCAAGGTTTCTACATTGTTAACCACAGTAGGACAGCCAAATAAACCAACAAAAGCAGGAAAAGGTGGTTTGAGACGTGGATTTCCTCTTTTTCCTTCCAAAGATTCTATTAAAGCAGTTTCTTCACCACAAATATAAGCACCTGCACCCGGATGAACATAAATATCAAGAGAAAAAGTAGTTCCCAATATATTTTTTCCTAGAAATCCGTTGGCATAAGCTTCAGATAGAGCATTGTTTAATATACCAATCAAGTATTTGAATTCACCTCTGATATAAATATAGGCTGTATGCGCTTCCAACGCAAAAGCGGAACAAATCATTCCTTCAATAAGCAAATGAGGAAGATGTTCCATTAAATAACGGTCTTTAAATGTACCAGGTTCACTTTCATCAGCATTACAAATCAGATAATGAGGTTTATCCGACTTACGGTCGATAAAACCCCATTTCATTCCTGTTGGAAATCCGGCACCACCACGACCTCTCAGTCCCGACTTCTTAACTTCTTCCACAACATCAACAGGAGTCATGGTTTTCAATGCTTTTTCAACAGCAGAATAACCTCCTGACTTCCTGTAAATATCAAATGACTCAATACCGGAAATATTTATTTTTTCAAGCAAAATTTTTCTACCCATTTGTCATCATTGCTTTTAGGCTCATTTGCCTGCGTTCTTAATAAATCTATAATATTATCGATGCTTTCTTTTGTCAGATTTTGATGAAAACATGTATTAACCTGCATAACAGGAGCATAACCACATGCACCCAAACATTCAACAGTTTTAAAAGTAAATAATCCATCGGCAGTTGTTTCACCTACATCGATACCTAATTTTTCTTTCAGATAATCAATCATATCATCACCTCCACATGATAGGCATGGTCCGGTCTGACAAATTTCAATCACAAATTTACCAACTTTATCCAAATAAAACTGTGTATAAAAAGTGGCAACTTCATAAACCTCGATTGGTTTGACATTCAGCAAACCTGCAATATAATCCATAATATCTGCATTCAAACTGCCACCAAACTCTTCCTGAGCTATATGTAAAACAGGAATTAATGCTGATTTTTGTTTAGCTTCGGGATAACGCCCTATGATTTCTTTAATTCTTTGGAGGCTTGCATCAGAAAACGCATAAGTTTTTCCGTTCCTCTCGTATATTTTATGTTTGTTATAATTTTCGCTCATTTCCCTTTTATAATATTATTATGCATCAAGTTCTCCTGCTATTACATTCATACTACTCATCGTAAGTATAGCATCAGAAAGCATTCCATTGCGAATAATTTCAGGATAAGCCTGATAATAAATAAAGCTGGGTCTTCTGAAATGCAATCGGTATGGTGTACGACCGCCATCACTAATCAGATAGAATCCTAATTCACCGTTTGCACCTTCTACTGCTTGATAGACTTCAGCTTTTGGCATATCAATTTCACCCATTACAATTTTAAAATGCCAGATTAAAGCTTCCATATTGTTGTACACCTTTTCTTTGGCAGGTAGATAAAATTCAGGTACGTTTGCATGAAAGTTTCCTTCCGGTAAGTTATCCAAGGCATATTGTATCAATCTGAGGCTTTGACGCATTTCTTCATTTCTCACACAAAACCGATCGTAAACATCGCCCTGTGTTCCAATTGGAATATCAAATTCAAAATCTTCATAAGAACAGTAAGGTGAAGTGGCTCTTACATCATAATCAACTCCGGCAGCACGAAGATTTGGTCCTGTAAAACCAAAATTTAATGCTCTTTCTGCATTTATTCCTCCAACACCAATCGTACGATCCATAAAGATACGATTTCGTAATAGTAAATTCTCAAATTCCTGTAGCTTCTTCGGAAACCTTATTAAAAAAGCTTTTATCTTTTCGATGGCTGTTTTAGAAAAATCTCTTTCAAATCCTCCAATTCTGCCCATATTGGTAGTAAGTCTTGCACCTGAAATCTCTTCATATATCTCGTAAACAGCTTCTCTTTCCTGAAAAATATATGTAAAACCGGTTAAAGCTCCACTATCCACCCCAATTACACTGTTGCAAATCAAATGATCGGTAATTCGTGCCAATTCCATCACAATAATTCGCATATAATCAACTTTTTTAGGCGTTGTTATTCCCAAAAGTTTTTCCACTGTCATAAACCAACCCAAATTATTGATAGGTGCTGAACAATAGTTCAGCCTATCAGTGAGAGGTGTTATCTGATAATAGGGACGCCTTTCGGCTATTTTTTCAAATGCACGGTGAATATATCCTATAGTAGGTTCTGCATCAATAATTTTTTCTCCATCCATGGTTAATACATTCTGAAAAATACCATGAGTAGCCGGATGAGTTGGACCCAAATTAAGTATTGAATAGTTTTTTTCGTTTGCCCAAGGATTAATTATTGTGTTTTCTTCCATTTTTTATCTTTTATTACCTTCCAAAATAACGATTGTCTTTATCTTCACGAGTTGGGTCTTCCATTGCATATTCTTTACGCATAGGGAAATAATCAAGATATTCTACATTTAAAATGCGCTTCAAGTTAGGATGTCCTTCGAATTGAATTCCGTAGAAATCGTAGGTTTCGCGTTCCATCCAATTGGCTGCAGAGTATATCGGTGTAATTGTAGGTACTATAGGATTATCTTTTGGCAAAAATGTTTTAATGCGAATACGATTATTTTCCTTCATATTATGAAGATGATAAACAACACCAAGCTCGTTTTCGGTATCGGGATAATGTACTCCGCAAATATCGGTAAGAAAACCAAAACCAGGTTCAGGTTCTTTTTTTAGATACGAAATCAGGTCGTTGATTACTGCCGGCTTAACTGTAATGGTAAGCAAACCAAAAGGTTCTTCGAAACTGATTACAAAACCATCGAAATATTGCCTTATTTTCTGAAGTATATATTTGTTATCCATTAAAAATTATTTTGAATTTCACTAAATAATTGCCGTTCCTTTTCTATTTATGCCCAATTTCATTTATTCCATACTTAGCCAGCATTTCTTTGTATTCAGTTGAATTTCTCCTTCTTAAAGATTCACTTTCTACCAGTTGCTGTATTTTTAAAATACCGTCTAATATCTGCTCAGGACGTGGAGGACAGCCCGGCACATAAACATCTACAGGAATTACTCTGTCAATTCCCTGCAATACGCTGTGAGTATCAAAAATCCCTCCACTTGAAGCACAAGCACCCACGGCAATTACCCAACGGGGTTCTGCCATTTGTTCGTAAACCTGTTGCAAAATCGGCCCCATTTTTTTGGCGATGGTTCCCATTACCATTAGCAAATCTGCCTGACGTGGCGAAAAACTTAAGCGTTCAGAACCAAATCTTCCCAAATCGTAATTTGATGCCATGGTTGCCATAAATTCAATACCGCAACAAGAAGTAGCAAAAGGAAGAGGCCAGATGGAATTTTTGCGAGCCAATCCAACAACTTTATCTAAAGAAGTAGCAAAAAAACCAGGTTGAGAATAACCTTCGGGTAGGGCTACTTGTGTATACTTTTTATTTTCTGACATTGTAATCTCCTATTCCCATTTTAAAGCTCCTTTGCGATGTAAATAAAAGAACCCAATCAATAATAACGCAACAAATATAAACATACTGAACAATCCACCCCAGCCTAATTCGCGGAAATTAATTGCATAGGGATAAAAAAATATAATTTCTACATCGAACAACACAAAAAGGATAGCCACCATAAAGTATTTTACCGAAAATGGAATACGTGCATTGCCTTTTACCTCGATACCGCATTCAAAATTATTAGATTTTTTGCGGGTTTCTATCTTTCGCCGCTTTGCCGTTAGGAAATGTGTTGCCAGCATTGTGATTACAACAAAACCAAATACAACAACCGACTGTAATAATATGGGTATATAATCTGATGATACGGAATTATTCATTATGATAAATTTATTGTTATTGTTTTAACAACTTTAGGTTACAAAGGTTTAATATTATTATTGAAATTCCTTATTTATTACTGAAAAACATTTTTACAAACTTACAATATAAGCAAATACAAATTTAATAAATTATCTATTTTTTTTATACTTTTACAGCTTGATATTAATAAATAAAAAACTGGAATTGTATTTCATAAAATCGCCTTATATACTCAGCAAGCTAACCGGAAAAACTGTTATTTGGGAAATGCAAAAAGGGAAAAATCGTATATTTCTTACCTTTGATGATGGTCCAATACCCGAAATTACACCCGATGTATTAAAAATTCTTTCCGATTATAATATTAAAGCAACATTTTTTTGTGTGGGTGACAACATAAGAAAACATCCTGATATTTTACAACAGATTATTGAAAACGGGCACAGCATTGGTTGTCATACATTCCATCATTTGAATGGTTGGAAAACAACAAAAGTTGAATATATTGAGAATGTAAAAAAGTTTGAAGGCTATCTACAAACCAATCTCTTTCGTCCGCCTTATGGCAAAGCAAGTCCGGCACAAATTAATCTGCTAAAAGAAAAATATTTTACCATTTTATGGTCTGTTTTAAGCGGCGATTTCGATACGAAGATTACAGGCGAACAGTGTTTGCAGAATGTGATTCAAAATACTGTTGATGGCTCTATTGTTGTTTTTCACGATAGTATAAAAGCCAAAGAAAGATTAATGTATGCTCTGCCAAGATTCATTGAACATTTTTTAAAATTAGGATACAACTTTGAAGCTATCAAATATGAAGAACTGATGCTTTATAATAGTTCTTTAAAAAGTGATTTGTGAAATTAAATATTAAAAAATAACCCAACAAATAACAGCATGGCACTTATAAAATCAGTAAAAGGGGTAAGTCCTCAATTTGGAAAAAGTTGCTTTTTAGCAGACAATGCCACCATAACAGGCGACGTAATTATGGGTGATGACTGTAGTGTATGGTTTAATACAGTTATAAGAGGGGATGTGCATACCATTAGAATAGGTAATAAAGTAAATATTCAGGATGGAGCTATAATTCATTGCACCTATCAAAAAGCCTCTATCGATATTGGCAATAATGTATCCATTGCCCATAAAGCCATTGTACATGGTTGTACAATCCATGATAATGTACTCATAGGTATGGGAGCTATTATTATGGATAATGTAGTAATTGAAAGTAATTGTATTATTGCAGCCGGTGCTATTGTTTTGGAAAATACGATTGTAAAATCGGGCTCATTATATGCTGGTATTCCTGCCAAAAAAATTAAAGATTTAGACAAAACGCTTATTGAAGGTCAAATAATGAGAATCGCCAATGCTTACCCCATGTATGCCAGCTGGTATGATAAAGAGGAATAAACGTTAATTTCATTCTCTCACTGCATTAGCTTTTGCAAACAATTTTTACTTTCTCAGCTCAAAATTTTTGCCTAAATAAACTTTACGGACATGTTCATCTTCGGCTAATTCTTGAGAAGTGCCTGATTTTAGGATAGAGCCTTCGAACAACAGATAGGCTCTATCGGTTATTGTGAGTGTTTCGTGTACATTATGATCGGTAATTAATACACCTATGTTCTTTTCTTTTAGTTTCCTTACAATGGTTTGGATGTCTTCCACCGCTATAGGATCAACACCTGCAAAGGGTTCATCCAATAAAATAAATTTTGGATCAACAGCCAAGGCACGGGCTATTTCAGTACGTCGTCTTTCGCCTCCAGAGAGTTGAATGCCTTTACTTTTGCGAATATTTTGCAATCCAAATTCATTGAGTAAGGTTTCAAGTTTTTGATGTTGTTCTTCTTTAGTGAGTTTTGTAAATTCAAGTACTGCACTAATATTATCTTCTACGCTCAATTGTCTGAAAACAGAAGCTTCCTGTGCCAAATAGCCAACTCCGTGTTGAGCTCTTTTGTACATAGGCATCTCAGTAATATCGAGATCATCAAGATATACTTTACCCGAAACTGGTTTAATTAATCCAACTGTCATGTAAAAAGTAGTTGTTTTGCCAGCACCGTTCGGTCCTAACAATCCAACAATTTCGCCTTGCTCCACCTGCACTGATACTCCATTAACTACAGTTCGGTTTTTGTATTTCTTTACAATATTTTCAGTTCTTAATATCATTGCTTTTAATATATGTTGCAAAGTTAAACTAAGCTATTTATTAATTATTGTTTTAAAGTTAAATTTAAAAATTAAATTTTATACACTTTCACTATTAACACATTAATGATAAGCAAAATAGAAATATAAGTTTAGTATTTTCAAATAATTCCTTCTCTCAATAAATCATGTAAATGAATTACACCTATGTATATATTCTTGTCGTCAACCACCAAAAGTTGTGTAATATTATTTTGTTTCATCACATTAAGTGCAGTTACAGCAAGCTCATCTTTTTGAATAGTTTTTGGATGCAACGACATAATGTCTTTGGCTTTTAATTGTTCAATAGGGACATCGTTTTGCAACATTCGTCTTAAATCGCCATCGGTAACAATACCAATAATTATTTCATTTTCCACTACGGCTGCGGCACCTAAACGTTTGGAAGTAATCTCGATAATTGTTTTTTTTACATCAGTTTCAGGGTTTACCATTGGTACTTCATTGTTTATTGACAAATCGGCTACTTTTAAATATAATTGTTTTCCCAATGCACCACCTGGATGATATTTGGCAAAATCACTTGTAGTAAAACCTCTGCATTCGAGCAGAGCAACAGCCAAAGCATCACCCATCACTAATTGTGCTGTAGTACTTGATGTGGGTGCCAGATTATTCGGGCAAGCTTCTTTTTCTACACTACAATTGATAGAATAATCGGCTTGTTGAGCAAGGTAAGAATGAATATTGCCATGCATAGCAATAATTTTATTACCCATTGATTTAATTAAAGGTACCAAAACTTTAATTTCAGGTGTATTTCCACTTTTAGATAAACATATAATGATATCATCGGGCTGAATAATTCCCAAATCACCATGAATAGCATCAGCAGCATGCATAAAAATAGCCGGAGTCCCAGTAGAATTAAAAGTTGAAACTATTTTTGCCCCAATGTTTGCACTTTTACCAATTCCTGAAATAATTATTCTACCTTTGCATTTATAAATTATTTCAACACACTTTGCAAAATCATTATCAATGTAGTTCTTAAGATTAATAATTGAGTCAGCTTCGTTGTTAATTGTTGATAGTGCAATATTTTTTATTTCTTCGTAAGATTTCAATGTTAAAGTTTTTGTAAATAAATTCTTTTTGCAAATGTTTTGAAAATTTGTTGTACATTTACATTACAAACCTACATGATTTTTTTCATTTGACAATAAAAAATTATAAAAATTGTTATGGTTTATAATGTTTTTCAAAAAAAAAATCTATTTTTACAAAAGATAACAATATTCATATTTTAACTAAATATAATAAATGGCAACTAAGGAAGGTGATGCTCTTCACAAAAATTTAAAGAAGATCTTTGGGTTTGATAATTTCAAGGGAAATCAAGAAGATGTTATTAAGAGCCTACTTGAAGGAAAAGATACTTTTGTGATAATGCCCACAGGTGGAGGAAAATCATTATGTTATCAATTACCTGCTATTATTAGCAAAGGTACTGCAATCATTATTTCCCCATTGATAGCACTAATGAAAAATCAAGTAGACGCTATTCGCAACTTTGGTAACGACAATGGGATTGCTCATTTTTTAAATTCTTCCCTATCAAAAACCGAAATAAAAGCTGTAAAAGCAGACATTACTTCAGGTAAAACCAAACTATTATATGTGGCTCCCGAATCACTTACCAAAGAAGAAAATGTTGAGTTTTTTAAAGATATAACTATCTCTTTTTATGCTATAGATGAAGCCCATTGCATTTCGGAATGGGGTCACGATTTCAGACCGGAATACCGCAGACTACGCCCTATTATAGAAGCTATTGGCAAGAAAGTGCCAATCATTGCTCTCACTGCCACTGCTACTCCAAAAGTACAACAGGATATTCAGAAAAACCTGAATATGATGAATGCTAATTTGTTCATATCTTCATTTAATCGTCCGAATTTGTATTATGAAGTTCGTACTAAAACAAAAGATGTTAACAAAGAAATCATCAAATACATCAAAGGACATTCAGGAAAGTCAGGTATTATCTATTGCCTGAGTCGTAAAAAAGTTGAAGAATTAGCCGAAACTCTTTTGGTAAATGGCATCAAAGCATTACCTTATCATGCTGGATTAGATCCTGTAGTTCGTGCCGGCAATCAGGACAAATTTTTGATGGAAGAGGTAGATGTAATAGTAGCTACCATTGCATTTGGCATGGGAATCGACAAACCTGATGTAAGATTTGTAATTCATAATGATATGCCTAAAAGTCTTGAAGGTTACTATCAGGAAACCGGAAGAGCAGGACGTGATGATGGTGAAGGAAATTGTATTGCTTTCTACAGTGAAGAAGATATTAATAAACTTGAGAAATTTTTAAAAGGAAAACCTGTTGCAGAACAAGAAATTGCCATGCAATTGATGAATGAAACAGTTTCTTATGCAGAATCGTCTGCTTGTAGAAGAAGAGTTTTATTGCATTATTTTGGAGAAAACTATATTCATGATAATTGTAACACCTGCGATAACTGCAATCATCCAAAAGCTAAAACTGATGGCAGCGAAGATATCGTTACTGCAATAGAAACGGTAATTTCTGTAAAACAATTATTTAAAGCAAAACACATTGCTCAGATAATTATTGGAAAAAATTCTGCTACTCTTAAAAAGATGAAGCATGATAAAATCCCTCAATTCGGTATTGGTGCCGGAAAAGTTGAAGGATATTGGAATGCAGTAATTCGTCAAGCTATTATTGAAAACTTATTAATTAAAGATATCGAAAACTATGGCTTACTTAAAGTAAGTCCGGATGGGTTAAAATACATTAAAAAACCTTATAAAATCATGATTGCTAAAGATCATGATTTCCTGAATGATGAAGAAGATTTAATGGATGCAATGGGTGGCGGTGGTCACTCCAATGCAACCGACAAAACTTTGTTTTCATTATTAAAAGATTTACGTAAAGATCTTTCAAGAAAAGAAAATCTGCCTCCTTTTGTTATTTTCCAAGATCCATCTTTAGAGGATATGACCATTCAATATCCTATTACAATGGAAGAGATGAAACAAATTACAGGCGTTGGATCAGGGAAAGCCTTAAAATATGGACAACCATTTATTAATTTAATTAAAGCTTACGTTGAGGAAAACGAAATTGAACGCCCTCAGGATTTAGTTGTAAAATCTGTTATTAATAAATCAGGACTTAAAGTCTATATTATCCAAAATATTGACAGAAAATTATCGCTCGAAGATATTGCCATTGCTAAAAATCTAACAATGGACGAATTACTTATAGAAATTGAAAGCATAGTTTCTTCAGGCACTAAAATTGACATCAAATATTATATTGATGAATTTGTTGACATTTACCATCAGGAAGAAATTTATGAATTTTTCAGAGAAGCTGAATCTGATTCTATTGAAGATGCTTTAAAAGAATTGGGTGAAAATGAATATTCTGAAGAAGAAATCCGATTGATGCGAATCAAATTTATGTCAGAGATTGGAAATTAAATAGTCAAAAAAATAGACTAAATCGAATACAGAAAATTAATCAAATCTATTTTATAAAATTTTTTATACTTTTTTTATGAACGAAGATAATAATATCGTGCAAAACACAGAAGAAACAACACAAAACACAATTAATCAAGCTACTGATTTTGAAAACAATAATGTAACCGATTCCTGCAAAAAATCAAAATGCGGAATGATATTCAACATTATTATTGCCATTGCTATTTTAGTTCTTTATATATTATTTTTTACTTCCAAAAATAAGCACGAAGTTGTTCAACCTGTTAGTATAAAATCAGCATTAAGCATCGCTTATGTTGATAGTGATTCTCTTTGGGAAAATTATGATTTTGTAAAAACTACAAAAAAAGAATTGGAAGATTTAGAGCAAAAACTTACTAATAATTACAAAGCACAAGCTATGGCATTTAAGGCTGAATATGATAATTATCTGAAGATTGGTGCTACTTTAACATTGAGTGAACAAAAGAAAAGAGAAGCTACTTTACAACAAAAACAATCCAATCTGATGGAAATGGAAAAAAGTTTAGGTAGTCAACTCGCAGAGGTAAAACAAGCTAAAAACATCCAGCTACAAGACTCTATTTTTTCTTTTATCAAACGTTTTAACCAAGGACCCAAATACTCTTTTATTCTTGAAAAATCAAGAGTAAGTGGTATTTTATATGCTAATGATAGCTTAGATATTACAAAATCTGTAATAAAAGGATTAAACGAAGCCTATACTAAAGGAAAAAATAAATAAATTGCTGCTCAATGCTTTTGGAAGTTTGCGTCCATTCTGTTGAATCTGCTATTGCAGCCGAAAAAGGCGGGGCGCAACGTGTTGAATTATGCGACAATATTCCTGAAGGTGGAACAACTCCCTCTCATGCTGCCATTGCTTTGGCAAGAAAACATCTTTCTATTGATTTAAATGTAATTATCCGACCTCGCGGAGGAGATTTTTTATATTCTTCGCTCGAATTGGAAATTATGAAACAAGATATTATTGCAGCCAAAAGTATAGGTGCTGATGGTGTAGTGTTTGGTGTAATTACTAGAGAAGGGAAAATTGATAAAACTGTTTGTCGCCAATTACTCGAAGTGGCTTATCCAATGCGAACTACATTTCACAGGGCTTTTGACATGGTTGCTGACCCGTATGTTTCGCTTGAAGATATTATTTCGTTGGGTTTCGACAACCTACTTACATCAGGATTACAACCTAAGGCTAATGATGGAATCCCATTAATTAAGAAACTTGTTGAACACGCAAAAGAACGCATTACTATCATACCCGGCAGTGGAATTAATGAAGATAATATCAAAGAAATTGCTACAAAAACCAAAGCCAAGGCTTTTCATGTTTCGGTACGAAAGAAAACAGCAAGCAATATGGTTTTCAGAAACAATACGATTCGCATGGGAGGAATTGAAGACATTTCGGAATACGAAAATAGTATTACTGATGAGAATAGGGTAAGAGAGATAATTGGGATTTTGAAACAGTTGAATTAAAATTAAAATGATATGAATAAAAAGAAAATAATGGATTATATATGTTTGTAAATATTATTTGCATAAAAGAGATATATCATGGCAAAGAAAGACCTCCCATCATCCGTTACAAACGGTTTTAATGAAATACTGCTTTATACTACTCCCAATGGTAGTGTAATAGTAGAGATATACCTGCAAAACGAAACAGTATGGCTTACTCAACAAAAAATTGCAGATTTGTTTGGCGTTGACAGAACTGTGGTAACAAAACACATTGGCAATATTTTCAAATCAGGGGAATTAAATGAGCAACTGGTAAGTGCAAATTTTGCACATACCAGTCCTCATGGTGCTATCAAAGGAAAAACGCAGAAAACAATTACCAAATTTTACAACCTTGATATCATTATTTCGGTGGGCTATCGTGTAAATAGCAATCAGGCAACAGCATTTCGTATATGGGCAACCGAAAGGTTAAAAGAATACATCATCAAAGGTTTTACAATGGATGATGAACGGCTAAAAAATCCAAATTATATTTTCGGCAAAGATTATTTTGAAGAGCAACTTGCCCGTATCAGAGATATACGAAGCAGCGAACGCAGGTTTTATCAAAAAATTACCGACATCTATACACAATGCAGTGCAGACTATATTGTGGACTCACAAGCTACAAAAGACTTTTTTGCAACTGTTCAAAACAAATTGCATTGGGCAATAACAGGACAAACTGCAGCAGAACTTATTGCCACAAGAGTTGACAGCACTAAAGAAAACATGGGACTAACAACTTGGAAAAATGCACCAAAAGGGAATATCAGAAAAACAGATGTTGGAATTGCCAAAAATTATTTAAACGAAAAAGAATTAGACGGATTGAACCGAATTGTAAGCATGTATTTAGATTATGCCGAAAGCCAAGCACAAAAAGGAATAATTATGTATATGAAAGATTGGGTAAAAAAATTAGATGCCTTTTTACAGTTTAATGAAGAAGCTATTTTGAAACATCAGGGTAACGTTTCACACAATGTTGCAGTTGCATTAGCCGAAAGTGAATTTGAAAAATACAGCATTGTGCAGGATAAGATTTTTGAAAGCGATTTTGACAAAATCGTAAGAAAATTAGAAAAACCTGAATCTAAAATTCAAAAATTACAATGAAAAAAATCATTACTTCCCTCCTCTTCCTTTTACTATTCAATTATTTATCTGCTCAAATAATTAAAAAATCATTAGATGATAATTGGCAATTCAGGAAATCAGGCAGCGAAAAATGGTTTGCGGCTAAAGTACCAGGATGTATTCATACCGATTTGCTTGCCAATAGCATTATTCCCGATCCGTTTTTTGGAGATAATGAAAAGAAAGTACAAGACATAGAAAAAGAAAGCTGGGAATACGACTGTAATTTTAATATTTCTGACGAAATATTCTCAAAAAATAATTTATATCTCGCTTTTGATGGATTAGATACTTATTGTGACGTTTATCTGAACATGCATCATTTGCTTACAGCTAATAATCAATTTCGTCATTGGGAAACTGATGGAAAGAAATACCTGAAAAAGGAAAACAATACATTACATATTGTCTTTTACTCGTCAGTATTGAAAGACAAAGAAGCTGCATCAAAACTCCCCTACTCTCTTCCTGAAGAAAGATCTTTTTCGCGCAAAGCTCCTTATCAATACGGTTGGGATTGGGGTCCACGCTTGGTAACGTCTGGAGTTTGGCGAAATGTAAAAATACTTGCGTGGGATAATTTGAAAATAAACTACGTGCATTTTATACAAAAGAATATTTCTTCTGCGAAAGCTTCTTTAATTGCAAAATACGAGCTAATTGCGGATAAAACTGATACTGTTTCAATAAATATAAATGCTGCAGAAACAAAGAGTATTTCCGTTTCAAAAAAAATTATATTAAACAAAGGCATAAATTCAATAGAAATTCCATTTGATATTATAAATCCTCTATTATGGATGCCTAACGGAGCAGGGAAAGCCAATCTTTATACGTTAAAAACTACTATTGTTAAAGGAAACAGAATCATAGAAAGTTCAGAAAATACAATTGGATTAAAAACCATTGCACTGATAACCGAAAAAGACAGCATTGGTGAAAGTTTCTATTTTAAAGTAAATGGAAAACCTTTGTTTGTAAAAGGTGCAAATTATATTCCGTCCAATAGTTTCCCATCGCAAACCACTAAAGAAACCTACGAAAAAATAATTAAAGATGCCGCAGAAGCCAATATGAATATGATAAGAGTTTGGGGAGGTGGCATATATGAGAATGGTGAATTCTATGATTTATGCGACAAATATGGTATCATGGTATGGCAGGATTTTATGTTTGCTGGTTCGATGTATCCGGGCGATAGTATTTTTGTGGAAAACGTCCGTCAAGAGGCTATTGATAATATTATAAGGCTTAGAAACCATGCCTGTATTGCCTTGTGGTGTGGAAATAATGAAATAGATGAAGGTTGGTACAATTGGGGATGGCAAAAGCAATTTAAATACTCTTTAACTGATTTTACAACATTATGGAAAGATTATCTGAAGATTTTTAAAGATGTGTTACCTTCTACCATTGCTAAATTTGATGGAGAACATCCTTATATTTCAACTTCGCCACGCAAAGGATGGGGTCGCAAAGAAAGTATGACAGAAGGCGATTCGCATTATTGGGGTGTTTGGTGGGGAAAACTACCTTTTGAAATTTATAAAGAGAAAACAGGACGGTTTATGTCGGAATATGGTTTTCAGGGAATGCCCGATATGAAAACGATTATAAGCATGGTAGCCGATACATCTCTTTATTTACAATCGCCTCAGCTAAAGAATCATCAGAAGCATCCAACAGGTTTTGAAACGATTGACGAGTATTTGTTAAGAGATTACCGAAAACCCAAAGATTTTGCATCCTACGTTTATGTAAGTCAACTCTTGCAAGCAGAGGGAATGCGCATTGCCATTGAATCGCACCGAAGAGCCAAACCTCGCTGTATGGGTACATTGTATTGGCAACTGAACGATTGTTGGCCCGTTGTGTCGTGGTCGAGTGTGGACTATTACGGGAGATGGAAAGCCTTGCATTATTTTGTGAAAAAGCTTTATCAAGACATTCTTATTTCTCAAATTATTAAAAATTATAAGGTCGAAGTTTGGATTAATTCTGATAAAGAAACAATAACAAAGGGTAAGCTTCACATAGAATTAATGAATTTTGATGGCAAGGTTTTATGGTCGAAAACAACGGATTGTACTGTTAATGGCAATTCTTCGGCCGTTGTATTTAACATTGACAGTGCTCAATTATTAAGCAATTATGATGCAACTAAAGTTTTTCTGCATACTTCTTTTACAAACAATGCAACTGAAATGGCTACGCATAATTTATATTTTACACAAATAGCAAAATTAGATTTACCCAAACCTCAGCTTACCAAAACTATGAAGTATTTGGCTAATGGAAATGCTGAAATTTTAGTTTCTACCGATAAATTAGCTAAAAATATTTGTTTAACCTCAACCATAGAAGGACATTTCTCCGATAATTATTTTGATTTGTTACCCAATGAAACCAAAAAAATCAGCATTAAATGCAGTAAGGAGGAATATACTGAATTGCAAAAAAGCTTAGAAATAATAAGTTTAACGGATAGTTATTAAAATATAGCTACTCTTATTAGTCATCTAATGTCTATTATATTTATAAATGAATAATCCTTCTATTTATATTCCTGAATTAACACATCGGTTGGAATGTGCATTTGTTTATTAATCTTACGAATCATATCCAGCGATAACTTTCTTTTTTTGTTTAATATTTCGGTTACACGACTTCTAAACCCAAGTACCATTGCCAAATCACTGGTTTTATAATTCATTTGCTCCATTCTGAATTTTATTGCTTCAACTGGATCAGGTAAACCAATCGAATCATTTATTTTTTCGTAGTTATCTATCAATAAAGACAACAACTCCAGTTCATCACCGTCATTAGTACCTAATTTTGCATCAAATATCATTTCAAGCCTATTGAGTGCTTCCTGATATTCTTTTTCGGTTTTTATTACTTTGTGTCTCATTATTATATTTTTTCAGCATTAATGGGGGCAGTTACTTTTTATTCGCTTGTCATCTGGTGACTTTCATTAATAATTGGTTGGTATTTGGCGAGGAAACTTTTTATTGTATTCAACAATATCAACAATATAATAACCATCAGAGGACTCAGTAGCAACATTTGTTCTATGTAATTTACTATTACTTTCAAAACAATAAATTATTTTGTATTTATACCCTTTTTTTATTTCTCTTATCAAATCGTCTTCAACAGTCTCTAGTTTTAATATAATCTTATTACCATTCCATTTATAGGCAATACCATTGTTTGTAGACATTTCACTATCATTTATTTTAAAATTATTTTGCCAATCACTAAAATATTGTTTTCCATCATTTGCTGAACATTGAAATATTAAATATGTTTTTTCAAAAGTGTCTTGATAATCAACATCTAAAAACGTAGCAATGCTAAACAATTCAAAAGGCCATAAAACTATAGTATCATTACCATTAATTATTGTTCGATCTTCATCAATGTTACAAAATTTTGAATGATTAGATTTTTTTTGTTTTACTGTTTGACCAAAACAATCTCCCAAAAGTACTACAATCAAAAAAAATGAAGTAAAAATTGATATTTGTATCTGTATTTTCATTTTAAAAATTTTTTTATAAATAACCAACTGGACATTAAAACCCAGCGAAATTTTGTTATTATATTAGAATATTGGTAAATATTTTTCTTTAAAACTAGTGAGTTGTTTTTTTAGCTTTTCATTGCTAGCCTTGCTATAAATTGATTCAAATAGTTTTTCCCAAGTCTCTGCAAAAAAATGGTTTTGAAATTTTGCAGTTAAAAATTCTGTTTTTACTTTGTGAACTCCTTTGCTAATGCCTTTATTATCTTTTGGGTAAACAAATACAACAAATGAGTTATCATCTATATGAATTAGATTTCTTAAAATTTGATAGTTGTCAAAGAAGGGTTTACTTGTAATAAAATTATCATTTAATGGTTTTGTAAAATTCGAGTACACATTATTAAATTTTTCAATATGTTCTTTATCATTTTTTGCTTTTCCAAATTCTGATTCTGTGTATTTTATTTCAAAATAAATTTTCTTTCCTGATTTTGTTTCAAAATAAAAATCAAAATTTGTTGCTCTTCTTCCACTTCCACCATCTTTACCATTTTTTTCAAAACAAACTGTTTCATAATTAATAGTTTCGTTTTTAAAACCAAGCAATTCTGTAATAAGCTCAAGTTTCTTTTCGCAAAAAAGAGGGAAGAAAAAATTTAAGCACATTGCTTGAGATGAGTTTAGATGATGGAAACCTGAATGGAGCTTAATTTGTTCTTTTCTCAAGTACTTAAAGCAATCCTCGTTATATGGATGTAATAAATTATCAAACTTATTTTCTTCTGGTAGTATATGAGAATAACACTTTTTGTTATTTTTCCATTTCCCATTTTTAAGCTTAGGAAAGTTTGTTGTCTTGTAGTTTGATAGACTTTCTTTGATTTTTTCTTGATATGTCATAATTAAAATTTTATTTTGTATATATTTATTGGGTTTCGAAAATAAAAAAAATAATTTTCTACCTACTAATTATTATCTTCATCGGAATTTGCAGAATTTTTATCTATAATTATTCCTTTCTCTTTTAATTTTCTTACTATTGGCTCATTATTCATTGCATTTCTTTCAAAAAAACTTGCCTTGTTATATCGTTCAATTATTCTATCTACATCACTTTTAAAAATAAATGTATTTGAAAAAGTCATATTTTCTTTTGGAAAAACTAATAAATGATCAGGCAAATAATGAAAAGGTAATGTAAGTATTATTATAATAAAAATGATTGAAACAACCCAAATAAAAGCATTATTATTCTTCTTTTCAATAACTTTCTGTGGAAGCATAATTTTATAAACAGCATTTTTGTCGAATGCGAGCAGAGGTAAATAAATAAACGGGAGAAATAAAAAATAAAAAGTACTCCATGTATTATCACCAAATCGTTTTACAAATAAATTAGCAGCCCAAATTATCCAAATAAGATTAAGATATGGTATACACATAAGAAATAACCACCACCATGGCTTCCCAATAATTTCAAGAAAAACAATTATATTATAAAAGGGAACTATAGTTGCCCATCCGTTTTTTCCTGCTTTCTCAAAAACAATCCACATACTTGATATACAAATAAACGCAAGTATTAATAATACATATAAGTAATTCATATTATCTATTTTTTTGCCCAATTCTCTTCGGCGGTTAATAATTGATTTACACAAAATAAAAAAGGGCATGAACCTCAGCTTTGTTTTCAACTTCTGAAAGGTACGACCAAGCACCCGAGATCAATTGAAATAAGCAAAAGGAACACACCCATACGGATGCGTCCACTTAAGCTACTTCTCTGATCTCTGTTTAAAATTGGTCGTTTTATCAAAAGAGAAATGCTTTTAGCAACGCTATTTTTTATAATATTTTAATTTCTACATGATATGGTATTGGTTATAAATATTGTGAACAAATGTACGACATAAATAAAATATAAAACAAATAATATGTAAATATTTTATTTGTTTCTAATTTTTACTTAATAAACCACACCTTAGAACTTCTTAATTATAAAATCTTTCCGTCCATACATCCAATCCTTCCGTACTTCCAAACATTCTTCTTATACCTATACAAATACGCTCGGTACGTATATAAAATTTAACAGTACCTACACAGCTTTTTTTATTTGCTGTACGTACTGCTGTATTCTGCAAATGTACTGCATAAATATGCAAATGTACGGTAAGAATCTGTGTGCGTACCGGCTGAATATGTGTATTATATAAGGTTTTTCGTAACAAGTGAAAATAATTGATTTTTTTGCAAAAATATTTTCATAAAAATACGATTGGAATAAATTTTCGTATTACTTTTGTGATTGAATTAACAATAAAAATCTTCAATATTCGTTATTTATTTTTTAAATCAATACACAATGAAACATTCACGAAAAAGTAAATTTATCACACAAACGGATGATTATAAATTGAGTTAAGCGTTGAGCGGTGGTAATGACACTTAAAATATAAAGCAAAAATTAGTTAAGCGTTGAGCGGTTTTATAAAACAATAATAATTTTAAACATAAAAAACATAAGCAAATGAAAAAATCTCAACACACCTCCAAGGGTGTTTCTCAATCGAGACAATTGGAAATTTCGAACAACATGCGTCAGTCATTTAATAATGATGTTGCAGCATTTACGGCTTTCGATCCTGAATTGAATGCTGACTATTCGGAGCAGCTAGGTCTTCAAATTACGGCAGTGGAAGCCATTCCGGCCGACTATATGCTGCTAGGCCAGCAAATGCAGAAAACCCAGAAGGTAATTACGTTCTCCAACGCAGCCATTGCCGCCGTCAGAACCATAAGGTATTACGTAGAAAAGGCTTTCCCTGACGAAGATCTTCACCTCTACGAATTTGGTTATCCCGAACTAAATAAGGTAATCAATACCCAAAGCAAGCTCATTTTGTTTCTGAAAAACTTCGTAGTTACGCTGAACAAATACAAAGCCGAACTCATACTTAAAGGCTTGTCGCAAACCACTATTGATGAAATTACTCACCTCACCACCGATGTGGAAACCGCCAATATACAACAGGAACAGGCTAAAAAAGCCCGCTACGTTGCCACCGGCAACAGGGTAAAGGCTTACGACGAATTGTGGAAACTCATTGCTGCCATTGCCAAGGCTGGCAAAATTATTTTTGAAAACGATCCTATAAAACAACGCGAATATATTTTAGACGTTTCGCCTAAAAAGAAGACCGTTAAAGTGGCCGAAGCAGAAGTAAATGCTGCCATATTCCAGGGCACCGTTACCGATGCCGAAACCGACGAAGTGATAGAAGATGCTATGGTTGAAATTTTGGGCACCACCATCAGCACCACTACCGATGAGGATGGCGAATTTTACACCGACGAAGTAGTACCGGGCACATACACCATTAAAATTACGGCTGTTGGTTACAAAGATTTCCAACAAAGCGGCATAGAACTAACTTCCGACAACGAAGATCAGGAATTTAGCTTTAGTCTCGCGAAAATGGTGGTAGAAGGGGTGTAATATTTTTATTTTAACCGATGACAGGATTCTATAAATCCTTAGGCTTTATATCCTCATACGAGAGAAAGAAAGCATGAAATGCTTTGAAATGATTAGTAGTTTAACCTTGAAAACCTTTCATTAATAAGGCTCTTGAACTTAGTTTTGAAATCATTGCTTAAAAAGCTAATCTCAATAAATTCCATCCATTTTATTTTTGAAGCTTTCATCTTCCTGAAAATATTCTCCTGCTGAATACTATCTATTTTAAAATTCTTGAATGCGGATACAAAATCATTGCAGTTGAGTTTTTTCTTTTTCCCGTTTAGTGTTAATGCCATATCTTCATCATCGGCAGGATTCACGAGAGCAGTAGAAACAAGATCATAAGCAGGTGCTAAAACATAACCTGTAGCAGGCAGATTTATTAAAGAAAAATTCTTCAGATGCATATCCGCATTTCCTGTGAGAAATGAAAACAATAGCTGTTCAGAAAAATTCACAATATCCAAACCCGGATGAGATGAATAGTTGTAAATAGTTTTTGCCACTTGCTCATAAGAACCTTGATATTTATCTTCGGTTAAATGTTCAGTTAACTGACACATATCTTCCATGTGAAACTTAGTTTTTTTGTTACGGTCTATTCTTTTGGTAATGTATGCCAGATTTCCCGACTGAAGTCTGATGAGACTGTGAGGTACAACTTTAATATTGGAAATTTCAGCCAAATGCATGCATACATCTTCCACTTCCGGTAACTGAGCATATTGCTGAGTGGGTGGTTTTAAAATATAACTACCCCATAAACCAACAATTGTAAACCTTTTGATATCATTTTTATTTTCAGCAGGCGAAATATCCAATGATAATTTAGCCTGCACACCTGTAAGCGTCATCTGACTTTTTACTACCTTCAATCCAAGTTCTTCCATTTCTGATTCCGTATAAGAAATCGCAGGGGGTAAAGCCATTCCAAATATCTTTTTACTACAACCTGTATGAAAATCAATTTCATTAGATTTCAAATCTTTGTAACAGTATAAACATTTTTGCATCTTTATCCCTCCTCTGTTATAGCATGAACACTTACGGCACCAATACAGTCTTTACAGCAAGCCAATAACAATCCCATTCGGTCTCTGGGATTGAGTTTCCAGTTTTTTTCAGCGATATCCAGCAACCATCCTTCAGGAATTAATCCATCGAAAAACGGGAATAAAACTTTACTGTCAAAAGCTTGCTGTTGCAATGGTAATGTAAGACTTACAGGATAAGCACCGGATATTTTCAGATAATCTTCGCTATATGTAAAATGATAGCCATTTTCGTCCTGTAACAGCCATCCGGCGGTTATATTCAGTATTTTTACTTCAGCTTTTCTCATAGCGAATAGTTATTACGGTTGATGGGTATTGCACCCACCTGATGACCAAAAAGCTGTAATACCTGATTTACTTTATCTAAGCGTAAACTTAGCTTTCCTTGTTCTAATTCTCTTACAAAGCGAAGTCCTACGCCTGCTTTTTCAGCCAACTCCTTTTGTGTAAGATGTGCAAGACGTCTTTTTTCTTTGATAAATTGATACATTTCCATAAAATAATCCTTTTCGGGTACAAATATACTATATATTTTAATTATATACCCTTTAGGGTATAATTTATTTATTCATAAATAGTATAATTTGTGGATAAGCGGTAGGTTAATTCATAAATCCTTTGGCTTTAAGTACTAAGAATCATTTATTGTCAAATTTAAAATATAACATTAATTTTTCTAATGTATTTTTCATGAACGCGGATGACGCAGATCCCTTAGGGAAACGCTGATAAAACGGATTATTAATATATATGCAAATCAAAACATTCTGAATAATTCGCGAAAATCTGCGTTTACGGAACGTATCCGTTTAATCAGCGTTCTAATGTTATTATACATTTATTACCGAAACTAAAAATATGCGTATATACTGTTTACTACTTATATCCTTTTTCAACAACTACTTTCACAATTGCTTTAAACCAATTAAAAGGCAGGATTTTTCGGGCTAACAACACTGCCTTGGCCTGGATGCCGGCAGGAAATCGCAAGCGATAGCTTGTATTGGTTGCCGCTTGATAGATTTTCTTTACAACAACGTCAGGTCCGGGAGCATCGTTGCCTACTTTTTGTGTGTTGGCAAATGCTATTTGAGCATAGTTATCATAATCGGTAAGTCCTTCTTTTTTAAACAAATCTTGTGATCGGGCATAAAAATCGGTTTTTATGGCACCCGGTTCTATGTTTTTAACTCTAATATTAAACGGGCGAAGCTCATACTGCAAAGCCTCCGTAAAACCTTCCAAGGCAAACTTAGAAGCATTGTAAATACTATAAATCGGGAATGTAACAAAGCCTGCTATTGACGAAATATTTATGATACATCCATCTTTTCTTTTTCTGAAATAAGGCAAAATTTCGCGAATTACGTTCATTACACCAAAAACATTGGTGTCGAATTGACGTTGGATTTGTTCTTTTTGGGCAGCCTCAAAAATACCCACACCACCATATCCTGCATTATTTATTATTACATCTATCCCGCCAAAACATTCGATAGCATCAGCAATAGCTTTCTGAATACTCTCGCTATTGGTAACATCCAATGTAAATAATTTTACATTTTCCAATGTGTTCAATTCTTTTTCTTTGGAAGGATCTCGCATAGTAGCAGCTACATTCCAGCCTTTTTGTGCAAAGTATTTTACTGAAGCTTTTCCAATACCTGAAGAACTTCCTGTGATTAAAACTGTTTTTTGCATATTAAATTTATTTATTTTAAGCTGTCAAAATCAACACCTAATTGTTTATTTTCAACAAAATCGAAGAGTGTAAGTTTACGTATTTCGTAATATGTATTCCAAAACGAACGCAAAGCAGCAATATAATCCTGTGTGGCTCGGTCTTTTTCGGTCATGGCAATGTTTAGCTCGGTAATATCAACTTTGCCAATCATGTAACGAGCCTTGGTAACTTCAAAACGCTTTTCGCCAATAGTATCGGCTTTTGCAGCTATCGTTAACTGAGTGTGCTGCATATTAAATTGCATTACTTTAATCAGTATTTGCTGATCGAAATCAATTTTTTGTTGAGCTACTTGGGTATTTACAAGTTCTTCGTTCGATTGTGCCATCTTTATTTTGGCACGAGCCAAGCCCCAATCGAGAATTGGAATTTGAATACCTAACGAAAGCTGTTGCTGATCCTGAGGGTTTTTATAAGCATTTGCAAATTCAATCGCACTTTGTGTTAAGCCATACATTGCATACAAATTGGCATTAAACCGATTTTCCATTTTAGCTTTATTCACCGAACTTTGAGCTTCTAAAAGTTTCCGTTGATATGAAAGAACTTCTGAACTATTACTCCGGGCTTCAGCAATGGCTTTGGTAGCATCTACTTTATAATCGGGCATGTGTTTTGGAATTACCAACTCAATCTTTTCATCACCCCGCATCCCCAAAAAAGACTTTAATTTAAAATGAGTTACTTCCACATCGTTGCGTGTTTGTTCTACTTGCAAATTTGAGTTCAGCAAACTCAGTTCAAGTTGAAGCAATTCATTCTCCGCAATTTTACCTAAATTATAACGTCCCTGAGCAATTTTGTATAATGTGTCGTTGTTTGCCTGATTAATACGGGCTATATTAGCTCTGATTTGTGCATCTAATAAATCGAAAAACAAATTAGCAGCTTTAATTGACAATTGTTCCCTGTCTTCGATATAAGATTGTTTGGCTTCATCGTAGAGAATAGGTTCTATTTTACGTTCCCAGCGGTAAGGATTATAATTAAAAATTGGTTGACGATAGCCCACAGAAACAGGTGTTGACAAATAAGAAGTCGAAGTCATTGTAGAATTATCATATAAATCCAATCGTTGGATACCTGAATTTAAAAATAATTGTCCACCGGTAATTCCTATAATTTTTGAAAGGCTCATCTGCAAAGAATAATCAGCAGAACGCTGTTCCTTAAAAATTTCACTACCATCCGACAAAGTGATTTTAGAAATACTCCTGTTGATATTCGGTAAAGTTCCATCAAATGTGAGCATAGGCATATAGGAAGCCTTGTAACTTCGATATTTCCAATAGCTTCCTAAGTATTTATTTTTAGCCACCAAGCCATCGGGCGATTGCGTTTTGGCAATGGTAATTACATCCTCAAATCTGAGAATTTTAATATTCTCTTGGGCTTTCGCCGAAAAGCTAATTGCCAATATTATTGTTATTATTGAAAAATATATTTTCATTTTATTTAATACTTTATTCATGACGTAATGAAGTAACAGGATCCTGCATAGCAGCTTTTCGGGCAGGCATATAGCCAAACAAAATACCAACAGTAGCAGATACAAAGAAAGATATTACAATAGATAAAGGCGAAATAATGGTTAATATTCCGGCTACTTCGGTAATAATTTTTGCCAATGCGATGCCTAACAAAATTCCTGCAATACCTCCACTCAAACTAATCATGGTTGCTTCCGATAAAAACTGAGCAATTACATCTCTCTTTGTTGCTCCCAATGCCAATCGAACACCAATTTCTTTGATACGTTCCATCACAGAGGCAAGCATAATATTCATAATACCAATCCCTCCTACTATCAGCGAAATACTGGCAATTGCACCCAACACAATATTGAAAATATCTTTGGTTTTTTGTTCTTGTTTGAGCAATAATTCAGGCACTTTTATTTCATAATCGTCAACACTGGCATGTCGGCGTTTCATCATTTGTGTAATTATTTCGGTAGTAGCCTTTATGTTTTTTGAATCGTCAACCTGTATTACTATTTTATCAATTTGATTATGATTGTCTTCATCATCAGTACTTGAAGACTCTTCATCTCCTGAATTCAATGATGCTGCAGTAATGAGCGATCTGTCTTTATACCTCAGCAATAATGTTTGCAAAGGAGCATAAATAAATTTATTGTATTCACTTATTCCTAAATTTTCTGAAGCAGATTGACTAACATTTTTTGATTGAATTACACCAATAACTTTTAACCATACTTTATTGCATTTAATATATTTCCCAATAGGGTCTTCTTTTGGAAAAAGTTTTGATTTAATAACTTGTCCAATAATGCACACTTGCTTACCTTCTCTCAGTTGTTCGTCATTGAACATTTGCCCTTGTGCAATTTCCAGATTAAAAACAGCAAAAAAATCAGGTGTTACTCCCGAAAGTTTTGCAGAACTACTAATTCCGTCTTTTATAATATCGGTTTGATAAATTACTTCAGGACTCACTAACTTAACAGTTGGCACCATAGCTTTAATGCTTTCCGCATCTTTTAGTGTTAAACCGGGTGAAAATTTGTTTTTATTCTTGTCTTCGCCAGCTGTTTTATTATCTGAAGATTCAGCATCTTGTTTACCTTCTCCTTTTTTATTAATTTTGGGAGAAATAATAATATTGTTTACTCCTACTAATTTAATTTGATCTAAAATTTCTTGCTGAGCTCCGTTGCCTATTGCCATCATAGCAATTACGGCTGCCACACCAAAAATTATACCCAAAGCTGTAAGCATCGAACGAAATTTATTTGCCAATACTGCTTCAAATGCAATATTAAGAATGTAAGAAAACCGATTGGTTTCTTTTCTTATAAAGATGTTACGATAGTTCATGATAGTTTCACAAGTTTAAGTTTTTCTGCATTTTCGGGTGTTAACAGATAAACTTTATCTTTTTCGGTAAGTCCTTTTGTAATAATTATCTCATTTTCGTTGCTAACACCTGCTTTTACTTGTTGTTTTATAACCCTTGATCCTTCTGCTTTGAAAACATAAGTAATACTATCGCTGGTGTGAACACTTTCAATGGGAACATAAATTACGTTGGGAACAATTGCAGTAATAATGGTGTTTTTTGTTGTCATGGCTGGACGCAAAATTGAGTCAAATTCATGAACTAATATTTTAACTTCAAATACCTTGGCATTAGTTCCTTGCATTTGTTCACCAATATTGGCTACTTCGGTAACTTCGCCGGTAAATTTCTTTTCTGGAAAAGCATCCACTCCTATTTCTACTCTTTGTCCTATTTTTACTTTGCTAATATCTATCTCGTTGATATATGTTTTAGAAATCATTTTCGACAAATTGGGTAATGTAGCGACCACATTGCTCCATGCATCAATCGTACTGCCTACAGCTTTTTTCTTACCATTCCAATCTCTTTTGTAAATAAGCATTCCTGTTTTAGGTGCTTTCACCGTAAATTCATCCAACACACTCATCAACATTTGAAATTTACGTTTTGATTGGTCGTATGAAGCTGTTATTTCACCTATGGTAGCTTTTGCTTTGCTATATTTTAATTTATAATTCTGTACCGCTTGTTCGTAGCTACGTTTCGATTTTTGTAAATCAATTTCAGCTTGACGAATGCTGGCAGGCGGTTCATATTTAGATTGATCGAGTGTAATTTGTCGTTCTTCCTCTGCAAATTTAAGGTTTATCAATTCATCGCGGGCACTTCGTAGTTCTAATGTTGTATCTAATCTTGTGCGGGTAAGCTGAGACTCTAATTTTTCTAATTCTGTCTGAATATCTTTAAGTTTATTACTTATTTCTGTTTTATCCAGTGTTGCTACATATTGCCCCGAATCAACCACAGTTCCTTCGGGTATCATTTCGCTGATTTTTACCTGCCATATCCCTATAGAACGCAAGCCGTCAGGTCCATATATTTCCTGCGAACTTTTAGCATCCAACTCGCCGGTAGTAGTAACTTTAATATCGAAATTACCTTTTTTAACAGGAACAACTACAACACTATTATCTTTATTATTATTTCCGGTAAAAAACCAAATTAACAATAATAATGCAATGACAGCGGGAATAATAATCCATTTCTTTTTCTTCATTGTTGTTGGGTTTTAAATTTCATGAAAACGAAATTAATATCAAAAAAGTATATTGTTGCTATTTGTTTTTAATTTTATGTCCCAAAACAGCATAATATAATATTACCAAATAACAAGGAATTGCAATCCAGTAAGCCTGTTGGGTACTATGCAATATATGAGTTAACCATCCATAAAGTAATGGTAGGGTTGCACCACCGGCAATTGCCATTATAAGCAAAGCTGAACCCAATTTTGTATATTTTCCTACATTATTTAACGCAAGGGGCCAAATAGCAGGCCAAACTAACGAATTGGCAATCCCCAACATTGCAATAAATAATACTGTATAAGGTATTGTTAGAATTACAGATTGAAAAGTTGCTAAATCAATAAATGGAATTTCAAAACTAAGGTTAGAGGGCACCATTACTGCTGCCAGCGTAAAAAATATGCCAGTTATAGCACAAAGCATCAGTGCAGTTTTTTGAGAAATAACTTTGGGAATTAAAGCCACTCCAAAGAAATAACCAATTACCATGAATACTAACATTAAGGAAGTAAAATATTTTGCAGAACTCATAGCTATACCCAATGAATCGCCATAGCGAATAATAGTATCACCAGCAATTACTTCAACTCCGACATAAAAAAACAAAGCAACAACACCTAATAATAAATGAGGATAATCAAAAATACTTTTTTTCGTATTGTTTGATGTATCTTTTTCTTCATCTTCTTCGGGATTAATTTCTGGAAGATGTGCAAAACGAATCATTATTGCCAGTAAAGCCAGAAAAACAGTTATCAGCAAATAAGGTAGAATCATTCGTTGAGCCAGTTCGTCGAGTAAATTGGCACGTTGGGTGAAATCCGTTAAAGCAGCAAGCTTTGTTTTAATAGCTTCAGCATCTTTTAATAATATAGATGCCAATAATATGGGTGCCAATACACCAGCAACTTTATTGCAAATTCCCATTATACTAATACGTTTTGCTGCACTTTCTATAGGTCCAAGTATGGTTACATAGGGATTCACAGCAGTCTGCAACAATGCCAAACCAGTACCTAATACAAACAAGCCAGTTAAAAACAAAAAGTAAGAACGAGTAATAGCAGCAGGAACAAACAATAATGCACCCAATGACATTACAGCTAAACCAAGCGTCATCCCGTTTCTAAAACCAATACGTTCCAGTATTTTAGAGGAAGGAATTGCCATTACAAAATAAGAAATATAAAAAGCAAAAGTTACCAGATATGCCATTACATCTGATAATTCACAAGCTGTTTTTAAAAATGGAATCAAAGCTCCGTTGAGCCAGGTAACAAACCCAAATAGAAAAAATAGTAATCCAATTAAAGAAATTGAAAAAATATAATCAGATTTGCTGTTTAAACGCTCATTGTTTGCCATAAAATTAATTTTTATTGCAAACGTAAATAATTTTTGTGAATAATAGAGAGATGTAAAGGTTTTTGTTATAAAAAGAAACTGATTGAAAAACCCATTATAAATTATAATTTTACTAAAAGTATGCTAACTACTTATTATCAGCTTTATCTTCCAATAAAGGTACAAATCTGAAAGTACCATGTTCTGTCTGTTCAATTTGGGTTTCAGAAATTTTAATAACGCTTATCATGGTTTGTACATCTTCACCCACAGGGACAATAAGAATACCTCCTACCTTAAGTTGCTGAATTAATGCTTCTGGAATAAACGGTGCACCAGCAGTAACTATTATTTTATCAAATGGTGCAAAAGCAGGCAAGCCAGCATAGCCATCACCATAGAACATACGAGGATTGTAACCTATTGTTGGTAAAAAAGCTTTAGTTCTTTGATACAATGGTTTCTGACGTTCAATTGTAAATACTTTCGCACCTAATTCAAGTAAAACACAAGCTTGATAGCCAGAACCGGTTCCAACTTCCAACACTTTTTCTCCTCTTTTTATTTTCAATAATTCCGATTGAAAAGCAACAGTATAAGGTTGCGAAATTGTCTGTCCATTGCCTATTGGAAAGGCTTTGTCTTGATATGCAAATTCAATAAATGAAGAATCCAAGAAAAAATGACGTGGGATTTTTTCAATAGCAGCCAATATATTGTCATCTTTTATTCCTTTTTCTTTAATGGTTGCTATTAGTTGTTTCCGTAAGCCCTTGTGTTTGTATGAATCTATCATTTATTATTTTTTCTACAGCTTTGTTTATTTTTTTGCGAAAATACTAATTTCAATGACGATAAAAAATTACTTTTGCAAAAAAATAATTTAAGCTTATGTTACGAATTGGCATTATGGGTGCCGGGCACCTTGGGAAAATACATATAAAATGTATTCAGCAAATACCCGAATATAAATTTGTAGGTTTTTTTGATCCAGATCAGGAAAATGCAAAAAAGGTTGCAGAAGAATACAATACCCACTCATTTTCTTCTATTGAAGAGTTAATTGACGAGGTAGATGTAGTTGATATAGTTACACCAACATTATCGCATTTTGATTGTGCCTCAAAATCATTAAAACGAGGAAAGCATGTTTTTATCGAAAAACCAATAGCTGCATCAGCAGCAGAAGCAAAAAAAATGATAGAACTATCAACAGAAGCAAACGTAAAAGTTCAAGTGGGACATGTTGAAAGATTCAACCCTGCTTTTACAGCTGCTGTTAAGTTTATTGAAAACCCTATGTTTATCGAAACGCATCGTTTAGCTCAATTTAATCCTCGTGGAACTGACGTTCCTGTAATTCTCGATTTGATGATACACGATATTGATATTGTGTTAAGTGTAGTTAAATCAAATGTTCGGAAAATTAGTGCTAGTGGTGTAAAAGTAGTAAGTGATACTCCTGATATAGCAAATGCTCGCATTGAGTTTGATAATGGCTGTGTTGCTAATCTTACTGCTAGTCGTATTTCTATGAAAAATATGCGCAAATCAAGATTCTTCCAAAAAGATGCTTACATTGCAGTTGACTTTTTAGAAAAGACAACAGAAATAGTTCGTATGAAAGAAGTTAATCCTAATGATAACGACCCATTTGCTATGATTATTGAATTAGGTGAAAACAAAGGTTCAAAACAAATATTTATTGAAAAACCAGAAATTCTGGCAGTAAATGCAATTAAAATGGAGTTAGAAGCTTTCTATCATTCTATTATTAACAACACTACTCCTTTAGTATCAATTATTGATGGATACAATGCCTTAAATGTCGCTTACCAAATTATTGATAAGTTAAACGATTAAGTAGTTTTTTATTTCCAAGAATATACTAAACCCACAAATTTATCGTTTAACTCTATTTATATTTGTTTTCAATTATATTAATATGATATCACAAAAGTATTCATTCATCTTGATTTTTAAAGCATTACTTTTTCTTTTCATTTTTGCTCCTTTGTTTTTTTCATGCAATAAATTTGATGGCACCCAAACCATTCCGGCTTATATTCATATCGAAAAAATCACATTAGTTGATAATCCAAATATAAATGAAGGAAGTTTGTCGAACAAAATCACAGATGCATGGGTATATGTGGATGATGAGTTAATCGGAGCCTTTCAACTACCAGCTACTTTTCCTGTTTTAAAAAGCGGGAAACACAAAATAAGCATTCACCCAGGCATTAAAATGAATGGAATGTTAGGAACAAGAGTGGAATATGAGTTCTATAAAAATATAGATATTACTGATTTTAATTTTGTTGAAGATAGTATAATTAAAATTGATACACTTGTCACCAGAACTTCTTATAGAGATAATCTAAATCTTGACTGGAAAGAAGATTTTGATGACGGAACTATTCTATTTCAAAAACGTACAGGTAGCGATACAAATATTATTCAAACTATTGCACCCGCTAATTTATTTGAAGGTACTCCTACAGGGATTGTGAACCTTGATCAAAATCACACTTTTTTTGAAATTGAACCTGTTGGTGACAATTTTGTTTTGCCCAAAAATTCCTCACCTGTCTTTTTAGAAATGAACTACAAAACAAATAATAGTTTTTATGTAGGTCTTTTGGTTTACTCCTCAAGCAGTCAAACAATTCCATCCGCTAAAGTTTCTACAATTGCTCTATATCCTAGCTCTGAATGGAAAAAAATCTATATTAATTTCACGCCTGATGTCAGTGATTACTACAATGCAACAAGCTTTAAATTCTTTATAGGAGGATACAAAGATGACGGCATTCAAAATGCTGAAATTCTTTTTGATAATATAAAAATGGTTTATTTTAAAACTTCAAAATAAACGCCCAACCATGAATAAAAAACTACATGTTGCCAAATATGTATCTGCTGATGTCTTTTCTGCTATGCTTGCATGGGGTTTGTTTTTTATTTATCGGAAAAATAAAATAGAACCAGATATTCTTCGAAATTTTGATATAATCATTAATGATTTAAACCTTTACAAAGGTTTGTTATTTGTGCCAGTTTTTTGGATGCTATTGTATTTAATGATAGGAACATACAGGAAAATTTACCGAAAATCAAGATTAAAAGAACTCGAACAAACATTTGTAATCAGCTTAATTGGGGTTTTAATCATCTTTTTTGCTTTAATTTTAGACGATGTAATTGTAACTTATAAAAATTACTATCAATCTTTTTTAGTGCTATTTTCATTACATTTCTTTTTCACATACCTATTCCGATTAATTATCACTTCCCAGACGGCCTATAAGATTCATCATAAAATTTTAGGTTTTAGTACAGTTATTGTTGGAAGCGGCAAAAATGCTGTAAAAACGTTTCAGGATATTGAAAATCAAGTTGAATCTTCAGGAAATAAATTTATCGGCTTTGTAAGTGTTAATGGAAATGAAGAATCATTAATGAGTAATTACTTGCCATACCTGAATAATTACAAGTCGTTAAAAAGTATCATAAATGAGTTGAGTATTGAAGAAGTTGTTATTGCAATTGAAGATAATGAACATAAAATGATTGAGAATATTATTACTGCTCTTGAAGATAGCGAAGTTGTAATTAAAATAACTCCTGATATTCAGGATATTTTATTGGGCTCTGTAAAAATGAGTGCAATATTTCAAGCTCCATTGATACTAATTTCTCCAGACTTAATGCCTGCCTGGCAACAATCATTAAAACGAATTCTAGATATTATCTCCTCTATCTTGATGTTAGTGCTTTTATCACCTGTTTATTTAGCTACAGCACTTATAATAAAATCATCTTCAAAAGGACCTGTTTTTTATTCACATGAACGTATTGGATTGAAAGGCAAACCTTTTTTAATGTATAAATTTCGTTCTATGTATATCAACGCTGAAAATGGAACACCTTTGTTATCATGCAAAAGCGATCCCCGCATAACAAATTTCGGTAGATTTATGAGAAAAGTACGGCTGGATGAAATCCCCCAGTTTTACAATGTATTAAAAGGTAATATGTCCTTAGTTGGTCCACGTCCTGAAAGGCAATATTTTATCAATGAAATCATAAAAAAATCACCGCATTATCTATTACTTCACAAAGTTAAACCAGGAATAACATCTTGGGGGCAGGTGAAATTTGGCTATGCCGAAAATGTAGAAGAAATGACAGAAAGACTAAAATATGATTTATTATATATTGAAAATATGTCATTAGTCACTGACTTTAAAATACTTCTATACACATTCTTAATTATAATTCAGGGTCGGGGAAAATAAAGGGATTATTCTTTTTATAAATATTTTTTAATCTTTTCTTTTTATCAATTTGCAGAGTTTATTATTCAATAAACTATCAAATTCATTTATCGCCGAATGTTTCTATTCAATAAAATTAATTATCAATAAGAACTGATAAATACAAAACAAATAGGTCTATTTCAATGTTACTAATTTACAAAAGATTGTTAATAAGAAAACAATTCTTTTTACGTTAGTTTTAAAACATTATATAAATTTGTTACCATTAAAATACGAACTATGAAAAAAATAATTACCTATAATGTCAACGGAATTAGGTCAGCTATGTCGAAAGGTTGGCTAGACTGGGTGAAAATTGTAAACCCTGATATTATATGCTTGCAAGAACTAAAAGCTCAGAGCGAACAATTACCGTTACTTGAGTTTCAGCAAGCAGGATATACTTGCTATTATCATACTGCTGTAAAAAAAGGTTATAGCGGTGTTGCTATTCTTTCAAAAACAGTTCCAGATAAAGTCATTATCGGCATTGGGATAGAAAAATACGATAACGAGGGTAGGTTTATACGTGCCGATTATGGTGATGTTTCCGTAATTAGCGTTTATCACCCTTCTGGCAGTAGTGGCAATGAAAGACAAGCATTTAAAATGACTTGGCTAACTGATTTTCATAAATATATCAATGAATTAAGAAAAGAAAGACCCAACTTAATTATAGCAGGTGATTACAATATTTGTCACAAACCTATTGATATTCACGATCCTATTAGAAATGCCACAAGTTCAGGTTTTTTGCCCGAAGAACGAGAATGGATAAATGATTTTATCGAGGACGGTTTTGTAGATGCATTCAGAGCTTTTAATAAAGAACCTCATCAATATACCTGGTGGAGTTTTCGTACAAAAGCTAGAGACAGAAACTTAGGCTGGCGTATTGACTACCTTTTGGTAAGTAAAAGTATAGAAGATAAAATGAAACGCTCGGTTATTTTAGCCGATGCAGTTCACTCGGATCACTGCCCGGTTTTATTAGAAATTGATTTTTAATAAAAATTCTCTAAAGTATTCAGAGTACTTAAGTTTAAGAATTAAAAGCAATGGAAATTAATAAATCGTTCTTTCTTTAAAAAATTCTTGATAATCAGCATTTCAATAAAAAAACTACATAAATATCTATAAATTTAAAAATCAAACAAATGAAAAAAATACATTTTAATCTTATAATTTTTGCATTGATAGCTTTTTCTTTCACATCCTGTGTTACTCAAAAACGTTACACAGATTTGGAAACGAAATACAAAAAATGCAACGATGATTTAACAACTATCGAAAAAGCAAAAAATGATATTGTAGTGCAAAATACTGAATTAAATGCTGATCTGGAAAAAGTAAAAAAGCAAAAAGCTGAACTTGAAGATGAATCATCAATGATAAAAGATAACTATGAAAAACTTCAAGCTGAGCAAGCCGTTTTATCAACAGATTATTCAGCTATGCAGCAAAAATACACCAAGCTTTTGGGAGGAAACCGTACAGAAACATCTGAAATAATGGAGGCTTTACAAAAAACTCAAGCTGATTTACTAAAAAAAGAAACTGATCTAAAAAAAACTGAAGCTGATATGCAGAAAATGCAAAATCAGCTAAATGAGAAAAAGAATAATTTAGATTCTTTGTCGGCTTTAATGGATATAAAAGAAAAGAAGTTAAATGAACTTCAAACTATTCTTGACAATAAAGATAAACAAGTTGCCGATTTGAAAAACAAAATTACGACAGCTTTATTAGGATTTAAAGATAAAGGACTTACCATAGAAACCCGCAATGGGAAAGTATATGTTTCGATGGAAGAAAAACTTTTATTTGCATCGGGAAGTTGGAATGTTGCTGAAGAAGGTAAAGATGCCTTAAAAAGTGTTGCCAAAGTTCTTGAAACAAATCCTGACATTAATGTAACAATAGAAGGTCATACCGACAATATACCTTACAATGGTATCGGGCAAGTAAGAGACAACTGGGATTTGAGTGTATTGAGAGCTACTTCAATTGTAAAAATAATACTTGAAAACAAAAGTATTGATGCAAAACGCATTGTAGCTTCTGGTCGTAGTCAGTATTTACCTATAGAAACCACAGATACCAAAGAAGCCCGTGCGAAAAATCGTCGTACTGAAATTATTCTAACTCCAAAACTTGACGAATTAATGAAAGTGCTCGATAACAACTAAATTATAAAAACACATAATTTATATAAAAAACTTTAGTCTCTTTTATTGAACAATCAAATTAAAATCTTGTTATAAGATTGAATTTTGGCTTAATAATAATTATAAAAACTTATATAAAACAAATAAAAAATGACAAAAAATTCAGGAATAACAACATTTATGGGCAATCCATTAACATTGTTAGGAAACATGGTAAAACCAGGCGACAAGGCTTACGATTTCACAGCTATTGGCGAAGGTTTGAAACCTGTAAAATTAAGTGATTATGATGGAAAAGTAAGAATTATTTCCTTGGTTCCATCTGTTGACACTGGAGTTTGCGCCGCACAAACCCGTAAATTCAACGTAGAAGCTGCCAATTTGGGTGACATTGTAATTTTAACTATTTCATGCGATTTACCATTCGCATTAGGTCGCTTTTGTGCAGCCGAAGGCATTGATAAAGTAATTACTTTATCAGACCATAAAGATACCAATTTTGGTTTAAACTATGGTTTTTTAATTGAAGAACTTCGTTTACTCAATCGAGGTATTGTTATTGTTGACAAAAAAGGCATGGTTTCTTATGTAGAATATGTGAAAGAAAATACAGAACATCCTGATTACGACAAAGCCATTGCAGAAGCTAAAAAATTATTATAATGTGTGTTTAAATTGTTTTTTATGTCAAGAGCCGGATTAATTCATAGTCCGGCTTTTTGTTTTTAACATTGCTGCTCAAGTGAAAAAAATAGATACCTTTGTGTTTGGTTATTAATATCTTTACATATTATAATGAAGAAGAATACCACCTTACGAATAAAATTACTTTTAAAAGTATCATGAACAATCTCAAATTAATTATAAAATACTTCAAGTATCGCATTACGGCTAATAGCAAACACGATATACATTCGCCTTTTGTTTTTCAATTACTTACTAAAGTAATTAATAACAAGAGTGTATTGTCTGTTTTTAAAGAGGTTGAAAATTTGCGTTCTCTGCTTTTGAAAGACAAAACAGAAATAAGAATAGAAGACTTTGGGGCAGGAAGTTTGAAAAACAAAACAAAAATTAAAACTGTTGCTAAAATTGCCAGAAATGCTGCTAAACAACCCAAGTATGCACAGCTATTATATAGATTGGTAAAGCATTTTCAGCCTGTCAATTTACTGGAATTAGGAACTTCGTTGGGTATCAGCACTGCTTATATGAGCAAAGCCTCTTCAACGAACAAAATAACTACCATAGAAGGTAGCGAAAATATTGCAAACATTGCCATTGATAATTTCAATAGACTGAATATTTCAAATATTCAAGTTATTACAGGAAATTTTGATGTTCAGCTTCCAGTATTATTGGAACATACATCTACTTTTGATTTTGTTTTTTTCGATGGAAATCATAGGAAACAACCTACACTTTCTTATTTTGAAGCATGCTTACAACACAAGCACAATGATAGTATTTTTGTTTTCGACGATATTCATTGGTCGCTAGAAATGGAAGAAGTTTGGGAGTTAATCAAACAATCACCTGAAGTAACAGTAACTATAGATTTGTTCTTTATAGGATTGGTCTTTTTTAGAAAAGAATCCACAAAAGAACATTTTACCATACGATTTTAAAAATACTATCGTTGTAATTAATTAAATCATCAAATTGCCCTATCAAAATTTTTAGTAGTTTTGTAATTCAAAATAAAGATAAAAAATGGCAGAAGAAATTATTAGCCTTAGCAATATTGCCAAGCATTACAAAGTCGGTACCGAAATAGTTAAAGCATTACGAAGTATTTCGTTAACCATTTACAAAAACGAATATGTAGCACTAATGGGACCTTCGGGTTCAGGAAAATCAACCTTGATGAATATTTTGGGTTGCTTGGATACACCCACTTCAGGACAATATATTTTAAATAAACATGATGTTAGCAAATTAGAAGATAATGATTTGGCAGAAATACGGAATAAAGAAATAGGTTTTGTTTTTCAGACCTTTAATTTACTACCCCGTTCCACAGCATTGGAAAATGTGATGTTGCCATTAATTTATGCAGGAATGAATAAAGCAGATCGTATTTTAAAAGCTGAGAAATCACTTGCTGGTGTAAAACTATCCGACAGAATAACACACAAACCCAATGAATTATCAGGTGGGCAACGTCAACGGGTAGCTGTAGCCAGAGCATTAGTAAACGATCCTTCTATTATCCTTGCTGATGAGCCAACAGGAAATCTTGATTCAAAAACTTCTGTTGAAATTATGGGTTTATTTGAAGAAATTCATAAAAAAGGAAATACTATTATTGTGGTTACTCACGAAGAGGATATTGCCCGTCATGCACACCGTATTATTCGCTTAATTGATGGAGAAATAGCTTCAGATGAAATCAATCCTAACATTCGCAAGATGGCTGATTATTTGGTAGAAGCCTAAAAGTTTATGAACTGATTTATGAAAGAAGACTGGAAAATATATACAAAAACCGGAGATAAGGGCGAAACATCGCTTATCGGAGGGAAAAGAGTTCCCAAATACCACGAACGCATTGAAGCTTATGGAACTGTGGATGAACTTAATTCATATATTGGCTTGATTCGTGATTTAGAAGTAAGTGAAGCTAACAAAATGATACTCATCGAAATTCAAGATAGACTTTTTACAGTAGAATCGCTCTTAGCTGAAGACCCAGAAACTTCTCAACGAGCATTACCTCAAATTTTTGAAGAAGATATTTTACTTCTCGAACGCGAAATAGATGCTATGAATGAAAATTTACCTGTTTTGAATTCTTTTATTCTACCAGGAGGACATTCTATCGTATCATATTGTCATATAGCTCGTTGTGTATGTCGCAGAGCTGAAAGAATTACAATTAAATTATCGGAAACACATCATGTTTCCTCTTTGGTAATTAAATATTTAAACCGATTATCTGATTATTTATTTGTACTGGCTCGTAAAATTGGAAACGATTTAGGAGCGAAAGAAGAAATTTGGAAAGCAAAAATTTAACTTTAAATTCTAATCTCTTTATTTTCTGATATTTAATAAATTTTTATTTTTCTTAAAAAAAGAATTGATTAATCAAAAATTAAATTACTTTTGCAAAAATTATATAACCTAAAAATTTCGTAATATGTATTGGACATTAGAATTAGCATCAAAACTTGAAGACGCTCCTTGGCCCGCAACTAAAGAAGAGTTAACTGATTATGCGCTCAGGTCTGGTGCTCCACAAGAAGTAATTGAAAATCTTCGGGAAATTGAAGATGAAGGGGAAATTTACGAAAGCATCGATGATTTATGGCCCGACTATCCTACAAAGGATGACTTCTTCTTTCATGAAGACGAATACTAAGAAATTAAACCGTTTTACTTATTGTGAGACGGTTTTTTTTAAATATTAGCCCAAGTTTCTATTTAAAATTTAAAAAAAATAATGCTGATTGCAATAATTAAGTTAATTTTGCTTTATAAAGGCAAAATAAGATCTTAATTCACTATATTAATTTTATTATTGCTTCATATACAAAACTTTAACTTTATAAACTTTATAACTGTACACTTACCATGTTTAAATCGTTTAGTAAATTATTCGGAAATAAATCGCAAAGAGATATAAAAGAAATTACACCATTACTTGAAGCTACTAAACTTGCTTATCAGTCAATTACACTGCTGAGTAATGATGAATTAAGAACAAAAACACAAGAATTCAAAGACAGAATCACCGAGTATGTAGCTGATGAAAGAAATCAAATTGCTGAATATAAAGAACGTATCGACAATGATGTTGATATGGATGTTGATGAAAAAGAAGAACTTTATCAGCAAATTGATAAACTTGAAAAATTAGAATACGATAAAATTCAGGAAATTTTAAATGAAATTTTACCTGAAGCATTTTCGGTTATTAAAGAAACTGCGAAACGTTTTACAGAAAACAAAAAGGTAGAAGTAAGCATCATGCCATGGGATAGAGATTTAGCTGCAAGGTTAGATAGTGTAAATATTATTGATGATAAAGCATATTACGACAATACTTGGTCTGCAGGTGGTACTATGATTACTTGGGATATGATACATTATGACGTTCAGTTGATTGGTGGTATTGTTTTACATTCAGGGAAAATTGCAGAAATGGCAACAGGTGAAGGGAAAACACTGGTTGCTACTTTACCTGTTTATTTAAACGCACTGTCTGGAAAAGGAGTTCATTTAGTTACTGTTAATGATTATCTGGCAAAACGTGACTCTGAGTGGATGGGTATGTTGTTCGAGTTTCATGGATTGAAAGTAGACTGTATCGACAGACATGAACCCAATTCAGAAAGTCGTAAAAACGCCTACTTAGCAGATATTACCTATGGTACCAATAATGAATTTGGCTTTGATTATCTACGCGACAACATGGCTCGTAACGTTGAAGAATTGGTTCAGAGGAAACATAACTATTCTATTGTAGATGAAGTTGACTCTGTTTTGATTGACGATGCCCGTACACCTTTAATTATTTCGGGACCAACACCAAAAGGAGATAATCAGGAATTTGAAGTACTGAAACCAAATATTTTAAAGATTTACAACGCACAACGTAATTTGGTTACTCAATTATTAGCTGATGCTAAGAAATTATTAGCTGATAATCCAAGTTCTGAAAATGAGAAAAAAGGTGGCGTGTTATTATTCCGCTCTCATAGAGGTTTGCCTAAAAACAAAGCATTGATAAAATTTCTAAGTGAACCGGGCATGAAAGCCTTAATGCAAAAAACTGAGAACTTTTATATGCAGGATCAATCTAAAAATATGCACATCATTGATGATGAACTGTTTTTTGTAATTGATGAGAAAAATAATACTATTGACCTTACAGACAAAGGGATTGATTATATTTCAAGCGATGCTGAAGAAGCTAAATTTTATATACTTCCGGATGTAGGTGCAGAAATTGCCGAACTTGAAAAAATGAATCTTGCTCCTGCGGCAAAAATTGAAAAAAAAGCAGAAATATTACGTACCTATGCCATTCAATCTGACAGGGTTCACACTGTAAATCAGTTATTGAAAGCATATACTTTATTTGAACTAGATACAGAATACGTTATTATAGATAATAAAGTTAAAATTGTAGATGAACAAACAGGTCGTATTATGGAAGGCAGACGCTATTCCGACGGCTTACATCAAGCAATAGAAGCAAAAGAAAATGTAAAAGTTGAAGCTGCAACTCAAACTTATGCTACTATTACTTTACAGAATTATTTTCGTATGTATAGCAAACTTGCAGGGATGACTGGTACAGCTGAAACTGAAGCAGGCGAATTATGGGATATCTATAAATTGGACGTCGTTGTTATTCCTACCAACAGACCTATTATCCGTAAAGATAGAGAAGATTTAGTTTATAAAACTAAAAAAGAAAAATACAATGCTGTTATTGAAGAAATTCAAAGTTTGGTAAATATTGGAAGACCTGTTTTGGTAGGTACTACATCCGTAGAAATATCTGAATTACTCAGCCGGTCATTAAAAATGCGAAATATTAGGCATAACGTACTAAATGCAAAATTACATAAAAAAGAAGCAGATATTGTAGCTGAAGCAGGTGTTGCAGGAACTGTAACCATAGCTACTAACATGGCAGGTCGTGGTACTGATATTAAACTGGGACCAGGTGTAAAAGAAGCTGGAGGTTTAGCTATTATTGGTACAGAGCGCCATGAATCTCGTCGCGTGGACCGTCAGTTACGTGGACGTGCAGGTCGTCAGGGAGATCCAGGTAGCACACAATTCTTTGTATCACTAGAGGATGATTTAATGCGTTTATTTGGTTCCGACCGTATTGCAAGCGTAATGGACAGATTAGGACTGAAAGAAGGGGAAGAAATCCAACACTCAATGATTACTAAGTCTATTGAAAGAGCACAGAAAAAAGTAGAAGAAAATAACTTTGGTGTTCGTAAACGATTACTTGAATATGATGACGTAATGAATTCTCAACGTGAAGTTATATATAAAAAACGTCGCAATGCCTTGTATGGTGATCGCTTACCAATTGATATTTCTAACATGATGTACGATGTTAGTGAAAGTATCATTCACGATTATTTAGAATCCAGAAATTTTGATGGTTTTAATTTCGAACTCATAAAGACTTTTGGTATTGACTCTCCTATAAGCGAAAAAGAATTTCACAATGCTAAAGTAGAAGAAATCTCAGATAGAGTTTTTGATGAAGTATATCAATCCTATCATAGTAAAACACTTTTAATGGCTGAGCAAGCATTTCCAATAATTAAAGATGTATATGAAAATAATGGAAGTCGCTACGAAAATATTGCCATTCCTATTACAGATGGTAAGAAAACACTGAATATTGTAGCTCCAATTAAGAAATGCTATGATTCTAAAGGAAAAGAAGTTATTGTTTCCATTGAAAAAAGCTTAACCCTTGCTTTGATTGATGATGCCTGGAAAGAACAACTTCGAGAAATGGATGAATTAAAACAATCTGTTCAGAATGCTACTTATGAACAAAAAGATCCTTTATTAATTTATAAATTTGAATCATTTGAATTATTTAAAGCAATGATTCAGAATATAAACAAAGAAATCAGTTCTTTTTTATGCTTGGGAAAACTACCACTTCAGGATTCATCTAACATAAAAGAAGGTAAAATACAACATACCGATATGAGTAGGTTAAAAACCAGTCGTGACGAACAAGCACCTGTAGCTAACCGAACCCAAAGCGAAGAAAAGGTTCAGCCTGTGAGAGTTGAGAAGAAGGTAGGACGCAACGATCCATGCCCTTGCGGTAGTGGGAAAAAATACAAACAATGTCACGGAAAAGACTTGGAAAATTAAAATTTGGTGATTTATTGAATAACCGAGGATTAAAATTAAGATTTTCTAAGAAATCAAGATTCTATTGATTAATAACAACCAAATATACCTATAATTAAATGCTGATAGTTTATTATTTCATCTCAATAAATATTCTATCAGCATTTGTTTTTTTTATTGATAAAAGAAATGCTATAAAAAAGAGCAGACGCATTCCAGAAACTACACTTCATTTTTTTGAACTAATCGGAGGAGTCTTTAGTATTTTGATTATGATGTATTTATTGCATCATAAAAATAAGAAAGCTTCTTTTTTTTTGATAAGCTATATTATTCTAATCATTTGGTTACTTATGATTTACTCTAAATTTAATGTATTAATCCAGTATATTTATTGCAAATTTTAATCATTTGATTTCTTCAGTATTTTTCTAAAAACTTCTTTTTCAATATAAACTACAACCGCAAGATAAAATAATATAAAAGCTGTATTAATACTTAGTTTAACAGGTAAATTCTCAACGTTTAGCCAAATACTGATAAAGTAAAGTAACAGAGCCAAACCAGTGAAGAGTCCTATTTTTTTCAAATCGTATTTAATATAGTAGTGTTTTTGCCCTAATATAAAAGAAATAAGCATAATACTGAAATAACAAATTAAAGTAGCCCAAGCAGCCCCCATATATCCCATAATAGGAACTAACCAGAAATTGAGTATTAATGTTACAATAGCACCAAATACTGAGATATATGCCCCATACATAGTTTTATCATTGATTTTATACCATATCGAAAGATTATAAAATACACCCAAACAAAGATTAGCCATTAATAATATAGGAATTACAGGTGCTCCTACTCTATATTTTGGTCCGACAAAATTTATAATAATATCGATATACATCATTACACCTAAAAAAATAAAGGCACATATAATGATAAAATATTTCATAACATTTGCATATATTTGGCGGGCATCAGTACGATTGGCTTGCGAAAAGAAGAAAGGTTCAGCAGCAAACTTAAATGTTTGAATAAATAAAGTCATCAAAATAGCAACTTTATAACATGCACCGTAAATCCCTAACTGAACCATTGGATGTTCAGCTTCAGTTACTAAATGTTTGAGTAAAATACGGTCAAAAGTTTCATTAACAATACCTGCCATACCCCAAACCATTATTGGTAAAGCGTATTTAAGCATTTGTTTCCATAACTGCTTATCAAAATTCAATTTAATATCCATTATTTCCGGAACCAATAACAATAAGGTAATTGCACTTGCAATAAGATTTGAAATAAAGATATAACCTACGCCAATAAATGGATTGTAAAACCAATGAAGGATATTACCTACAAAGCTATTACCAAAATTTCGATCTAACCACGGACATAAAACAATAAAAAACAAATTGAAACCTATTTGTAATGAAATATTTACTGATTTAAGTATAGCAAATCGACGCGCTTTATTAAGTTCTCTTAACCGAGCAAAAGGGACAGCACTTAGAGCATCTAAACCTAATATCCAGGCAAACCAAATAATATATTCCGTATGATTAGCATAGCCTATTGCAGTGGAAATAGAAGAAGAAAAAAACCAAACAATGCAAATAAATCCCAACGAACTGATTAACAAAGATATTACAGAAGTATTGTAAACGGAATTAGCTATATTTTCTTTTTTAGAAAAACGAAAAAATGTAGTTTCCATTCCATAAGTCAGAATTACCATTAAAAAAGCCACATAAGCATATAATTCAGTAACTACACCGTACTCACTTGGTGGTAAAATATAAGTATATAATGGAACAAGAAAATAATTTAATAAACGTCCTACAATAGTAGGAAATCCGTAAACAGCTGTTTGTCCTGCAAGTTTCTTTAAAGGATTCAAAATAATCTATCTTTTATAATGCAAACCTACATGATTTTTTTTACTTTTTCAAAAATAAATGTAAAAAATTAAAAAGTCCTTGTTCTGAGAACAAGGACTTTTTAATTGTCATTTTTTTAATTTTTCATTTTCTTTATCCAAAGTAAACTTAATAGGTAAATTAAACTGAACTCTTACTACTTTTCCGTTTTGCATTCCAGCCTTCCATTTATTAGTCATCATTTTAACTACTCTTATAGCTTCATCGTCAAGTAATGGGTTTGCACTTCTGATAACTTTTACATCCGAAACTTCGCCATTAATTTCTACAACGAATGAGACATACACAGTCCCTTCAATGCCTTTTTCTTTAGCTTCTTGAGGATATTTAACGTTATCTATAATATGTTTCATCATTGCTTCTTGTCCTCCAATAAACTCAGGAACTATTTCCACAACTGTGTAAACTTCTTTTTGAGCATTTTTAGCTTTCGGTTTTTGTTGTAATCTATTTAAAACAAAATTACTTTTAGTAGAAGCGACAGGAGTAAATAGTGTGTTGATTTTTTTTGAATCTATTCCGTTTTTTACAATAATAAAAGCTTTTTCGGCTTTTAAAGAAGGAAATAAACATAAAAGAATAAACATTGGTATTATTAGCAAATATTTTGCCAACGATATACCTTGTGATTTTGATTTTGTCATCATGATAATACGTTTTTTTATTAATGAATTAAAATTATTTTCTGGTGTTAGAAGCTTTACACCTGTTGCAACTGAAAGTAAAAGCGACTGATAACCTTGTTTTTCATATCCCAGATTGATTACACTTTGGTCGGCAATGTATTCGTGTACTTCACGTATTGAAGTACGATACCACCAAACAATAGGATTAAACCAATGTAAAATACAAACTACTTCAACAAGCAAAATATCAATTGTATGGCATTGTTTCACATGAACTTGCTCATGAGCAATAATTTTCTCAATGTCACTTAAATTGCATTTTAGGTTGATGAAGATTAAATTAAAAAATGAAAAAGAGGGATGATCATCCGTATATATGTGGTTAGAAATTGCTCGATTAGATGCTGATTTTAAATACAAACGTATAATTTGCATAATTTGAATCAATAGTCTGATAAATAAAATAGCAACAACTACAACATAAATGCTTATAATAATTAACAACCAATTAATTACAGAGTTTTCTTTAGCAGAAATAACAATTGGATTTAAGGCAATTTCCTGTAAAGTAGTTGCTTGCGAGATATTATTGATAGGAATTGTGTAAACTGTTTGCAAAAAAGGAAAAAACAAAACTGAACTTACGATTGAAACTAACAAGAAAATCCTGTTTAATACAAAATAAGTCTCATTTTTAAAAGTTAAGCGATAAAAAATGATCAATAAACTTAAAAGCAAAGTTGATTTTATAAGATAAAAAATGAAAGTTTCCATAATTGTATCATTTTTTTTGTTTGATAATTTCTTGATCTACTATACTTTTTAACTCTTCAAGTTCTTTGAGTGATAATTTTTTTTCTTCGGCAAAAAAAGACACCAATTGGCGAAAAGAATTGCTAAAATAATTTTTCACTACACCACCCATCAATTCTTTACGATAGTCCTCTTTGGCAATCAAAGGATAATATTGATGAGTTTTTCCGTAAGCTATATAACCTACAAATCCTTTTTTTTCTAGTATTCTAACGATAGTTGAGACAGTATTATATGCTGGTTTAGGTTCTTCCATGCGTTCGAGAATATCTTTTACGAATCCTTGCTTGATTTCCCAAATCAGTTGCATTACCTGTTCTTCTGCTTTTGTTAATTCTTTCATTTATTTATATATTTTAAAACTACTGAAAAAGTTATTTTTAGAATATTCCAATATAATATTTTTACTCAAGTTTTGCCAATGGAATATCCATGATATTTTCATCTCACTTGGTATCCTTAAGAACATGGACATTTCATTATTTTAAAATAAAACTTCGACACAAAGATACAACTAGAAACATAGTTATACAACTATTATTTTAGTTATTTTGTTAAAAATAAAATTATATTTTATATATATTTGAATTTATGATATTTAAATACACACTTTCTGTTGAAGTGATATTTTTAACGTTTAAATAAAATTTTGTATCGGAAAGGAGGTTTATTTAATCGGACTATATAATCAATCGAAATTCTTTATCAAACAAATCAGTAATATCTTCATTATTTGTTAAATGATGGGTTACAATACCTAAATTTTCTGCTGCATTAATATGCTGAATAGAATCATCAATAAACAAGGTTTCTTCAGGAATAATTTGTTGCTCTGCTAAAACAAACTCAAAAATTTCTTTGTTTGGTTTTCGCATCTTAATTTCATGAGAAAAATAAGCTTTCTCAAAAATTTCATTAAAATATTTATATCCATATTTTTGTAAATAAGTAAAATAAATATCATAATGTATTTTATTGGTATTACTCAAAAGGTATGTTCTGTATTTAGTTTTCAACTCTATTAATAATAAAATTCTCTTTTCGGGTAAATCAAGAATAATCTTATTCCAAGCATAATCAATACGTTCGTCACTAAAATTTCTTTTGGAAATCTTTCTAATCCCATCTCTGAATTCCTGTGGTGTAATCAATCCAATTTCTAAATTATCAAACAATTGATTTTGTGAAGCTTTTGAGTATAAATTTTCTAAATTATCAAATCCAATTTCTTTAAAAGCTTCTACTGTAAGTTGATAATCAATATTTAAAACAACTCCACCAAAATCAAAGATGATGTTTTTTATCTTTTCTATGTTTTGCATTATTTTTTAAAATTAAATTTGGTATTTATACACAATTTCGTAATTTTGCAAGCTCAAAAATAGCTACTGCTATTGGTCCTATAGCTCAGTTGGTTAGAGCAACTGACTCATAATCAGTAGGCCCCTGGTTCAAGTCCAGGTGGGACCACAACAAAAAGACGCTTGTATAAGCGTCTTTTTTATTATTAGTAATTTGTTTTACAATATTTTAGATTAAACATCTGCAATCATCTATTTTGATTTATTTTTTATCATAATCAACTTCTTGAGCAGCTTTGCCTTTTTCATCGAAAAATTTCCATTTCCCTGCTTCTTTTCCATTGCGATAAAAACCTTCGTAACGTTTTTGTCCGTTTTCGTACCAAACATTTCGAATACTGTCGTTTACTCCATTTTTATAATAACCTTCGCTCCATAGGTTTCCACTTTCGTACCAATAACTCCATTTACCTTCTCTTTGATTTTTTAAAGACGTACCTACCATTTGAATTTTATAACTTGGGTAAAAAAACAATTCTGAAGTCATTTTTTCATTTAATTTAGTATAGATTACATGATAAGGAGAGCCATTCGGATAAATTTCAGTAACAGAAATATTGCTTGAAGATTCTATATAAGATTTTTTATCTGGTTTTAATATTTCCCACTTTTGTAAGGCAATATTTGAAGTTATTTCAGTTTCAGCAAACTTATTGCCAGCTTCGTACCAGTATGTCCATTTGCCTGATCTTACCCCATTTTCAAATAAACCTTTATACATTTCTTTTTGGCTCTGATAATAGCCAACTTCTCTAACTTTTATCTTAATACCCTCTTTCTTTTTAAAATATGTAACTACTTTAGGTTTACCATCTGGATATTTTTCGGTTACTTCCTTTATTTCACCAGTACAAGCTGACAATGTAAAAATTGTCATTAATAAAACTATTATTCTTCTCATGATATGGAAATTTGACGGCAAAGTTATTGAAAAAAACCGAAAAAAATTCTTAAAAAAACTTACATAAAATTTGATCTGTTAAATTATGTTGTTGCTTTCAAAACTTCAATTATCTTTGCCTGAAAATCTATTGAATTATATTTTCAAGCGATTTCAAAAATATCAGTGTGTATATTTCTATTTCTAATGATTCAATTTAACTATCAAATATGAAAAATAATCTTTACTTATTGCTGGTCAGTCTGATATTTTTTTTAAATTCATCTATTTGTATTGCTCAATTCTCTAAATCAGACAGTTTTTCAAAAGAGAAAAAAAAGCTCACGAATGCTACACTTTATGTTGCAATAGATCAGGAAGTAAATGATAACAATGCAACTTATGCAAAAATATTCGAGGAATACTGGAAATATTCTAAAATAGTCATTATTGACCCTAAAGATATAGGGAATTATCTTGATGAAGGTAACTACTTTTTCACTTTATCAGTAATCTATGAAAAAGGCTTTGATTTTGAAAAACCAGCAGCATTCCTTTTTTTTAGATATAATTTATGGACACCTAACCCTTCTTATCTTAAAAAGATAAAACGAAAAAATGACCCAGACATGGAAATTGATTTTAGCAGTTTAGCCTGGACCATTGCATCTATAGACCTTGTTTTCGATAAATCAGCATCCTTTAAAGTAGAAGACGTTTTAAAAGGAGAATATTTTGGCAATGGATATCCTTTATATACAGGAACTGGTATTTTTTAAAATTATATCCAGGGCTTTCAAATGTTTTTAGATGATACAAAAAGTCATTATTTCAGAACAATTACAAATGTCAACAAAAGTGAAATCAAAAAACTTAGAAATGAAATTTTATATGTTCCTTCTTCGATTTTAGTTGATAATTCAGGCATCACTTTTAATAATTACAAAAAGAATAAAAAACCACCCTTGAAAGCGAATACAATATTTGCACGTTATATTGGAAAATATAAAGTAATTAGTATTAAAGAGCTGAATGAAAAAATCATGGAAAGTGAAGAGCCCATTTATTATATCAGTCAACCCGATCAAGTAACTATTACCAATAGCAAAACAGGAGAAATCATTTTCGGGCAATCAATGGTTTCCATCTCCACTGCATTGAATGAATTGATGGATATTATGGAAGAAGATGACAAATAGTCTAAAAAAGTTTGAGCAACTGCTCCCCTATTCCAATTTTATAACCATTGGATAAATAAATAATTTCTCCTTTTTCGTTTACAACTATAATTAGTGGGAGATTTTCAGCAAATTTTAATTTTGTTGTGGTTTCAATTTCTTTCAATACATCATTTTTATCATTTACCAGCAAGGATTGTTTTGGCATTTCGTTGATTAGCTGATTATCAAAAGTTTTATCAAAATTACGAGGAAGTATAAAAATCATATTCCCATCCCATTTTTCGAAATTCGTTTTTAGTTTACTGATGTCAACCAAAGCATGTTTAGTGGGTTCTTTGCCTGGCTCCAGCCATATTAAAATGCTATATTTATCTTTAACCTGTTGATAATTGAATGATTTATGTGTATTGTAATTTTCAAATTCAACATTATCATTAATCTTTCCAAATACTTTAGCTGCTTGTTTTGACTTGCGAAGTTTTATAGGTAAATCTATTGTTTGATTTGGCTTTAGTATAAAAAAACGCAAAGATGCCATTACTGCACCATCTTGTTTGCGATTACCTGTAACTAAAAGATAATCGCCAGATTCAACATTTATTTGACAAGGAAATGTTTTCAGGCGATTGTCCATTTCGTAATCCAGTGTATAATATTTACCATTTTTAAATTTCTCAATACTATAATGAGTTGAATATTCAGGAATTATCATTCCATTACTGGTATCGCTTTGAAGAACAATCGTTGATTTTGAAGCTGTATTTTCATCTTTCTTCTCAAAAACCTGATTGTTCCAACCATTCCAGTCGTAATACTGAGGAATTTTAGTAGCAGGTTCCAATCGGGCAGGAATACCCAAGCTTCTGCAAATAGCCACAAACAAAAGATCTCTTGAAGCAGCATCGGTAATACTCAATTCTAAGGAAGCTCTTGGTGTGATAGGTAAACGGTAGTAATTGGCAGAATTGTCTATTTTAATATTCGTCAATATCCAATCAGCAATTTGCATAGCGTTCATTTCTTTTTTAGCTGAAAACTTCGCCTGAATAAAGCTTTTGTAAGGCTTTATCATCTCATCTCCGATTCTTGGATTGATGATATATTCTACATTCACGGAAGTGTCATATTTATCGGAGAGTTGAGCATTGTATAAATGATCAAACAGAACATCCACTGTTACATCATGTAAATCTTTATCGGAAATTGCTTCTAATAAAGGCAGACATAAATATTTATATTCTGATTTTGTTTGATTCAAGAAAAATTGTATTTCAAGGCCATTACCTCTGCTTTTTTGTAAAATCATTCTTGTTTCTTCAACGTCTAATCCATTCGTTTTTGCTGTATTGATTGCAGTAAGGCTATCCATAAAAGTATTTTCATAGGATTTCCGAATACTGTCTTCGTATTTTACACGGTTGTTATTAAGTTCGCGGGTTTGATCGCTTACTATTACTTCAATCTCGCGAGGAATGGGAGGTGTAATATCCATATCCAGGGAATAATCAGCCCCTGGTTTTTTATCAAGAATAATCGTAACTGTATCTTTATTCTCTACACATACTTTTTCGTAGCCGAATTCATTCCCTTTACTCGCCCAGATAAGCAAATCGCCATATCCTGTTTTTAAAGAAGCAAGCCCACTCTTGCCTATTGTTTTTACTGCAATCGGATAGAATTCTGCATAATTATACAGCTGAAATTCAACTTGTGCACTATCCACAACCTGATAAATCTTATTGATTACTTTTACATAAATTGTTTTAACAGGTGCATAATTTGCGAGTAAATTGATTTTTGTAAAACGTTCATTTTTCTGTAATACTTCTTCATCACCCCAATAATTGCCAAAAACTGTAGTATTGACCATCATACATCTTTTGGAAGGTGCAGCAAACCACCCTAAGTCCAGATCGGGTTCGGGTTCGCAAGCTCCCAGAAAGTGCCATTTCCCATCTACCCATACTTCCACCCAAGCATGATTATCGTCGCTGTGTGCCCAACGGGGTGTATAACATTGGCGAGCAGGAATTCCTACAGACCTCATTGCAGCAACAGTAAAAGTTGATTCTTCACCACATCGCCCCAAGGCATTCTTCACTGTATTCAACGGAGAACTTGTACGTGCATCACAGCCCTGATAAGCCACTTTTTCGTGACACCAGTGATTTACTTCTAATGCGGCATCTTTCATGCTCATATGCCTAATTCTATCCTTTAGTTCTTTAAAAAACACAACTCTTGCCGTATCCATATTTTCGTTGTTCACACGACAAGGCAATACAAAATGCCGGAATATCATTTCCGGTATGTTTTTTCCCCATGAAAATGTAGCTCGTGCTTCAAAAATTGCCTTTACTTGCTGTAAGTAAAAATCGCCCTGATAATCTGCCAGATCACTCAAGGGCATATAGGCATATAAAAAATACAGCGCTTCGCGTTCCTCCAGACTAAGATTTTGATTAAAAACAGCAAACAAATCAACTTCGCGTTTTATAGCCAGTTGTTTTTGTTTTTCAAACATCAACATGGTTTGTTTGCGATATGCCTCATCGGTAATAAAATGTTTTTCTTGAGCAATACCAGTAATAGTGCTCAATATAAATGCAATAAACAATATTTTTTTCAAAGCTGAAAGATTTAGAAAATGAAGTGGTAAAAGTAAGAATTTTCTTAAAACGATTTAGGAAAGATTTATTTTATACCATTTTCTCTTATGGTGTTCAATTCATTGGCACTGAATAATTGTGCCTGAAACAAATTAAGGTATTCTTCAGAAACTGATTGGTTAAAAATCATAATATCATCCGAATTAATGGTAATATTAATACCATAATCAGCAAGTATTCTTGCAGGATGCGATTGTAAGTTTTGAACTCTACAGAGTACAACATTGCTGGTAGGACAAATATTTAAGCGAATATTATTGTTTCTCAACCATTTCATTACATTGGGAGAATTAGAAGCTGCAATACCATGCTGAACTTCATCAAGTTCTAGTGTTTCTACAGTATATCTTACCGATTCGGCATTACCAAATTCGCCAGCATGAGATTTAAGCTTTAAATGATGACTTTTTGCAGATTTATAAATTGGAATATAGTTTTTTGAATCTTTTGCTAATTCATCACCATAAAGGTCAATAGATTTAAAATATCCACTTTCAATACATGGATAAATACAAGATTCAATATCTGAAATTTTTAGATTTCTACTTAAACCTATTTCGGGATAATATAGTATTTCCGGAGCTTCGTCCTGATGAATCTGTTTTAACAACTTAACAAATCCGATTTCTTTATCTGTAAATAAGTTAACAAATAAGCAATCCACACTCATTTCTAATTTTTGGATACCATCTTGCTTAGCATGTTTGAATGCAAGTCTTAAAGAAGTTTCTAAACCTTTTAAGCTTACGATATGCTCACGTAAATTATGGATAATATAATTATCCATTTCGGCAATATCTTTAAGTGATAAAGGCGGTGGTAAAATCTTTTGTCCAATAGTTTTTTCAAAATCGCTCAATCGACTACCTAAAGGGGCATGGTTATGCAAATCACTTTTGGGAACACTTGACAGCAAGGCTAAATCAGAATCTTGCAGCGCTTTTAGAAATTGCTTAGAATTATCTGTTATTTGCATATATTCTTAGGTTTATTGATTTCTTTAAATAACAAAATATATTTGCGAAAGTAAAAATTATTCCAAACAAAAAAAGCCGGTTTAAATCGGCTTTTTAAATTTTTAAAAAAAATTAGCTTACAGCTTGCGTTTTACTTCAGTTTCTTCATAACCTTCTACAATATCACCCACTTTAATATCATTGAAATTATCAATGTTTAATCCGCATTCAAATCCTGAGTTTACTTCTTTTACATCATCTTTAAAACGTTTCAACGAACCTAATCTTCCTGTGTAAACTACAATACCATCACGAATAATCCTGATCTTAGTATTTCGTGTAATTTTACCATCCAAAACCATACAACCTGCAATAGTTCCAACTTTGGTAATTTTGAATACTTCACGGATTTCGATATTACAAATAATTTTTTCAACAATATCAGGTGAAAGCATTCCTTCAATAGCAGCTTTAATTTCGTTAATAGCAGTATAAATAATTGAATACAAACGAATATCAATTTGTTCTTGTTCAGCCAGTTTACGAGCACTCATTGAAGGACGAACCTGGAAGCCAATGATAATAGCTTCTGATGCAGAAGCAAGTAATACATCGGACTCTGTAATCTGTCCTACGGATTTGTGAATAACCTGTACCTGAACCTCAGCATTAGATAGTTTCAACAATGAATCAGCCAAAGCTTCTACAGAACCATCTACGTCACCTTTCACAATAATATTTAATTGTTTGAAATCGCCAATAGCTATACGACGACCAATTTCATCTAACGTAATATGTTTTTGAGTTCTAATACCTTGTTCACGTTGCAACTGTAAACGTTTGCTCGAAATATCTTTAGCCTCACGTTCATCGGTCATTACATTAAATTTATCACCCGCTTGTGGAGCTCCATTTAAACCTAATAACAATACCGGAGTTGAAGGACCTGCTGTTTTCACCAATGCATTGCGTTCATTGTACATGGCTTTTACTTTACCATAAGTGGAACCGGCCAATACAACATCTCCGATTTTTATTGTTCCATCCTGAACTAATATTTTAGCTACATATCCACGACCTTTATCAAGTGAAGATTCTATAACAGTTCCAATAGCTTTTTTATTTGGATTTCCTTTTAAATCGAGTAATTCTGCTTCTAATAATACTTTTTCAAGTAGCTGTTCTACATTTATACCCTTTTTAGCTGAAATTTCCTGACTTTGATATTTTCCACCCCAATCTTCCACCAAAATATTCATTTGAGCTAATCCTTCTTTTATTTTTTCAGGACTTGCATTTTCTTTATCAATTTTATTGATAGCGAATACAATAGGAACATTAGCTGCTTGAGCATGGTTAATGGCTTCAATTGTTTGTGGCATAATTTTATCATCAGCTGCAACTACAATAATGGCAACATCAGTTACTTTAGCACCACGGGCACGCATAGCAGTAAATGCTTCGTGGCCAGGTGTATCTAAGAAAGTTATCTTTTTACCATTTGGTAATTTAACTTCATACGAACCAATATGTTGAGTAATTCCACCTGCTTCTCCAGCAATTACATTCGAATGTCGAATATAGTCAAGCAGGGACGTTTTACCATGGTCAACGTGTCCCATTACAGCAACTATAGGAGCTCTTGGAAGTAAATCTTCTTCATTATCCGTTTCTTCTGAAATATTAATAGCATCCAATACTTCAACACTAACAAAATCAACTTTATATCCAAACTCATCTGCAACTATATTCAGTGCTTCGGCATCTAAACGTTGATTAATAGAAACAAACATACCTAAAGACATGCAAGTAGAAATAACACTTGTAACCGGCACATCCATCATGTTGGCTAATTCATTAGCAGTTACAAACTCTGTAACTTTAATGATTTTCTTTTCTTCAAGCTGCTTTTGCTGATCATCCTGAAATTGCTGACTTACCTGACTTCTTTTTTCTCTACGATATTTCGAGGTTTTAGATTTACCCAGAGGATTCATACGAGCCAAAGTTTCTTTGATTTGCTTTTCGATAGCATTATCGTCAACAACTGCTTTTATAACTTTAAATTCGCTTTTCTTTTTTCCCTTGGTTTCTTCTTTTACCCTGTGTTTTACACCATCAGGTCTTGTAGTTTCAGGCTTTTTGTTTAAAGCATTTATATTTTCAACTGCTTTATTTTTTTCTTTGATACGAGGTCTCTTCTTATCTGTGTGTTTGTCAGAAGAAGAAGCAACGGGTTGTTTTTTAATTTGAGGCTTGTTAAATTCAGACAAATCAATTTTACCCTGAATTTTAGGTCCTTCTAATTTAGTATATTTTGTTTGAATAAAATTAACCTGAGTTGCATCTTTAGTATCAACAACTTCTTGAATTATTTCTGCAATCGGTTCTTTTTCCAATTCAATAATTGGAGTTGATTCAACAACAACTTCTTCCGAAATTTCTTCCGTTTTGCTTTTTAAATCAGCTTTTTTCTTTACTTTTTCTTTCTCTTTTTCAGCTTTTGTTTTTTTATCGGGCTTGGTTTTTAAATTGATTTTAGATAAATCAAGCATCCCGACAATTTTTATTTTATTTTCAGTATCAGCAGTTTCTTGTTGATCGATTTCTTCTATTGATTGAATTGCTTCTTCTTTTATCGTTTCCAATACAGGAGCAATATATTCTTCTTTGGTTTCTGGAATTACTTCTTTTACAACTTCAATGATAGTTTCTTTGTGTTCGATAATAGGAAGAACAAGATCTGCTTCAATTTCAGGAATCTCAGCAACAACTTCTACTTGTTTTATTGGTTGAGGAACATCAACAATAGGTTGTTGAACTTCCTCTTTCTTAGGAAGAATAGGTTCTGCTTTTTTGAAATCATTAGCCGAAATAGAGCTTTTTACATGAGTTTCCTGATAATCCTCTTCCTCAAACTTATGTTTTTCTTTTTCAATAGTTTCAATAGACAAAGTTTGACGATTCGTAAATTCCAAGCCAATTTTTTTGGCTTCTTCTTTTACATTTTTTTCGGACTGAAACTCTTTTAGCAAAAGTTCATACATGGTATCCGAAATTTTTGTGTTTGGATTATTTTCCACAGTATGCCCTTTCTTTAAAAGAAAATCAACAACGGTTGCTATACCAATGTTAAATTCTTTTGCAGCTTTGCTCAATCGGATGTTTTTATTTTCCTCTGCCATCTTATTTTTATTTTTATTCCCTGATATTGCAGTTCCTATATTTATTATGCTTTGAAGGTATGTTAGTATTTTCAATGATTATTCAAATTCTGATTTCAAAATCCTAACAACTTCATTAATCGTCTCTTCTTCTAAATCGGTACGTTTTACCAACTCTTTTACACTTATGTCGAGAACACTTCTGGCTGTATCGCAACCAATATTTTTCAATTCATCAATAATCCATTGATCAATTTCGTCAGCAAATTCCTGCAGATCAACATCCTCTACATAAGAATCTGTATCACGGTAAACATCAATTTCGTAACCGGTTAGCTTTCCGGCAAGTTTAATATTATAACCACCTTTGCCAATAGCCAGCGAAACCTGATCGGGCTTCATAAACACATCGGCTCTTTTGGTTTCGTCATCAATTTTAATAGAAGATATTTTTGCGGGGTTCAATGCTCTGGTAATATATAATTCAGGATTGGTAGTGAAATTAATTACATCAATATTTTCGTTACGTAATTCTCTCACAATACCATGAATACGGCTACCTTTCATCCCAACGCATGCTCCTACAGGATCAATGCGATCGTCATAAGATTCAACGGCTATTTTAGCTTTTTCGCCGGGAACTCTAACTATATTTTTAATAGTAATTAATCCATCATACACTTCTGGTACTTCAGCTTCAAACAACCTTTCCAGAAAAACAGGAGAAGTTCTTGATAAAATAATATGAGGTGTATTGTTACGTAGTTCAACCTGCAACACAACTGCACGAATAGCATCACCTTTTCTGTAAAAATCGGATGGAATTTGTTCTGATTTTGGCAATAATAATTCAATGCCTTCATCGTCTAACACCATTACTTCTTTCTTCCATACCTGATATACTTCACCTGTAACAATCTCGCCTACTTTTTCGCTGTATTTTTTATATACGTTGTTTTTTTCGTATTCCTGAATTTTAGAAATCAAATTTTGACGTATGGCTAAGATTTCTCTTCTACCAAAGTCTTTCATTTTTATTTCTTCGGTAACTTCTTCTCCTATTTCAAAATCGGGTTCTATCTTTATAGCTTCAGAGTATTCAATTTCCAAATTGTCATCTTCCGACATACCGTCTTCTACAATAATTCTGTTGCGCCAAATTTCCAAATCACCTTTATCGATGTTTACAATAATGTCGTAATTATCATCCTGTCCGTATTTTTTTATCAACATGCTTCTAAACACATCTTCTAAAATACGCATCATGGTTTCACGATCAATATTTTTAAATTCTTTAAATTCCGAAAATGATTCTACTAAATTAATATTCTCCATTTTAATTCATTTTTTAAAATGTAACAAGTTTATTTGAATGTTATAACAACTTTTGTTTCTTTAATATCCTTGAAATTAATGATTTTATTTATATCAGCAATTTCTTCGGTTTTCTTTTTCTTTTTTGCCGGAAGCAACTCAATACGAATGTTTTTTTCGTCAACGGCTTTTAAAACTCCTGTAAGTTTAATGCCATCGATTAATTTTACATCTACCGTTCTTCCAATGTTTTTAACATATTGACGATTTACACGTAAACCCAAATCCAAACCTGCTGAAGAAACATCCAATTCAAAATCTTCTGTTTCACGATCAAGATTTGATTCTATTTTACGACTCAATGCAATGCAATCAGCAATGGTTACACCATTATCACCATCAATAAAAACAATGATCTGATTGCTTGCACTCACACTGAATTCTACCAGAAACTTATCGGTTCCGGTAAGGTGTTCTTCAATCAAATCGGCTATTTTCTGTTTGCTAATCATACTTATTTTTGTAATAAAAGAGGGGACATTTAGTCCCCTCAATATCTTTTTCTCTGTTGATATTCACTCAAAAGTGAGATTTGAATACCAAACCCAAATCGACTGCAAAGATATTAAATATCTTTTAATTATATAATAAAATTATAAAAATATTCTTTTTACTCTTATTTTATTTGTTTTAAGCTGACAAACAGTTGGAATTATATATATTGAAGTTCTTTTTGTGGAAAGATTCTGACTAAAATTTTGAAAGTATAATTATTTATTCATTGAAAGTATAATAGGCATAAACTTTATTTAATAAGCTAAAAAATCGATAAAACCCAAAAACAAAACTATACAATTCATATTCCTTAGCTGTAAAATCTTTTTATAAAACAAAACCCCGATGTCAATATAAGATATCGGGGTTTATAGCAAAAGCTTACGTTTTTTCCTAAAAATCCTTTAGCAATGATTTTCTTAATTCAGGTTTTGTTCTGCTGGTATCGGTTTTATACATAGCTCCTTCCCAATCGCCATACATGGCATTGGGTAATACTATAAAACGTTTCCCAAATTCGCTACGAAGTTCAGTAGTTTTAGCATCACGTGTTTCGAGGGAGGTTTTGTCGAAAACAGCCGAAAAATCAGTCAAATTATCACCAGCCAATAAAACGATACGGTATTTTTCCATGATTTTCAAACGGCGATTTTCCTTTGAAGATTCATTTTTCTTAGGAATCAAATGCAAAGTATCAGCCATCGGGAAGTTTTGTTCTTTTAAGTTTTTAAGGGTTATTGCCATTTCTTTTTCTGTACGATTGGTAACATAAAATACAGCAACACCTTTGTTGGCAGCATAATTCAGAAATTCAGCAGCACCAGGCAAAGCTTTTGCTTTTGCCAATGAAGTCCATACATACCAGTCATCGGGGTATTTTGCATTTTGTGTAATCATTTTGGCTTCAAACGGACTGTTGTCGAGCACAGTTTCGTCGATATCAACCACTACAGCACGTTTTCCTTTTAGTTTTTTATTGGCAAGATCTTTATCCAACATCATCTGCGCAAGATTAAAAGCCTGATAATATAGCGCTTTGCATTCTGCCGCACGTTGCTGATACAATACAGCCATTGTCAGATGATCGTTGTTAATAATTGGAGTTTTAGCAGACTGGGCAATGCTTTTATTTGCGTTTGAAAGAAATAAAACAACAATAAGTATTAATAAGAAGGATTTTTTTTGTATTCGCATGTTTTATAAGTATTAAATTAAAAAGGGGTTGTTTAAACTACAACCCCTCAAAAATACAAAGATTATTTATCTTAACGGATATTTTTTAAAAATTTCGTCAGATTTCATAATAATATCTACATATTGCGCCCTGCGATAAGCATAGGGATCTTTCAAATTTTTACGCGATACTCTTCCTTTGAAATCATTGATTTCTTTATAACCCTTGGCATCCATCCAGATTTCAATTTCTTTAATCATTTCAGCAATATGTCCTATACCATTTTTGTACAACGTACTTACTACTTGTGTACAATCAGCACCGGCAAGCAACATTTTAATTACATCCTTACCTGTAAATATACCGGTATTGCTACAAATATTACCTTTGAAATTTCCATACAATAAACCTGCATATCGAAGTGGCAAACGATTGTCTTCTACATTGCTAAGGTGATACGGAAAATGCAAACTTTCTTTTTCAATATCAATATCCGGTTGGTACAAACGATTGAAAAGAACAAAACCATCAGCACCTTCATCATACATCCTTGATACAATGTTTAATACATTTGAATAAAAAGGACTCAATTTAACACTGATAGGAATACTAATTGACTTTTTTACATTGGTAATTATATCTAATTGCTCATTTACTATAGATTTGCAATCTTTATCGACATCTTTGGGTGTTGCATATAAGTTGAGTTCAATAGCATCCACTCCAGTTTCAGCAATTAGTTCTGCATACTGTGTCCAAGTGTCTTTTTGCAAAGCATTTAAACTGGCAATAATAGGTATATGCACTGCAGCTTTAGCTTTACGAAGCTTTTCAAGATGCTCGTCAGCTCCTGCATGTTCAATATCCGGAAATAAAGAAGTCATTTCAGCATTTCGATTTTCATACTCTCTTAAGTTTTCTTCCAGTTGGAGAGATTCAAGTTGTATTTGTTCTTCGAAAAGCGATTTGTAAACAATAGCCGATGCTCCTGCATCTTCTAATCGTTTCAGATTATCATAATCATCAACAATATTTGATGCTCCGACAATAATTGGATTTTTTAATTCCAATCCTAAATATTTAACAGATAAGTTTGCCATTTTATAAATCTCCTATAGTTTATTTTGATATTATGTTTCTTATTTAAACAATCCAGATTAAAAAAAGAATGTTAATTTTATTTAATTTTCTATTTTTTTATTTCTATTTTAAAAGGTATAATTTCACGATTGGTAAAACTATCCCTTTAGGAAGAAATTAATTAATATCTATCTATACAATTTAAATCACTAAAAGCAATTTTTAATCTTTCAACTGTTGTTTTTTCACCTTCTCTCAGCCATGCTCGTGGATCGTAGTATTTTTTGTTAGGTTTATCTTCTCCATCAGGGTTTCCTATTTGTCCCTGCAAATAGCCTTCATTTTTCTTGTAATATTCAAGTACACCTTCCCAATATGCCCATTGTGTATCGGTATCAATATTCATTTTAATAACACCATAACCGATTGCTTCACGAATTTTTTCAGGTTCAGAACCCGAGCCACCATGAAAAACAAAATTTACAGGATTGGCAACAGTATTATATTTTTGTTGAATATAAACCTGAGAATTATGCAGAATAACCGGTTCTAATTTAACATTACCCGGTTTATACACTCCATGAACATTGCCAAAAGAAGCTGCAATTGTAAAACGGTTGCTTATTTTACTCAATTCTTCATAAGCATAAGCAACATCTGCAGGTTGCGTATAAAGGCGAGCATTGTCAACATGTGTATTATCAACACCATCTTCTTCTCCACCGGTAATACCCAATTCTATTTCCAATGTCATTCCCATTTTGCTCATGCGAGTCAGGTATTTTTTGCAAATCTCGATATTTTCTTCCAAGGTTTCTTCAGATAAATCGAGCATGTGAGAACTAAATAAAGGCTTGCCATGAAGTTTAAAGAACTTCTCACCTGCATCCAACAAACCATCTATCCAGGGTAATAATTTTTTAGCAGCATGGTCGGTATGTAAAATAACAGGTATTCCATAATATTCAGCCATTTGATGAACATGCATTGCTCCTGAAACTGTACCTGCGATGGATGCTTTTTCTTCAGTATTTGACAAAGCTTTTCCTGCATAAAAAATTCCACCACCATTAGAAAATTGAATCATAATAGGCGAATTAACTACTTTTGCAGCTTCCATCACTGCATTCACAGAGTTAGTACCAACAACATTCACTGCAGGGATTGCAAATTTCTCTTGTTTGGCAATACGAAAAATTTCCTGTAAATCATCTCCGGTTACCACACCAGGAGCCACTTTATTACTTATTTTCTCTGACATAACTTATTTATATTAAAGGTTTGTATATTTATTTGAAAATTTATGTTCTGATGAACAAAAATACTAAATAATTTATGTTTTTCTTAGAAAAAATAGTTTTTTTGGACAATGTCTATCATTATAGACAGTATTAAACCAAAGGGAAAAAAATTTTATAAGGAAAGGATTACTGTATTTCTGGTGATAAATCGTATATCAAAAACTTTTATGATTTAACGTTTACCCGTCCTGCTTTGTGAAAGTATTTTTTATAATAATTCTCATCCAGACTATTAATCATTACACCTTTTGAAGTTGTGGAATGTACAAAATGTCCTTTGCTGATATAAATGCCGACATGTGAAACTTTCACATCTTCAATTTTAAAAAAGACCAAATCACCTTGTTTTAATTCGGCTTTTTCAATTGTTTTAGTTTGTTGCTGCATATCCTCAGATTTACGTGGAAGAGAGATTCCGTATACATCTTTGTAAAAAACACTGACAAAACATGAGCAATCAGTGCCCTCCATGGAGCATCCTCCATATTTGTAGGGAACGCCTAACCATGCATTTACTGTTTCAACAAATTTCTTTTCTTCGGAACCCTCCAGGTCATATCCTAATTTTTGAGAATAGATTTTATAAAACTCCGAACTTGATTTATGAGTTAAATGTTCTTGTTTATGTAGTTTGGAAGTGGACTTGCAAGCTGTAAATACAGCAATAATAAGTATATAAAGAATAAGTTTTACACTTGAATTCATATTATTATGAATGCTGAATGTTAGGATGAAACATACGTGAAAGCAATTTGTCAATTAAAAACAAACCTACTAACGCAAAAATTACAATACTTATTATTGGTTGCATTTTTAGTAATAATGAAATGCTGTTGAATGCACTTATATAAGGATTGAAAAACTTATGTAACGACTCAATTTGTGTGTGTCCGATAAAAGAAGGGAAAAAGATAGTTGAAATAATTAATAATGCAACAGCAAGCAACGCAATAAGCCAATACCTATAACGAACAAAAAAAGAAGAATGCGCTGTATTAACAATTTCAGGTTGTTGAATAAAAGACATTATACGTTGAGTGAAACCATCAGAAGGTTCTTCCATGGGCAATTGACTGAGTAATTTAGCCAATAAAGGGTCTTTGTCTTGTGTATTGTTCATATTAATGTATTAACCTCATTGCTTAATAATAGTTTAAGTTCATCATACAATTTTTTACGGCTGCGATGCAATTTTACTTTTACATTTGCCTCGCTTAAACCTGTAATCTCGCTCACTTCCTCTACAGAACTTTCGTTTAGATAAAATAAGGTAACAATTGTACTATCTTCTTCTGTAAGCTTTGCCAAAACTAAATTGATGTATTTCGTTTGTTCTTCAGCTTTCAGATAGGTCAATCCGTTACTTATTTCACTGACGGTAAAATTATCAATTATTTCTTCATCTATCGTATGTTGATCGATAGTTTTTTTGCGAATTTTTGAAATAGCTTGATTATAAACTATTCTGAACAACCATGTAGTAAACTTTGATTTGCCCTCAAAATCTTTTAATGAATAATAAACTTTTAAAAATGCATCCTGAATAACTTCTTCGGCGTCTTCTCTGTTGTGCGTAACACGCAAAGCCACATTAAATGCCATGGTTTTATGCTTGTTGATAAGCATAGCATACGCATCAGTATTGCCTCGTTTGATTTGCTCCAAATAAAAGTTATCGTCCTTATATGCCATTTTGAATTTTGACGCTAATATCTTAATTTAGGTTACAAAGGTAGTTAATACCTGAGGTGAATAAAACTATAATGGTTGAAACATGTTTTTTTATATCTAAAGCACTGAAAAAACTTGTTGAAATGAGTATTTGTTTTTGGTTATTAGTTAATTGTTATTAGTTAATTGTTCTTAGTTAATAGTTAATGGTTTTTACTTTCCTATTTGCTGCCTTTTTATTTTAACCTTTAACCTTTTCACTTTACCTTTGATTATTTTTGTAACCTGTTTTCCGAAGCTTGCGTCATAATAAGAAACAATTAAAACTTTAAAAACATGGAAGACATTTTTGTTCCGATTAGTATTTTTGCAATGGTTTTTGGAATTGTTTATCTTGGAATTCGCAAAAAAGAACGCATGGAGCTAATAAGAAGAGGCTTAGATGGTGATTATTTTGACAAAAACAAAACTCCTAATAAGGCTTTGAATCTTAAATATGGATTGCTTTCTATTTCAATTGGTGCAGGAATTTTAATAGCACGAGCATTGGAATATTATGGCTGTATGCACGAAGAGGGTTATTTTGCAATGATTTTTCTATTAGGAGGAATTAGTTTGGTGGTTTATTACTTTCTGGAAAAGAAATTGTAAGCAAACTCAAACAAAAAAGACCTAAGTTTTTCATAAACTTAGGTCTTTTTAATTAACTCAAGATTTTTATTTCAATTTTCCTAAAGCTTCTTTAATACGTTTTACAGCTTCTATTAAGTTTTCATTGGAAGTGGCATACGAAAACCTCACACAATTAGGATCGCCGAAAGCAGCTCCTGAAACCAAAGCTACAAATACGGTATTCAACAAATACATACATAAATCTTCACCCCCATTAATCACATTTCCTTCGTAAGATTTGCCATAATAATAAGACACATCAGGAAATACATAGAAAGCACCTTGTGGCTGGTTGGTTTTTATACCAGGTATGTCCTTTAATAAGGATATCAATAAATCTCTTCTTTCGCGGAAAGCAGCCAACATGTTCTTTACATCAGCTGATTCTTTAGGATTGCACTCCATTGCTCTTAAAGTTGCACGTTGCGCAATTGAACTTGGTGCAGAAGTAATTTGTCCTTGAAGTTTATCGCAAGCTTTGGCAATAAAAGTGGGTGCAGCCAGATAACCGATTCTCCAACCAGTCATGGCAAAGCCTTTGGAAACTCCGTTCACAGTAATTACTTTATCTCTTATGAAATCAAACTGAGCAATACTTTCATGTTTGCCACCAAAATTGATGAGTTCGTATATTTCATCAGCTAAAATGTAAATGTTGGGATGTTTTGCAATTACTTCGGCAATTGATTTTAGTTCTTCTCTGGTATAAACAGAACCTGTAGGGTTACAAGGACTGCTGAACATGAAAAGCTTGGTTTTAGGTGTTATGGCAGCTTCTACCTGCTGAGCCGTAATTTTAAAATCCTGTTCGATGGGTGCATTGATATATACCGCTTTTGCTTCGGCTAATTTGATGATTTCTTTATAAGAAACCCAATATGGTGCAGGAATAATTACCTCATCACCGGGATTAACAAGACTTAGCACTACATTTGCCAAGGATTGCTTGGCACCGTTTGAAACTACAATTTGCTCAGGTTTGAAATCTAAATCGTTATCTCTTTTTAATTTGCGACAAATTGCCTGACGCAAGTCCATGTAGCCGGAAACAGGTGTGTAATGTGAATAGTTATCGTCAATTGCATTTTTAGCAAACGTTTTAATTTCCATCGGCGTATCGAAATCGGGTTCGCCGATGCTTAAATTGATTACATTGTGCCCTAGTGCTTGTAATTCTCTGCTTTTCTGTGTCATTGCTAATGTTTCTGACTCAGAAAGGCTATTGATCCTGTTTGATAAAATATTCATGTTAAAAGGTTTTTCAATTTTGAGACAAAATTAGAAAAAAATATATTCTTTACGCTTAATTTTGAAATTAATTTGTTATTAGATTAACAATGATAATTGCAGATAGTGTTTCGGCTTCCAAAAGGCAGTTAAAGTCACTTAAGTAGTATTAATTGAGAAAACATCATGGTTTTCTTATCCAGAATAATTAACTGTTCCAGAAATTATCGGGCTTTTTGTTGCTAAGCATTTTCCATATTGCCAAAATGCCGGATACAACTTGTAATAACATGCCAAACATCAGGAGTGCATTACCGATGTTGATATCCATAAACAGGACGTGGTTAATTTTAATCAATGCACTTATGATGACAATGATAAATCCGGCCAAAAAAAGACTTAAAATGTATTTGTTTTTCATTTGTTTATTATTTTTACTAAACCGCTAAGCGGTTATTGTTCATTGTTTTTTACAAAATTTGATCCATACATATTAATCCATTCCTGTGCGGTTATTTTGCTTGCCAGTTCTCCTATTAGTTGGTAGGGTATCTGATCCATTTTTTTAAAGCGGATACAGCTTTTGCCCATATCTAATTTGGCTTTGCAATGCTTAGGATATTCAGCCAGAAACCAATCCATCAATTGAGTGCTGGCATATATACCCATGTGGTAAATGGCGATAAAGTTTTTTTGCGAAGCAATATTAATAAATGGCAACGGTAATTTGGGATTGCAATGATAACCCTTGGGATACAATGCATGTGGCAGCACATAGCCTATCATGCCATAGCTGATACATTCCTCAAAACCTTGGGGGATATTATTGCGTATGGACTGGCACAACAGTGCAATGGCTTGTTGCCTGTCCTCAGGCAATTGTGCGATGTAGTCTTCGGGGGTGTTGGATTGAATTTGCATAATTTGTTTTTTAATAACGTTCTCTACTTGCTGTTATAACTCATTGCTTTCGCTATTGTTGCAACACATTTATAAACAGCCGAATTAATTTTCACTAAACACGATATGAGCATGATCTCTTATAATTTCAATTATAGTTTGATATAATGTTTTATTTTCCAAGAGGTCTGAAAGTACCATTTTGCTTTTTGCCGAATTATTCCAGACAAGGTATATTGACTCCTCATATTCATGCACACCGAAGCCACCCCACAAAATATCATTGAGAGCGTTTAAATTGTGCCCTGTCTTCCAATTAAGCTCTGAAGTTAGCACCTTGTCGATTTCATTATAAAAACCTTCTGTATCAGAAAATTTGTCGCCATTGATTACTAATGTCTTTATCGTAAGAGAATTATTTTTCGTGAGATTGTCCGTGTGAAGAACTATATTTTCATTTTTGTCATATATACAATAACCAATGTTATTATTGCCATGTTCTGTAATTGTTTTCCTATTTTCAGCATATTCAATGGCTTTTTTTAGACTACCATGAATAGAATAAACCTTTTGTATTGTGTCAGATTTATCATATTTAAAATCATGGTCCAAAACAATACCAGTATTTCTGTCAAGAAACATAACGGTAAACTGTCCTTTTTTTATGTTAGGGTATTTTTCCATGGTTCGATTTCTGTGGAAATGAGTTATAACATTTGGCAATACCTTTCAAAATCATTCTTTACGTCCATAATATTTGCATGTAAAGTCCTGACAAATGCCTTATTTATTAATTTCTTCCACAAACTTAAAAAGAATAATTGAGATACATTGCAGATTCTTTATTTTTTTAATTAATATACTTATCTGTAATGGGGCTATTATAACTGAAAAAAGGGCTAAGAAACCTTACATTGTGCATTTGTAATTTGCACAATGGTATATGAAAGACCGCAGAGTGCATTTGTAGTTTGTACAATGGTTTATGTAAGACTGCAAAATGCATTTGTAATTTGAACAATGGTTTATGTAAGACTGCAAGATGCATTTGTAGTTTGCACAATGGTATAAGTAAAACTGCAAAGTACATTTGCAATTTGTACAATGCTATCTGTAAGGCTGCAGAGTGCATTTGTAGCTTGAAAAATGGTATCTGTGAACAACTAAGCATAATCTCAACTGTTGTAACATTTATACAATAATATTCGTCGTATAAAACATATACTTTTGAATTTATACTATCTTTGGTCTGCTAATTAAGCCTACTTTTATGAATGATATTACAATTAAACCGATTACAAGCAAAAATATCTCAGTCTTATTTCAAATAAAAACCATACTAATCGCTGCTTTTGTATTGTTTCTTGCATCCTCATCCATTTGTGCCCAAACGGGTATTAAAGGATACATAAAAGATAGTAAAGGCAAACCCTTAGCTTATGCAACTCTTTACATTAAAGAGCTTAAAACCGGAACGGTTGCCAATGAAAACGGTTTTTTTGAATACCCGACACGCTCAGGCGAATATCACATTGATTTCCGTTGTTTGGGTTATAAATCGGAGAGTAAACTTATATCCGTTCAGCAAACTTATACTAGCCTGGATATTCGGCTCAACGAACAGATGATTGAATTAAAAACCGTAAATATTGTTGCTTCAAGCGAAGATCCTGCCTACAGTATTATGCGAAAGGCAGTAGCAGCATCTTATTATTACCGCATGATAGTGAAAGCCTACGATGCGGATATATATATAAAAGGAGCCGGTGAAGTTAAAATGCCAAACATTGTTTATAAAATAGGAAAATCAAAAGGTATTGATACCGTAGAGTATTTTACCAACGAATCTTATAATCATATTCGTTACGACTATCCCAATAAATACGAACAAAGGGTAATTTCGGCCAGAGACAACAGCAACGACAGTTCTGCTTCCATGGTAGCCGATTTTATCAATGCCAGTATTTACGAGCCCGATTTCGGTGGAACAGTTTCACCCTTATCACCTTCTGCATTTTCTTTCTACAGGTTTAAGCTCATCAATACTTTTAACGATAAAGGAAGCGAAATTCATAAAATCAGCTTAATTCCCCGCAGCAAAGGCAGCAATGTTTTTAGCGGTGATATTTATATTGTCGATAAATTATGGTGTGTGTATAATTTCAATCTGAAAACTCATGTGCAGGGATTTGAATTTGTAATCAATCAAATGTTTGCTGCGGTTAACGATAAAACCTGGGTTCCCATCAATCAGCAATATAACATCAAAGGAAGTTTTTTTGGTGTAAAAGTAAGCTGGAAATATCTTGCATCATTAAGTAACTATCAGTTGGAGATAAACGATTCACTTGAATTTGACAAACTCACGCTGGTTGACGAAAAAACCGAACGCGAATATGCAAATGCTTTGGACGAAGAACGAAAGCTAAAGAAACGGAACCCCCAATCTTCAGCTGACACCACTTCAACTCCAAAAGAAGAAGACAAATTTACACTTTCCGATTTTAAAAAGGCGATGAAAGCCTATGAAAAAGAAGCAAAAAAGAAAGCTAAGGAACCGGAAGTGGTAAGTGATTTTACGATGAAAATCGACTCAATGGCTTTTAAAAAAACCACGCAGTTCTGGGATTCAATCCGTCCCATTCCACTCACTGTTACAGAAAATAAACGCAGCCTCGAATTTAAAATGGATAGCATTAAAGCAATTAAAAATAGTGATTCTGCTTCTTCTGCTATTTTCGGGAAGACATTGGGTGGCATTATTTTTGGAAAAATGTTTTTTATAAATAAACGATTGAGCCTCAAATATCCTTCGCCACTTATCAATTTAAATTTTAATACTGTTGAAGGATTCAATCTGAACATTCCTGTTGAGTTGCGTTACACCGTAAATCGCGATGCTTCATTGAAGATAGTCCCTGAAATCAGGTATGGTTTCAGCAATAAAGTCTTTTCGGCAGCTGGTAGTTTTTACTATTACTTTAACAATAGCTATTATAAAAAATCTTACATAAAGCTTCAGGGCGGTCGGAAAGTTATGCAGTTCAATCAGGATGAAGGCATCTATCCGTTCTTTAATTCCATCACAACGCTTTTAGGACGAAAAAACTACATGAAAATCTATCAGAATGATGTGGCTGAAATTGAATTCAAAACATTTCTTTCTGATAAAATTAAAATCAAAACAACCATAGGATGGGCAGAACGAAGCCCGCTTTTTAATCAAAGTAATTATAGCTGGATACATTCGAAAGACCGCCCCTACACATCCAATGCGCCTTACAATATCGAAGATTCTTCAACAATGTTCCCGACACATCAAGCATTTACTGCAACATTCAAATTAGATTATCATCCCATTGTAAAATATCGGAAAGTCAATGGCAAAAAAGAGCCGATGTTGGATTTGTTCCCGATAATTTCACTTGAATACAATGGAGGATTCAAAGATATTTTGGGAAGTGATGTTGATTTTCATCGTCTTGAAGCAAGTATACAGCATCAGATTGAAGGATATCGCCGTACATTGAATATTAAAGCATTTGCAGGAAATACGTTTAACGAAAGTCAACTATATTTTACAGATTATAAACACTTTAATGGAAGTAAGATCGCCGTTGATTTTACTAATCCAATGAACTCCTATCGACTCCTCGATTATTATACTTACAGTACACAAGGAGCTTATTGTGGCTTGCATATTAACCTTTCAATGAAGAAGTTTTTACTTACGCAATCGTTTTGGCTAAACATTACAGGTGTTCGCGAAAGCATTTCTTTTAATTACTTAAAAACTGAACATTCACCTCATTATTACGAATTGGGTTATGGTCTCGAAAATATATTAAAGATATTTAAAATAGAAGCATTTACAAGTTTTGAAAATAGCAAGTACAAAGAGTTAGGTATAAAGTTAGGTATTTCGATGGGTGGTGCAATAAGAATTAACAGAGATGATGATTAATTATTTGAAAATACAGTAGTTTTCTTCCTAAAATAATTCCAAAAGTCCTTTTTAAATCAGAGATAAATTATAAATTTGCATTCTATAACAAAAACTATTTTTCTCAGTTTTACAAACCAGGATTTTATGAAAAGAAAACTATTAATCAGGGATTTAACATTACGTGATGGACAGCAATCTTTGTTTGCAACCCGCATGACACAAGATCAAGTGGACCGTGTATTGCCATTGTTTAAAGAAGCCAATTTTTATGCTATGGAAGTATGGGGTGGAGCTGTTCCCGATTCTATAATGCGCTATTTGAATGAAAATCCATGGGAAAGACTTGAGAAAATAAAAACCGCTATCGGCGATTCTTCTAAACTAACAGCTTTATCGCGTGGACGTAATTTATTTGGTTACAACCCCTATCCTGATGAAGTTATCGAAGGATTTAACCGCAATGCCGTTCAATCGGGCATTGATATTATGCGTATTTTTGATGCATTGAATGATGTAAGCAATATGAAATCTACCATTAATTACGTAAAGAAAAATGGTGGAATTGCTGATTGTACGATATGCTATACTGTTGATCCAAAGTTTACTTCCAAACAAAAAATAAAAGCTTTACTTCATTTCAAAACCTTGCCACACGATATTTTTACTATCGATTATTTTGTGGGAAAAGCCAAAGAACTGGAAGCAATGGGAGCTGATATGATTAGTGTTAAAGATATGGCTGGATTGATACCACCTAATAAATCGGGTGAATTAATTTCGCGTTTGAAAAGAGAACTAAGCATTCCTATTGATTTTCATACGCACTGCACACCAGGTTATGGACTAGCAGCTGTGTTGATGGCAATTGTTAATGGAGTGGATATTGTAGATACTTCTATCATGAACTTTGCCGGTGGTCCTGCCGCTCCTGCTTTTGAGATTATCCAGCTATTTGCCGATAAGCTTGGACTAGATACCGGTGTAAATGTTGACGTTGTAGTTAAAATTAATAAAGAACTAAAAGCCATTCGCCACGAAATGGCCGATTTCGATAGTTATAAATTATTCCCGATAGAATTTGATATCACCAAAGACAAATTACCACCTTCTGTAGATAAAATGTTTGATATGGCGATTGCTTTTGCCAAAGCACACAAAGAAGAAGAATTGTTGCAGATAACTCAGGACATTGAAAAATTCTTCAACTTTCCAGCTCCCGACGAAATGGTAAAAAATGCCGAAATTCCTGGCGGAATGTATACTAATATGCTGGCTCAATTAAAACAATTAAAACTAGATCAGTTATTACCCAGAGTATTGGAATTAGTACCGATGGTGAGAGTTGCTGCCGGCTGCCCTCCATTGGTTACACCAACGAGCCAAATTGTCGGAGTTCAAGCAGTTAATTGTGTGATCGACGAAAATAAAAATTTACCTCCTTATACTACAAAATCTATACAATTTGTAAATTTGGTAAAAGGATCTTATGGCAAAACACCTCTGCCCATTGATCCTGAATTCAGGATGAAAGTTGCAGGAGTTAAGGAAGAAGTGGCTTACGATACAAAAAATTACAAAAAACAAGAAAATTCTGTTTTCCCCGAATATGGTAATTTAAAGTTAGCCGAAAATGAGAAAGATGAATTACTGCTTGAGTTATTCCCATCTGTTGCCCGTGATTTCCTAAAAAAGAAAGTTGTACAGAAATATTTGGATGATATCTATGCCATTGAAGAAGAAAAACGCAAAAAAATAGAAAAAGAAAAAGCAGATTATGCCGCACTTTCGCCCGAAGAAAAAGAAATGCGACTGCACTATGGATTATACAACTATTAATAGTAGTAAGCTTATAATTGTGAACAAAATAATTCCAAAGTTTAAAAATTATTTATCTCTTGTAAAATTTGCGCATACCATTTTTGCAATGCCTTTTGCATTGGTAGGTTTTTTTATGGGTGTTGAAGTTCTTAATCATTTCCGATGGGAAACTTTATTGATGGTTATTTTGTGTATGGTATTTGCTCGCAATTCGGCAATGGGTTTCAACCGTTTTGTCGATCGAAAGTTTGATGCAGCCAACCAACGTACTGCTAATAGAGAAATACCGGCAGGAATCATCAAACCATACAGAGCATTGGCTTTTGTAATTCTTAATTCTGTATTATTTATCATAACTACCTATTTTCTGAATGATAATAAACTTGCGTTTTATCTTTCGCCAGTCGCATTAATCGTTATCTTAGGATACAGTTTGTGCAAAAGATTTACTTCTTTCAGCCACTTAGTGCTTGGTTTAGGGCTGGCATTGGCTCCTATTGGAGCTTATATTGCCATTAGTGGCGAATTTGCTGTATTGCCTTTGTTGTTATCTTTTATGGTGTTATTTTGGGTAAGTGGATTTGATATTATTTACGCCCTGCAAGATATTGACTTTGATAAATCGCAACAACTTAAATCGATACCTGCAAGCATAGGTATAAAGAAATCCTTGGGATTTTCTTCTATCTTGCATTTATTATCTTTTCTTCTTATCATTGTCATTGGTTTTATCGGAAACTGGCATATTATTTACTGGATTGGAGGAGGTATTTTTAGCTTTTTATTACTCTATCAGCATTTGATTGTAAAAACCAACAACTTAAACCGTATTAATTTGGCATTTTTCACTACCAATGGTATCGCCAGTGTAATTTATGGCGCATTTTGTATTATAGACTTGCTGATAACCTAAATTACGTTTAAAAATTACTACTTACAGACTAAAATCAAACAAATCATTTAAAATCGATACTACAAGCTACAAACAATATATTTGTTTCGCCCTTATTGGGCTTAAAATTTTCGAGTATATATTTTTAACCAAACTATCGTTCCTAACGGAACTATTTTTAGCAACTTAGTTGCAAAAGTTTGGTAACATAATAGTAAAAACATCAATAAAGTGCCGTAAGCACGAAACAAATACTTTTTAAATTAGTCGGTTAATCGTGTTTAAAATAGTAAACCATTACGAAAAGAAGTTCTTTCACAAAAACTATTAATAAAGTATTCTTATTAAATAAAAAAGCGATTCTATCTCATAAAGAAATAGAATCGCTTAAATTTTATAATAAATACTTCCCGCCTAAAGCATTTTACGTGCTTTTCTATTCGATTTGCGTCTTTGCATTTTTACTTTCATTGTGTAAGTTATAAGATACATTGCAGGAATAAATAACAATGTCAAGAAAGTAGCAAAACTCAATCCAAAGATAATGGTCCAAGCCAAAGCTCCGAAGAAAGCCACATTATCACCACCAAAATGGATGTGTGGTTGCAAACTTACAAATAAAGATACAAAATCTATATTAAAACCTATGGCCAAAGGTACCAATCCCAATATTGTGGCCGAAGCAGTTAAAATAACAGGAGTTATACGCGTTTTACCAGCCTGAATAATAGCTTCACGTGTTTTCATGCCCTGTTCTTTAAGCACATCGGTAAATTCTACGAGCAATATACCATTACGAACCACAATACCAGCTAATGCCACGACCCCCATACCTGTCATAATGATAGATATCGGCATGTTGAAGATAATAAAACCAAGTAATACCCCAATAATACTAAAGATAACCTCACTAAAAATAATAATTGGTTTACTGATTGAATTAAATTGAGTAATCATGATAAACATAATAAGGAACATAGCCAAAAGCATTGCTTTGCTTAAGAATGACATTGTTTCTTTCTGGTCTTCCTGTTCACCGGTAAGGTTAATTTCAATGCCTTCTTTCATCTTGAATTTAGGTAATTCAGCATTGATTTTCATAACAATCTCATTGGCATTATAATCTTTTAAAACATTTGAAGAAACAGTAATTACACGTTTCAGATTCTTACGTTTAATACCTCCGTAAGCATTTTCATATTTTAGTTTTGCAATAGATGACAATGGAATCTGACGTAACAATCCAGTATTCATATCACGATAAGTAATCTTTAAATCAAGAATACGGTCAATGTTTTTACGTTGATCTTCCTGATATCTCAGTTGAATAGGATATTGATCTTCACCTTCGCGATATTTTGAAATTTCTTTACCTAGAATGGCATTACGGATTTCCATACCAATTTGTCCAGTTGAAATTCCTTCATGATTAGCCCTTTCGCGATCGATATCAATAATTAACTCAGGTTTACCTTCGTCAAAATCAGTTTTCAATTCTTCAATTCCTGGAATTTTCAATGAATTGACAAACTCTTTAAATCCTTTAGCAGCAGTTGCTAAATCATTGATATCTTCACCACTTACTTCTATGTTAATCGGTTTACCTGTAGGAGGACCGTTTTGGTTTTGTGCAACTGTAATTTCTACACCAGCAATTCCCTTTACTGCTTCTCTAATCTTATCTAAGTATATGCTCGAATTAATACCCTGTCGTTTGGCATATTCCACAAAAGCTACAGTAACTTTACCAAGATTGGTAGCCGAAGATTTATTATCGAAAGTGCTTTCTGATGCATTAACTGCAACGTTAGAAATAATAGATTCTACTGCAGGATTATGATCACCGATAACGCTAAACACTCTGTTTTCAACAATACTGGTAATAGAATCGGTCTTAGCAATATCAGTCCCTACCGGCATTTTAATATAAGCATAAATAAAATTAGGATCACTGCTTGGGAAGAAAACTACTTTAGGTTTAGCAATTCCTGTTATAATTATTGTCACAAAAAATAATCCAATTAACATCCACAACAGATGATAAGGTCGTTTACCCTTTAAAATAGACCTAACCAACAGTTCATATCTTCTCATCAAAGCAGGAATAAATGTATGTTGAAAACGATATAAAACTTTGCGTCCATAAAATTGATGCAACACAAAAATAATTCCGATAAAAATTGAAAAATTAGCAATTCCCGGTAATGACATCAAATGAAATAACACACCAATTCCAGCGAAAACTCCACCAATTGTCCAAATTTTCTTAGCAGTGAAATGATGTTCTTCGTCATCATCATGTTTCATAAAAGAAACCGCAAATACTGGGTTAAAGATATAAGCTACTACAAGCGAAGCAAACAAAGTAATGATTAACGTAACTGGAATAAAGTACATAAACTTTCCAATAATTCCAGGCCAAAAAGCCAATGGGAAGAAAGGAGCCAAAGTAGTCAGTGTTCCCGAAAGAATTGGCACAAATACTTCACCTGCAGCAAATTTAGCTGCTTGTTGAATATCCATTTTCCCTTTATGTTTCTTGAACAACCTATGCGTATTCTCTATTACCACAATAGCGTCGTCCACCACAATACCCAATGCAAAGATAAAGGCAAACATTACCAGCATATTCATTGTAAAACCTATTCCAGGCATCACAATATATGCCAGTGCCATAGATAAAGGAACAGAAAGTCCCACAAACAAGGCATTGGTTAAGCCCATAAAAAACATCAGAACAATGGTTACCAGAATAAATCCGATAATAATAGTATTGTTCAGGTCAGCCAATGTAGTACGAGTATGAACAGACTGATCACCTGTAATTGTAATATTTAGTTTAGATGGCAGTTTATCTTTCTTCATATTATCAAGAATAGTTTTGATTTTATCGGAAGCTTCCAATAAATTCTGACCGCTTTTCTTTACAATATTAAGTGTAATGACATTTTTACGATCCAAAGAAGCATAACTTTCCTTTTCTTTAAAGCCATCTCTGACTTCAGCAATATCTTTCAGATAAGTCAAAGCTCCACTCGACGATTTTATCACAATATTTTTGATAACATCCATATTTTTAAATTCGCCGGTTACACGAATGCTACGTTTCATACCCTGCATTTCGACCGAGCCACCTGATATAGTAATATTTTCAGATGCAATAGCTCTGTCAATATCTGATAAAGTTACACTTGCAGCTTGCATTTTGTACATATCCACATTAATCTGGATTTCGCGATCTAATGCACCTACAATATCCACTCTAGTTATTTCTTTCAATGCTTCAATTTCATCCTGCATATCATCAGCATATCTTTTCAGTTTATCCAGTTCAAAATCTCCTGAAATATTGATATACATTATAGGGATTTCAGAAAAGTCAATTTCCATTACATTTGGATCAGCAGGCATATCATTTGGCAAATCAGATTTTGACTTATCCACAGCATCTTTAACCTTTTGTTTAGCATCAGATACTGTAATTCCTGTATTAAATTCAATAATAATGGTTGAGAAATCCTGAATAGAATTGCTGGTAATTTTCTTTACTCCGTTTATTGATTTAAGATTTTTTTCAATAATACGTGTAATCAGATTTTCCATATCTGTTGGTGAAGTACCCGGATAAATAGTATTTACAATCACTGTCGGAATTACCAGCTCTGGAAATTGTTCCTTTGGAATAGACTGATAGCTCATCATTCCAAATATAGCAATAATAACAGCCAATACATAGATACTGGTTTTGTTGTTTATTGCCCAACTGGTTCCGAAAAACTCTTTTAATTTTTCATTCTTCATCGTAAAATAGTTTTAATAGTTATAATTTAATGGTTTCTCCATCTTCTAAATTCTGATAACCGGTAACTATAATTTTATCACCAACTTTCAGTCCTTCAATTACCTCTGCATAACCATTATAGTTCTGTCCGCTTTTAATAACACGTTTTTCAGCAATTTTTTTATTTCCTTTTTCAGTTGCTACAAATACATAATCTCCTGCAGCATCTTTCTGTATAATATTTACAGGAACTACCAATGCATCTTTCTTTTTGTAATCGTTTATTTTAACCAATGCAATCATGTTGGCTCTAAATTCTATTTTACCGGGATTCAAACGCGATTCAATTGTAAATGTACGATTCGTAGGATTAATAAATTTACTTGAGAACGAAATAATTGTGTTTATTTCTTGATTAAAATCAGGAAAGTTAATAATGACATTGTCACCTTTACGTACTTTTTGAGAATAAGCTTCGGCAACTTCAGCTGTTACTTTCACTTTACTAAAGTTTACCATACGAAATGCAGGCATATTAGGAGCAGGAGTTGCAACTTGTCCAACTTTTAACGAAACTTCTTCAATTGTGCCTGTAATGGGGGCTGTAATACGGGTTAAAGCCAATTGTTCATTTAATGATTTCATTTTATCATCCAATGATTCCTTATTATTTTTTGCTGTTAAAAATTGAACTTCTGAACCAATCTTTTTCTCCCATAAACTCTTTTGTTTGATATATATATTATTTGCAAAAATTTGTTGTGTTTTAAGTTCATTTATTCCTTGTTTAATAACAGCATCATCCACTTGAGCAAGTAATTGTCCTTTTTTTACAGCATCACCTTCTTTAACATAGATATCTGTTACAATACCTGACATTTTAGGTGCAACATAAATATTATCTTCTCCATCTACCTTTCCCTGAACTTCAACATAATGGTTGAATTCCTGTATCTTAACTTCAGTAAGTTCAACTAATTTAATTTTTGCAGTTGTATCAGGATTTGTAGCATCATATTCTTTTTGTAATTTATTAATTTGCTCAGTTAAAGCATCTCTGTCCTTAATCAATTTATCAAGTTGTGCTTTTTTGTCACCATTGTTCTTGCAAGCAACTATTGTGATTATAATTCCTAAAATTATGATTAACTTTTTCATTCTTATATATTTTATTGATTTTTAATTACTTTATTAATTTTTCTAATTTACTATAGGCTGTTGACATTTCAATAATAGTATTGAAATAATTAGATTGTGCCTGTAAATACTGATTTTGGGCTTGAGATAATTCTAAACTACTTATCATACCTTCCTTGTAACGAATGATGGCTTTGTCATAAATTCTGCTTGACAAATCGCGGGCAGTTTTATTGGTTTGAAATTTACTCATTGCAGTCATAAATGCCGAATGACTATCAGAATACTGAACTTGCAACCCCATACTCAATTGTTCTTTGCCATTTTGAATTTTTAACAAACTTAAATTAGCCTGTTTTACTTTTGCAATCTTTTGACCACTTCCAAAAATCGGAACATTTACACTTAAACCTAAAACATCAGGTGGTGTGAAGGAAAATGATTTTTTATTAAAATTTTCCTGATGATTGTAATAAGCTGCAACATCCGGCAAAAATGTTGATTTTTGAAGCTTTACATTCAATTTTGCCATTTGTTCTTGCACAGATAATAAACGATAATCAATTTGATTTTCTACAATTAATTTTTTAGTTGAAACTACATCCGGATTGAGTTGACTGATTAAATCTGAAGTTTTATCTTTCAATTCAATTTGTTTAGTTAAATCCATGCCCATTTGATATTTTAATAGATTTAATGCGACTTCGCATTGTCTGTTAATCATATCTCTGGTATTTTGGATATTGGTAAGTGTTAATTGCATTTGATCTACATCAGTTTCTTCTAAAAATCCCACTTTCTGCGTTTCCTGAATTTCATATAGAATTTTTTCGGTAGACTTATATATGCTATCCAATACTTGTTTGTTTTCCTGAGCAATTACACAAAGAAAATAAGCATTTGTAACAGATTCTATTAAATCATATTCTGATTTAGTAATACTTACTTCCGAAAGCTGTTTAAAAGTCTTAGAAGTTTGTAATCCTACTATATAAGCTCCACTAAAAATTAACTGAGAAACTGTAACATCAAATGTTAAACCCCATTTTAAATCTGCATCACTTGCAGGTTCTGTAGGTGTCGGTTTTGCAATATGACCAAAATTTGAGCCATTTCCTGTTAAATCAAATAAAGATTGGTCGGCAACATACATCCAGCTACCCAAATTGCTTAAACTCGAAAATGACTTAATATTTTCAGGCACTGTTAATTGGTATGAACCAGCTAATTTACCATTTACCTGAGGCAAACCAATAGATGTGGTTTCCCAGATTTTCTGCTTCGCAGAAGCTAAATCTATATTTGCATTCTTAATAAGCGGACTGTTTTTAATTGCATATTCTTTCGCTTCTTTCAGCGTTAATTGTAAATTACCATTCTGCTGTGCAAAAAGCGGAACAATAGTAACAACCAATAGTAATGTTGTAATGATTAGTTTTTTAATTTTCATTGTTATTATATATTATATTAATGGTTCGTTTTTAATTTTATTATCAAAATATTTTAATCCTTTTTCACTTACAATTCCTCTAATGTGATAAATAAACAATTGACTAAAAATTTCATGTTGTGGAAATCTGTTTAAATAATTATCGTCTTCAAAAAAAACATCATCCATTCGTTTTACATAAATAGAAGTAATAATATCTGGATTCATATCCTGACGATATAAACCTTCATTTATACCTTTCATCAAGTTTGTTTTTATATTATTGAAAACATGATCTTTACGATTCACTATTAAATCCTTGGTTAATTCAGGATAGTATTTACGTAAATCATAAAGTATCGGAGGGTTAATTTCTTTAAGCATGTCAATCAAGTGTTTGCTAACTTCAATTAATGCATCAATAGCATTCATTTCGCTATTAATTAAATCCATAAATTTTTTATCATGGTCACAATTGTGTGAATTTACCACTTTTGTAACTAAGTCAGCTTTATCTTTAAAATACTGATAAAGTGTTTTTTTAGAAATACTTAATTGTTGTGCAATATCATCCATTGAAACACTTTTAATTCCGTATTTCTTAAACAGTTCTCCTGCTTTTTCTATGATGTATAATTCTTTTTCTTCCATGCTGCAAAATTATAAAAAATAATAAACCAAAAAAACTTTTTTTAAATAAAAGTTTCCACAGTTTAATAGTTTTTTTAGTTTACTTGCTTAATATACTAAATATAAATATATTATAAATTTATAATTTTTCAATCTATTTTGCATAAATTATCAATTAAAGATTTTTCAAACAATAATTTTCTGCTGAAGAATGAATTTTGGCAATTGAAATGCTTTTTTTGAGCGTCAAAAAGATTTGAGTTGAATACAAACTAAATTCAAAAATAATCCGTTATTTTGTTCCTAACTTATTATCAAAAAAATGGTAGAAATAATTTGTAAAAATTGTGATACAATAAAGCAATATCCAATTGGAACTAGACTTAGTGAAATTGCAACAGATATGCAAGTTTGTTTAAAACAACCAATATTGGCTGCATTAGTTAATAATAAATTAAAAGAACTGACTTATCAGGTTTTCAAACCTAAAACTATTCAATTTATTGATGTTACACATCATATCGGGATTCGTGTTTATATTCGTTCACTGGCATTTGTTCTTTTTAAGGCAATTAAAGAGATACATCCTTCGGCTGAATTAAGCATAGAACATGCTGTTTCAAAAGGATGGTACTGTGATATAAGTAACTCTCATTTGGTTTTAGATGACCAAACAATTGCATTAATTAAAACCAAAATGCAAGAAATAATCGACTTGGATATTCCATTTATCAGAAAAGAAATTCTAACCACAGATGCTATTAAATTATTCGATAATAATGGACTTTATGATAAATCAATTTTATTCAAAACACGAAATCAATTGTATTCATCTGTTTATCATTTAGGGGATACTGTTAATTATTTTTATGGTTATTTAGTACCAAGCACAGGTCATTTAAAGAAATTTAATATTGTAAAATACTTCAATGGAATATTATTACAAGTGCCAAAACAGAAACATCCGGATGAAATTGAAGAAATTGTAATTCAAAACAAAATGTTCAAAATATTCCGCGAACATAAAAAATGGTGTGAAATTTTAGAAGTTCCTTACGTTGGTTCCCTTAACAATGCAGTTATTGAGAAAAAAGACAACGAATTTATCAAGATTTCAGAAGCTTTGCATGAAAAGAAAATTGCCAAGATTGCCGATAACATCTTTAAGCGACGCAATGAAGCCCGATTAATTTTGATTTCAGGGCCTTCTTCTTCAGGGAAAACTACTTTCAGCATGCGATTGTCAGTTCAATTAAGGGTTCTAGGGTTTAAAACCGTTCAAATATCATTAGATAATTATTTTGTAAACCGAGAATTTACACCAAAAGATGAAAATGGTGATTATGATTTCGAATGTATTGAAGCTTTAGATATTGAGCAATTTAATAAAGATTTGCTGGAATTAATGGATGGAAATGAAGTAGAAATCCCAAAATTTGATTTTATAACTGGAAAACGCTTTTACGACAATACTATGCTGAAAATATCAAAAGACAGTTTAATTATAGTTGAAGGCATACATGGTTTAAATTCAAAACTTACACATTTAATTGAAGAAAAACTAAAATACCGAATCTTTGTTTCAGCCTTAACCCAATTGGCTATTGACAAACAAAACCCTATACCTACCACCGATAATCGCTTAATCAGAAGAATTGTACGCGATTATCGCACAAGAGGCTATAGTGCATTAGAAACGCTCCGTCGCTGGGAAAGTGTAAGAAATGGTGAAGAACTGAATATCTTCCCCTATCAGGAAAATGCTGATACAATGTTTAATTCAGCACTTCTTTATGAATTAGCTGTATTAAAAACTTTTGCTGATCCAATTTTGAAAGCCGTTCCTGAAAATGTTCCAGAGTATGCAGAAGCTGTTAGATTACAGAAATTTATTTCTTATTTTTTGCCAATTTCCGAAAGAGAAATTCCTCCAACTTCTATTTTAAGAGAATTTTTAGGTGGAAGTAGTTTTGTATATTAATAATGAGTTGTGAATTTAAAAACTAAAAATATGATTACAAAAATTCCATTTCAACTCATAAAAATCGAAAATAGTGGTTTTCATCTATTAATTGAAGTGAAAATAAATCATAAAACTGCTTTTTTACTTATTGATACTGGTGCTTCTAAAACCGTTTTTGATATATCCCGTATCGTAAACTATATTGAAAGCAATACATTTACTGACAATGAAATTCTTTCTGCCGGACTGGGAACCAATACTCTTGAAAGTAAATCATTAGTTTTAAAAAGCTTATTAATAGGTGATTTTGAAATCAAGAATTATCTTTCAATAGTAATAGATATGCAACATGTAAACGAATCGTATCAAAAATTAGGGTTACAAGCTTTTGATGGAGTATTGGGAAGTGATATCCTACAAAAATTCAGAGCTTCAATAGATTATAAAACAAAAATATTAAAGCTTAGAAAAAGGAAATAAAATTAATTATATTTTATTTAAAATCTCTGCAGCTTTTTTCATCGTATCTTCTGTTTTCGCAAAGCAAAAACGCAGCATCTTGTTATCTTTATTATTATGATAAAATGGAGATAAAGGAATGGAAGCTAATTTATACTCTTTCGTCATTCTGATGGCAAAATCTGTTTCTTTTTCGTCAGTAATATTGCTAAAGTCTAATAATTGAAAATAGGTACCAAAACAAGGGATTATTTTAAATCTGGAATCTTTAATCTGCGACACAAAAAAATCACGCTTTTGTTGGTAAAACTCATTTAGGTGAATGTAATTTTCTTTGTCTTTTAAATATTCAGCAATTGCATATTGGATAGGAGTATTACATGTAAATACATTAAACTGATGCACTTTTCTGAATTCTTTCATTAAATTTTCAGGAGCTAGTACATACCCCATTTTCCAACCGGTAGCGTGCAGCGTTTTCCCAAAAGAATAAACAATATAGCTTCTTTCAGCTAATTGTGGATAATAACAAACACTTTCATGACGAATACCATCGTATATTAAATGTTCATAAACCTCATCACTAACTATAATTATATCAGTTTTATCGGTAAGTTTAACAAGCATTTTTAAATCTTCCTTTTTCAAAATACTTCCTGTTGGGTTTTGAGGAGAATTAATAATGATCATTTTGGTATTCTTGTTAATCATCTTTTTGACGATATCCCAGTCAATATGATAATCAGGAGCTTGTAGTTGAGCATGAATAGGAATACCACCATTTATTCTGATAGCTGGAATATAACTATCGTAAGCAGGTTCAAAAATCAGCACTTCATCACCATCATGAATTATAGAAGATATAATTGTATATAAGGCTTGTGTAGCCCCAGCAGTAATATTTATTTCTTTATCTGGATGATAGCTGGCACCATAAGTATTAAAAACTTTTTCTGAAATAACTTCTCTTAATGCTTGCACACCAAGCATGGATGCATATTGATTCATTCCTTTTTTCATATACTTATGAACCAATTCAATTAGTTTTTCGGAAATCGGAAAATCAGGGAAACCCTGAGATAAATTAATAGCACCCGATTCGTTAGCTAAAGCTGACATTACAGCAAATATAGATGATTCTGTGCCAGGTAGTTTAGAATTAATTGATCCTGAAAAATTTTGCATACTACTTTATTTGTGTATGGTATTGTTAAATAATCGGCAAAATTAATGTTTTTTTTCAAACCATTCCATTTTTTTTAAAATCACCTAAGAACTCATTGCTGAAAACAACTATTTGTTAAATAATTTTACTATTTTTGAAGCAAAAAACCATAAATAGAAGTCCAGTTTTTAAAGGCTAAAATATTACAGTTAAATAAACTTAATAAACTCAACACAGATATGCTTAAAAAGAAATTTCCACACACATATGTAATTGTGTTTTTCGTCATCTTATTGGCGGCTATTACTACTTGGATTGTTCCTGCGGGCGAATTTAACCGTCAAACAATTGAAACCAATGGAAATAAGCACACCGTTATACAAACTGATTCTTACCACCAAGTAGATCAGCAACCCCAAACCTGGGAAATATTTTCAGCTTTTTACAAAGGATTTGTTCGTTCGCCGAGTATTATTGTTTTTATTCTTATACTTGGAGGTGCATTCTGGATTCTAAATGAAAGTAAAGCTATTGATGCAGGTGTAAGTTCATTTTTAATTAAAAGTCAGAAACTTGAAAGATATTGGCTTTTTAAGAAACTTGGTGTCAATAATATTATTATTTCGCTAGTAATGTTAATGTTTAGCTTTTTTGGAGCAGTATTTGGAATGAGTGAAGAAACCATCGCTTTTGTAATAATTTTCGTACCTTTATCTGTTTCAATGGGTTACGATTCTATAGTTGGCGTTTGTATGTGCTTTATTGGAGCAGGTATTGGCTTTGCAGGATGTCTGCTTAATCCTTTTACACTCGGAATTGCTCAAGAAATTGCTGGTTTGCCTATGTTTTCCGGTATTGAATACCGCTTGGTTATATGGCTGGTAATCAATTTTGTAGGTATTGGATTTGTTTTGCGTTATGCAGCTAAAATAAAAAAGAATCCTGCAAAATCACTTGTTTATCACGAAGATGAATACTGGCGTTTGCACCACAGTCAGGCAAATGTTGAAATTTGTCAACCATCATTAAATAAAACCTGGATTGCCTATGCCGTTGTTTTAATTGCTACTGTAATCTATGCTTTCTTACTTCCGATAAACAGTTTTAAAGTTGGTCAATCCATTTTTAGATTGCCAATGTTGCCGATTTTAAGCGGAATGTTTATTTTTTTTGGATTTATAACTGCCCGAAAATCAATACAGTATTTTGTACTTAATCTTTTGCTGTTTACTATAGCCTATTTGATGGTCGGTGTTATGGGGTTTCAATGGGAGTTGAAAGAAATTGCAGCACTATTTTTTACAATGGCATTAATTGCAGGTATTGCAATGGGTAAAGGACCCAATGACATTACAAAACTCTTTGTAGCCGGAGCAAAAGATATAATGTCAGCTGCTTTAGTTGTTGGTTTAGCTGGAGGTATTATCGTAATATTGGAAGATGGAAAAGTAATTGATACCATATTGCATGGTATTTCTCAATCAATGCAAGGCTTAGGAAATATTGCCACACTCTCGCTGATGTACGTTTTTCAATCAGGCTTAAATATGATTATCACTTCAGGCACTGCAAAAGCAGCTTTGATTATGCCAATTTTAAGAGATATTTCTGAAATGATAGGATTATCCAAACAAGCAACTGTTACTGCTTTCCATATCGGCGATGGTTTCACCAATTTAATTACTCCCACTTCCGGTGTATTGATAGGTGTTTTGGAAATAGCCAGAATTCCATTCAGCAAATGGTTTAAATGGGCTTGGCCTCTTATTATAATTTTAACTATTGTTGGGTTCTTACTTTTAATACCAACAGTTACAATGAATCTGAATGGGTTTTGAAATAAAAGTTTGAATACAACTATGAACAAGCCCCTTGATTGAATACTATTTAAAAAAATAAAATATTTATTTTATTGGGTATTTAAAAGCAATGATGTTAATAAATTATGGAATGGACGGGAGCAAAACAATGGAAAAGAATGTGCTGATGGCGTTTATTTTTACATCTTAAACTTAACTGATAATAAACGAGTTGAAACCCAACATAAAGGAAGTGTTACTATTTTACGATAAAATCTATCGGATTTCTAATAAAAAAGTCCTATCAGCGTAATTGATAAGACCTTTTATAAGCTCTATTTTATGAAATATTATTTTGTCAATACTAATTTACCCGTAAAATTTTTATCACCAACACTTATTCTGTAATAATAAATACCTATAGTAAGGTTTCTATCTCCAAAAGATAAGCTATGTTCTCCTTTTTCTTGCTTGTCATCACATAAAACTTTTATTTCCCTTCCTGTAATATCGTAAATACTTAAACGAATATGCTTACTTTCATTCAAATTGTAAACAAAAGTAGTTTTATCAGTAAAAGGATTAGGGAATATCTTCACTGTTTCGCTTTTTGATATTTCATTAACACCTACAGCATTTGTAACAGTGACAGAACAATTAGCTGTGTGGCTTCCATCCTGTGTAGTTACTGTAATTACACAATTTCCTGCAGCAACAGGTGTAACCAATCCTGTAGTGGAAACACTGGCAACACCCAAATTATCTGATGACCATGTTTTAGTCTGATTTGTTGCATTAGAAGGCAATATAGTAGCCGTTAACTGAGAAGCAGGATCTCCAACGGTGAAAGATAATGCGGTTGGCAGAATACTTACACTCGCCACGCTTGTGGGGGTTGAAGGAGAATTAGCCAGCCAAATAGTGGCATTAATAATTAATCGTTCGTGATTTCCACTGGCATCGGCAATCCAGCCATCGTAAAGCACATCGCCGGTATCGCCACTACCATCATCACAAGGAGAACTATCACCAATTGCCACAACTTTACCTGCGCCATAATTAGCTCGGGCAACCATCACATTAGTTGTTCCTGTATTTGATGAACCGGTTTTATATACAATTCCTTTTACGGTGGGATTAACTGTAGTGTTTAGTTTCATCGAAGTACCATTGCTCCACATTACAGAAGTTACATTTCCCATTGGCCCATGCAATAATGTATCTGTAGGTAAATTGGCAACATTGGTTGATGTTTGCGAAAAATCTACCGTATCAAAGATAATTCCGAACGGATTAGCCTGAATACTATTGTTATTTAATAAATCATTCCAAATAAGAGGAGAATCCCAATTATCATTATTTCTATCACTGGTTATGTGGTCGGAAATCATAAATAATCCTCCTCCATTTTGTACAAACTGAAGTATAGCTATTTTTTCCGCTACTGTAAATAAAATATTAGGCTCGCAAACAATAAAAACTTTATAATTTGACAAATCCTGTTGGTTGGAAGTATTATTGTAAGTAATGCTACCGTTATAAGGTAGTGTTTCTACAACATAGGACTTCTTTACCAAATCAATACCCCACGAAGATAATCCACCTTGCCAATAAGTTCCCACAGTTGACGATGTAATTGTGCTTTGCAAGGGAGTGGGAATACGCTGAGGGTTTGATTCGTTGCCACCACCCAAAACAGCAGGACCAGAACTGTATCCGATATTGTGCGCATCAGCATCTATTACCCAGTCTGCGTTTCCGGCAGCTTCGGCTTTTGTGGCATCAAATAAAATTTTTATTTGAGCATGGATTACGGTATTAAATAAGATTAAAAATATAATGATAACTTTCTTCATAGAACCCTTTTTTAATTATAGTAGAGTATACAAGTTTTTTATTTTTGGCAAAATTAATACAATATTAATATAAACTTAATATTGAGCATTGACAATCATAAGTTTATTCTTTAATAATTGTTAAAATAACTTTCAAAAATCCCTATGCTGAACCAAGTAATGAGAATAATTTGTTGCATTCATTAAGTTTTAAATTTTCATCAAAGGAAATTTTTTACAAACGCTGATGAATAAATTGCGCTACATATTGAATAACTACAAATGCGACTTATTCTTATAGTGAATATAAACAACTTACATGCTGCTTTTTTAAATTGAGTGGAAAATGAAACAGAAATCAAAAATACCTCTTTTAATTCCACAATTTTATTATTTTTGCGTAACACATTAAATTCCTCCGTTATGAAAAAAATTCTTTTCATTATTAGTCTTTTATTGCCTTACATCAGTTTTGCTCAAATGGATACTTCAGAGGTTCATTCCAAAATAACTGATGTTACTGTGTTTTACAAAGGTGCTCAGGTATCCCGAAATACTACGCTTAATCTTTTAAAAGGTCAACACCTGATAGTATTAAAAAAACTACCCGCCGAACTTTCAGAACAAAGCATACAGGTAAAAAGCATAGCGAATGCTCAGATTTTATCGGTAAAAACACAATCATCCAGTGTTACGGTCAAAGAAAAACAGCCCATTAAAGATATGCAAAAAAACATTGAGGAAAAAGAACAAAAAATACGTGTCTTACTTGCCAAACAGCAGGTTTATGAAAAAGAAAATCAAATGCTATGGGACAATCGATTGCTGGGTAATGAACAAAAAGGCTTAACAGTTTTACAATTAAAAGAAGCTGCAGATTTTTACCGCAATCGCATGAATGAGATTGCACTGGAAAATCTCCGCATTCAAAAAGACATAAAAGATGAACAAGAAAGCATACAAGTACTAAACAAAAAAATTAATGAATTAAAAGCTGATATTGAAAAAACATACACAGAAATATTGGTAACACTTGATTGTGAGAAAGCCATTTCCTCCAATATTGTTTTCAGCTATTTCGTAGCATCTGCAGCTTGGGTTCCTTATTACGATTTCAGGGTGGAAGAAGTAGCAGATCCTTTGGCAATTGTTTACAATGCCAATGTATTTCAAAGTACAGGCGAAGACTGGAAAAACGTTAAGCTCAAATTATCGGGCAATGACCCTTTGCTAAAAACATCAAGACCTGAATTGTATAAATGGTATCTGGAACAAAACAGCAAACAAACTGTAACCCGCGAATCTTATAGCTTAGATGGCAGTGCCATTAAAGGAAAAGTGACAGATAAATCAACAAAAGAGCCCATAGCTTTTGCCAATATTCTTTTGATGCAGAATGGAAAACAATTTGCAGGTACTACTACAGATTTTGATGGAAATTATCTGATAAAGCCGATACAACCGGGTTATTATTCGTTAAAATGCAGCTATGTTGGATATAAGCCTATGCAAATGAATAATATTCTAATTAATAAAGATAAACTTACTTTTGCAGATATTTCTATAGAAGCATCCTCAGTATCCCTTGAAACATTTGAAGTCGTTGAATATAAAATTCCTTTGATTAGTAGAGATGAAACATCAAGTGGTTCAACTATTTCAAGAGAATACATTATTTCAAGATTGCCAGGACGTTCACCTGAATCTATTGCAGCAACAATGGGCGGTGTTCAGAGTAGAAAAGAAGAATCTTCATTAATTACTACCAATTTTATTTCAAATGATTTGCAACGAAATGTAAGTAATCTGGAATATGTAATTGAAACGCCTTATAGCATATTGTCAGATGGAAAAGATTATGCCATCCGTATCAAGGAAACTAAAATGGTTGTCGATTATCATTATCTGGCCATACCTAAAGTAGATGCAGATCCTTTTTTAATGTGTAATTTAATTAACTGGCAAAACCTAAATCTTTTGGATGCTAAATACAATATCTTTTTCAAAGGAACATTTGTAGGCGAATCGGTATTAAATACCAATGAAGCCAGCGATACCCTAAAATTATCTTTGGGCAGAGATAAAAGTTTATTCATCAGCCGAACCGGAATGAAAGAAATCAACGATAAAAAAATCAACGGAGATAATATCAAAGAAACAATTGGCTGGAACGTTACCGTAAAAAATACCAAGCCTTACCCTATTCACATCACTATTGAAGACCAGTATCCGATTACCGAAAGAAAATCAATTGACATTAAACTAAATGAAACTTCAGATGCTAAAGTAGAAACACAAACAGGCAAACTAAGCTGGGACTTACTATTAAAAGCCAACGAAAGAAAAGAACTGAAATTCAATTATACAGTAAAATATCCGAAATATATTGGCATAAATGCGGACTAAAATATAAAATGGTTTTGTGAAATAAAAATGATTGAATAGATTTTAATTTAGAAATAGAAATACTTATGCAGTATGTGTGAATCAATAACACAAATCAATGAAAATCATATTTTCAGCATCTTATGCTGAGTCTATAAAAATCATACAATTCTACTTTCTGATTTTAAATTTTCGAAATAGTATTTTCCTGAATTTTGTTTTTTATCAATCTTTTTAAATTTATCTTTTTTGAATTTTGCATTGAAAAAATTGAACAAGCGAAGGAACAAAAGCAATCCACTTTGCCACCCAAGAAATTGACTTCTACACAGAAGAAATCGACTCCGTCACCCAAGAAATCAACCCTGTTTCTTCCTTAATTCAAAGCAATATAGCAACAAATTACACTGCTCTGGTTCCTCCCCTTTTAGGGGAGACTTTTTGTATTATAAATTCCTTTATAACATTTTATAATAAACCGCTAACATGATACTTAAATATGTTGTATATTTCCTCTATAAATAGTTTGCATCGAAAGGCTTCAATTGAGTATTTTTTGAGTTTTTTTGCTGATAGGCACATAATTATC
>JACABE010000080.1 GCA_013377005.1 Bacteroidota bacterium
GTCAAATTATATTAGATGAGGCTACAAGCAATTTAGGGGGTAAATATAGGGGGTTGGCTAATTCATTGAGTACTAGTTTCAATTTCGGAGAACAAGCAACCAGGGTTGGTCCTTTCAATCGTAAAGGGGGTTATCTAGCTTATATAGTTGATCAAGGTACAAAGGAAAGATCCTATGTTGATAGTAAGACTAGTAAGAAGCATGAAACAGGAAGGATAACTCCTAATTATTGGTGGCAAAGAGCTAATCAATCATCACAGAATAAAGTAGAAGAAACAATATATCAGGATTTAAGAAAATCATTTATTGAAATATTGGAAAAAAATAATTAATTGTAATGTCATTAGGATTAACAGAAGCTATTATAATAAAAATAAAAAATGACCCTATATTAAAAGTTTATATTGAGGATAAAGTATTTCCAATATTCGCTGAAAATGATACTCCAAATCCTTATATTTCAATAAGGAGAAAACTAATTGAATCAACTTATTCAAATGATGGTCATTGTTATGATGATAGTAAAATTGATATTTTAATTACAAGTGATAATTATTTTGATAATATTAAAATTGCTCAGGCAGTGAGGAATTTATTTGAGTTTAAAGTTGAAAAAATAAATGATGTAATGATTTTCCAGTGTTTCCTTGAAAATATTGATGAAACGTTTGGAATTGATGGATATATAACAACTATATCATTTGCTATAAGAAGCAAATAAAAAATAATTAAATTAAATGGCAAATTATATTAATGGTACAGACTTATGTTTGTATATAAAAAGCGGAAGCACTTTTAAATGTATTGCTCAGGCTACTGATTGCGAAATTGATGTTAAAATGGAAACTACAAAAGTTAAAACCAAGGATGAAGTAGGTTATTTTCCTACATTAATTCGTGGTGATTATTCATGGAGTGTTTCAACTAATCATTTATTCACTCAAGATGTACTTGGAACAAGTGGTTATTCATATGATGATTTAATGGATCTTGAATTAAATGCAACTGTATGTACTATTTCACTTGGTAAAGTTAGTACTAATGGAATGGGTTGGCCTCAGTCAATTGGAACTAATAAAAATTTAACTGGTAATGTACTTATTACTGATATAAAAATTAGTAGTAAAGCTGGTGAACCTGCTACATATAGCGTTAGCATGGATGGAACTGGTCCTATAACT
>JACABE010000081.1 GCA_013377005.1 Bacteroidota bacterium
ATATAGAAGATGGTAAAGTAGGCGAAATTGCTGTTTGGTCTGTTTCAATGTTTAACGGATATAGAAACTATCCCGAAAAAACTGAAGAAGTAGTCAAGAATGGCTGGTATTTTACCGGAGATTATGGTTTTAAATACAATGATGAATATTTTGTTATTGGTAGAAAGAAAGACATAATTATTGTTGCCGGAAAAAATATTTATCCTGAAGATATAGAGAATGTTGTTAATCATGTGGAAGGAGTTGTTCCAGGAAGGGTAATAGCATTCGGTGAAGAAGATGAAAAAATGGGAACCGAGCAAGTGGCAATTGTTGCTGAGACCAAAGCAGAAACTGAAGAAGAAAAAAAACAAATTAGACTTGCAATTCTTAAAAGCGGTATGAGTATTGACATAAATATCCATAAAGTATATTTGGTGCCTTCCCGGTGGCTTATTAAAAGCTCTGCAGGAAAGCCGAGTCGTAAAGCAAATAAAGAACGATTAAATAGTGGAAATGATCCACAAGTTTGGAGTAGATAATGATTTCACTTGAATTAAAAAAAGTAATTCTAAAACAACTGGACTTGGATGATTTCGATCTTCAAGATGAAACAATTGCACCTCAAGTGCCTGGCTGGGATTCTCTAAATCATATTAATATTATTCTTGCTGTTGAAGAGTATTTTAAAATTAAATTCAAAAGTGTCGAATTACTTCGTCTGAAACAAGTTGGCGATTTGCAAAAGTTAGTTGATAATAAATTAGCTAGCAAATAATTAAGTTGATTCACTTTGTTAAAGACTTATTATTCATGGGATATTTATTTAAAAAAATAATTGTGGAAAATTATGTTCAAAATTGACACACAGCATATTTGGGAATTACTAAAGTACAATCCTCATGATCCTCTTATTTTTAGCACAAGTTTATTTCTCTTTCTTTTTGTTTTTTTTCTTTTTTTCTATAACGCTTTTGGAAAGAATAAAGTAGTTAGGCTAGGACTAATAATAGTTTTCTCACTTTATTTCTATTATAAATCAGCAGGCTATTATGCTGGTATCATTGTAGTATCGGCAATAGCAAACTTTTTATTTGCTAATTGGATTACATCAACAGAGAAACCTTTAATCAGAAGATGTTTTTTGCTGCTAGCAATATTTACTAATATTGGGTTGCTG
>JACABE010000082.1 GCA_013377005.1 Bacteroidota bacterium
TGATAATTATAAAAAATTTTTTCATATCTATTTCACCTTTTTGTTCCATAATATTTCTTTTATCAATCATAGTGCCAACCGAAACACTTGATTTTTTGCTTATAATATTGCTGAATTAATGAGGGGTTTAATTATTTATATAGCTATGTAGGCTTATTTAGACAGAGCGTTTTTGTAAAACTGTTTCTTTTTTATGTCGATATAACTCCCACGAAATGTAAATATTTTGAAAGAGGATATAAAATACGGGCCCTAATGTTGCTAATGGATTCATAAATGTAATTGAAATCCACAAAACAAAAGCATTGTTCTTTTGTCCCAAAGATTGACTTGCTTCTTCCGGAAAATTTTTTCTTCCTACAAACCACCCGAGAGAAAAATTAACAACACAAAGAATCAAGGAGATTAATCCAATAATTAATAGTATTGAAAGATTTGACGACATTTCGTTTTTGATATAACTAAATGCATCAGAAACGGCCAAGTAAATATTTATTACAAGTATATAAAAGGAATAATCTTTCCACGAAACTAATTTGCGCCAAATTTGGGGTGTAATTGATTTAACAATTTTAGCCATAATAAATGGAATAGTGATTGTAACTATAACGGGAAATAAAATTGCACTAATAGAAATTAGGTTTGTTTTACCAACAATCGTAGGTAAAATAAAGGGAATTAAAAGCGCAATAAACATATTATTAAGCAATAATGAGAACATAACGTATTCAACCTTCTTCTTCTTTAAACTAATTATCACAGGAGCGGCTATCGCGGTTGGGGCAATAGCCGTAATAAAAGTTGACTGAGCCAAATCATGATTAAACTTGTCGATAACAACAAACAAAAAAAGAGCCATTGAAACTATCAGCCCCAAAATGATAAAGTGGCTTTTTTGAATAATGTTTAAATCTAGTTTTATATCTAAAAATGCAAAAAACAGCATTACCATTAACAAATACCGAATAAGAAAGACATATTCTCTTCCATAGGGAAAAAGAATGCCGCAAAGAATGGAAAGAAGTAAAATAAAATTTTTCATTCATTAAGTAATTACTTAACCAAACTTACGAATGTTTAGAATTTCATAACAATATTTAAACTATTCCTTATTTGTTTTTGTCAAATCTTTGGGTAAATAAAGTCAAATAC
>JACABE010000083.1 GCA_013377005.1 Bacteroidota bacterium
GTTCTGAACATATGCCGCATTTTGTACATTTGGCTTTATTCATATCAGGCGATACCAAAAATGAAATTTTGGATTCATGATAAGGATATTTCCCAGGTAGGCTGAGTTCGTTTTCTTCTTTTGTTACTGTTTTAGTCATATGCCGTTTAAATGACTCAGCACCAAACTGAATTGCAATTCTGGTATCTAAACTATCTGGACGGTCTTTGGCAATTGGATGCAGATCATCTGAAAAAGCCGGTTCGGCTATGAATGCTCCGGCTGAAATTGGCGAAAAACCCGCTTTTGTTGAAATTTCTTTTAATTCTAAAAGCGCATCTCCATAGCCTACATTGCCGTATACAACCAATAATATTGCCGGGGAATTATCTGCTTTGATGTTTTTCAACCGTCTTACAAATGGGGATGGGAGGCGGCCTCCGTAAACCGGAGCTCCAATGACCGAAAATTCATCACGGCTTATTTCATATCTGTTTTTGGTTACTCTAAAGGGAGTCAGATTTATTACTTTATTAATCTTGTATGGTACTCCAAATCCTATCATCTCAACAATCTTTTTTGTTGATTGAGTAGGTGAAAAATAAATTAAATTCACTTTTACCTCTGTGAAATTATTTGCTAAATATAAAACGCTAATTGGGGAATTTGTACTTTTCCTTAATTAGAGCCGCAAATAAATATTTTTCACAAATACTTATCGTCTTTTTACATGTTTTAGTACTATTAATTACTTTATTTTTGTCAGTTTTTATATTTTTCTTCTGTTGGAATTAAAAATTAATGTTTTAAGTTCGGACCAATTGATAATGATCCGGAATCGGATTATGGCTTCCGATTTAAGAAGGCAAATGTAGTTCGTTTTAGTATATATATTAGTGCTATTAATTAAATTTAAATAAGAAAAAACAGCTTTGATAGTTATGCAATTTCAATTTCTCGACATACTGATTATAGCATCATTTATTCAATTAATACTCTTTGTGTTTTTCCTGTTAAGAAAAAAACCGGTAACACAATCCAATCTATTATTATCGGGTTATTTACTTACCCAAATTGTAATTTCAATAAATTCCGAAGTCCTCCGTTTTAAGGATCTGATTTCGGGAGGCTGGCGCCATCTTTATCATATAGGCACGCC
>JACABE010000084.1 GCA_013377005.1 Bacteroidota bacterium
TCATCAATTGCCGTTTCTTGATATATGCAATTTTTAAATGCATTTTCTATCAAAGTAAAAGAATAATATTGCTTGTTTGGCTGTTCTCGTAATTTTCGATATGACTTTTCGCATTCTGTAATATATTTCTCAGAATATTTATCTTGAAATATTTTATTATAAAACAACAATCTATAATTTTTATCTATTACAACTACTTCTTCTTGCATACTGTTTAATATGTCACTCATCCAATTTATATTATTAGCTGTTGCTTTTGCTCCATCCTTAAACGCTGCACCGCTCCAAATTGATAAAATTTTCGATATAATATTATTAGTATCCAATGGTTTTGAAACTATAAACGAAGCGCTGCCCAAAACTCCCATCTCTTCCAAAAGTTGGACTGATATTTCTAATCGCCCAGTCATTAATATAGTAACAGCATTTACAGATATTTGTTTTATTTTTTTTATTACTTCATCCCCCCTTAATTTATTTGGTCCTAGAAATTCATCAATTATGAACAGATTTGCACTTTTAACGAGTGATGTGTTTTTTAATAAATCTTCTCCCGTTGGAAATGTGTGAACATCGAGAGTTCCCCCCAAATTTTCAAGTATCATTAAACTAGATTTTAATGTTTCAACTGCTATTATTTCATCATCTACTAACACAATTGATATAGTATTCATTAAACTTCCTCTTTCATTTCTAATGCAAAAGTTGATCCAAAATACATATTGCTTTCCTTAAGATAAAGTTTGGCTCCAATTGAATTGGATAAGCTTTTGCTTAAGAATAAACCAAGGCCCATTCCCTTCTTTTTCGTTGAATAGAACAACTCAAATATTTTTTCTTTTTTACTATTATTAATGCCTGGACCGTTGTCAGATACTGTTATTATAATTGGTCTGCTCGAATTCTTTTCGTAATGGACCCCTACGGTTATTATTCTATGGCTTTTACGAAAGTAAATTAATTGCTCAGCAGCATTTATTATTAAATTTATTAGTATATGTAAAATCCTTATCGGATAACCACTGGCAGTGGAAACTTCATTAGTAAAATTTATTCGTAGATTTACATTATTTTCTTCTAAATATTTTGTTAAATCATCTTTAATTGTATTTAATAATT
>JACABE010000085.1 GCA_013377005.1 Bacteroidota bacterium
CTGCATAAGTGATTGTTCCGGCAGCAAAGATTAATCCAAAATCTTCCTTTGTCATCAGAGTTCCGAGAGCATTTTTCGAAACATTTAGATTGTATCGTCCCATATATAAGAACGCATATGTCATTCCCAGCGGGAACCAGTTTATGAATCGCCGAATCATAAACCATTTTTCATGTTTTAGTGGATTATTGTAGAAATAAAGAATGATTATTCCGGCGAGGCAAAGAAGTACAATAATGGTACCCATAAATACCTTAAAATCCTATGAGGTTGAATTGAAGAATAATTTTATTTGAGAAAATCATGAATGCATTACAAATAGATTGGTTTTTCATATATCAGAATACTTGTTATTTCACTTTTTTAAATGACCAAATATTTAATATCTGCCTTCAAGGACACTTAATTAACCAGCCTAAATGTATGGCTTAGAATTCGCAAAATCTATTAAATTATTGTTAAATTTTTCCTAAATAGTAGGGTAGATAAAAGCTTTTCTATAATAAAAAAAGTAAATGGGTTAAGAATGATGATAAATGGATTTGATAGATCCGAAAGCCGATACTGAAATTGAATCCTATAGCGAAGAATAATGCCCGCAAATAGAATTTATAAGCAGTTAACAAATAAAAATTGTATTTATGAAATGACTATTTTCATAGATCAAGAATTAATATTTATAAAACTAAAACTTTGAGGCAACCCTAATTTATTATTTTGAAACTACATAATAAAGGGTCAGTTACATGCAAAGATTTGGAGTGTTATAAAATTTTGAAGAGCAAGAATAATTCTAAATATGAGAAACAATAATCGTACTGCAGTAATTTTCGATTGGGATTTGACACTAGCCCAAAGTATGGGAAATTTGTCTGCCAGCAATAAGATTGCTGTACTTTTTCAAACCAAAGGTTTGCATTATTCACACGATGAAATTGAGCAGGCAATACAAACCAGGAAAAAACTTATAAGAGATGGAAAATTAATAGCAAAGGCTGAACTACAAACCCGTAGAGATATAGCATGTTATTACAAGCAGCTGCTTACAATACTAGGCCATGCTAAAGTTAGTATGAGTAATTTATATGAACTGTATACAGAT
>JACABE010000086.1 GCA_013377005.1 Bacteroidota bacterium
CATTAATATCTAAATTATCGGGTGCAAAATTTACAATAGGATTTTATAAAGCAGACTTCAGTTTTTTATATAAGAAAATTGTACCGTATATAAGCAGCAACCATGAAGTGCAGGGCAACCTTGCTCTTATTATGGAGAATTCTGATGATAAAAACGGGAAAGAATTACCAAGGCTGAAAATACCAGTTGAAGTTCGGGAAAAGGTATTTAGCTTTTTAGCAAACTTAACAGATAAGAAAATAATTGCAATTGCCCCAGGATCTGTTTGGAAGACAAAAATTTATCCTAGGGAAAATTTTATTTTATTAATTAAGAGTTTATTGAAAAACAATTATTTTGTAATGCTGATTGGAGGCAATGAAGACAACGAAATTTGCACTTCAATTGAAAATGAATTCGGTAAAGATGTAAAATCTGCTGCCGGAAATTTTTCAGTAATAGAATCTGTAGAATTATTAAAAAAATGCGATGCACTTATTAGCAACGACAGTGCACCAACGCATCTTGGTATGATAGCAGATATACCGGTTCTTACAATATTTTGTTCTACAATACCGGAATTCGGTTTTTACCCTTACAATGAAAGAAGCAAATATATCTCTCTTGAAGGGCTTGATTGCAAGCCATGCGGAATCCATGGGCATCAAATATGTCCAATAAAAACGTTTATTTGCGGAAAAAACTTAACAGATGAAGCAGTTTTCAATAAATTAGAAGAAATTCTTTCTGCTTAAGACTGCATAAATTTTTATATTACAAACAATATTTCCAAGCTAATATGAAGTGGTTTAATCTAAAAGAAATTAAAAATTACTCGGTTTATTTTACGCCGAATCTTCCAATACTTGAAACGAAAAGGTATAAGTTCAGTTTATTTAGAATGGCAGCATACATTCTACTTTATACTTTAGCTTCATGGTTAGTATTGATCCTATTGCTTTCAACAACTCCTTTAAAAGATATGCTCTTCTATGTTGATAACAGCCAGCTTCAAGCCCAGAATCAAAAGATAGAGAAGCTTCAAACCAGGGTTATACTTTTAACGCAAGAATTGCAGACTTTAGCTTCTACCGGGGAAAAAATTAAATATGCTATAAAG
>JACABE010000087.1 GCA_013377005.1 Bacteroidota bacterium
ATTTAATAGTCATTGGAGGCTCATTACTTACTGTAGCTATTGGAATTAAAATCTTGAAGACAATCAATTTATGGATGGTTTTAACTCTAGACATGTTCCAGATATTAATAATGAGAGGCCATTATTAATAGGAAATATTTCTCCGCTTAATGAATCAGCTTCAGAAATCAGCGACTCTTGTTCAATTGTTGAAATTTCACCAACTAAAAGTAACTTATTGGTTTTGGTCAACTGAAATTTTTCTGCAATTACTTTAGAGCAAGACATTTCCGCAAAAACATTCTTGTTATCAAAACAATTGACAATAGCTTTTATAAAATATGAACCATTTTTGTATTTAACGGAAACAATATTTGTGTCCATTACAATTTTTGAACCGATCTTAATTTTTGAAGAATAATCGCAATATTCAGCTTCATATTTTTCTTCAAGACTTTTGATTGAATTTATCATAGAAACGTCAAGTCTCTGAGAAGTAGAATAATTAGTATTAGATTCATCGCAACATTTAGGTAATGTAAGAAAACAGAACAATGAATAAAAAATTGCCACGACAAATAATAATACATCTTTAACTTTTTTGAGAATCAATTTCTATTTTCCTTTACCATCAAATTCTTCTTTACTAACTAATCTTCTTTCACAAACTCTAAACTGATGAATATCGAAATATTTTTTCATCCCATTGGCATATTTTGTCAAATCCGGTATTTTAATATAACCATCCTTAAGTTCGCCAGTTTTTCTATTCTTGAATTTAATATTAAGGTATAATTCTTCGGACATGACACACCTTCGAAATTTTGTACATTCAAAAATAATATTTCGACGGCATACTTTTCAAATTTTTATAAAAATATTTGAAGACAAAGAAACTCCTTCATTTATGATGAATGATCGGTTGTTATCAACCATTTACCTTTAATCCTTTTCCAGATAAGTGTAAAAAATCCAGATTGTGAACCATCAATTCTCTCTAAACTCCATTTTCCAATCATAAACGCAGTATTTAATGAAATGGTTTCCAAAAATTTTACTTCAAAAGTAAGGATACCCATTTTTTCTTTTGTCGGATAGGCTCTTTTATAC
>JACABE010000088.1 GCA_013377005.1 Bacteroidota bacterium
GTTGGTAACTGTGCTGAGAATTTTTCAGATTGTAATGGACCTAAAATCCATAATTTTTTAAGAATTTTTTTACAAATGGCAATGGTACTAGAATTCAAATCTAAAAAGAGAGTTATAAAAATTGGTAGAATTGCCGGCCAATATGCCAAACCACATTCTTCTGATTTTGAAATTGTAGAAGGGGAAAAAATTCCTAGTTATAGAGGTGATATTGTTAATGATTTTAATAAGACACTAGAACAGAGAACTCCAAATCCAAATAGACTTTTAGAAGGCTATTTCAGATCTGCGTCGACATTAAATTTAATTCGAGCATTTATACAGGGTGGTTATAACGATATTAGTAATATCAAGGATTGGGAATCACATTTCTTTTCAAAAGAAATATCTGGTTTGGACTATTACAAAAAATTTGCAAAAGATGTAACAATGTCTTTAGACAAAGGTGCAAACAAGAACTTCAAAAGTGATCAGATTTATATTTCCCACGAGGCTTTACTACTTGATTATGAAGAAATATTTACAAGATTTGATACAACCCGTGGCGGATATTACGATACCAGTGCACATTTTCTCTGGATTGGAGACAGAACAAGGCAAATTGATAGTGCACATATTGAATTTATTAGTGGGCTAGGAAGCCCTGTTGGATTAAAAGTTGGACCTATATTTGAAATGGATGAAATAATTGCTGTTTTAAAAAAAGTGAACCCAGAAAACAAAGACGGAAAAGTAGTTTTAATATGCCGAATGGGGTGTAAGGAGATTTTGAACAAACTGCCGGTATTAATAAAAAAGATAAAATCCGAAAATATTAATACAACTTTTATCTGCGATCCGATGCATGGAAATACATACTGCCATGGAGATATTAAAGTAAGAGATTTTGAAGACATTGTAAAAGAAATAACTCTTTTTTTTGAAATATGTAAAAACGAAAATACAATTCCAGGTGGGTTGCATTTGGAAATAACGGAAGAAAATGTTACAGAATGCACTGGTGGAATAAATAAATTAAAGCTTTCTGATTTGAACAAGAATTATGTTTCAAAGGTAGATCCTAGATTAAATGCTGCACAAGCTTTAGA
>JACABE010000089.1 GCA_013377005.1 Bacteroidota bacterium
AAAGTGTTTTAAAATTTACATCATCAACCAATGGTATACTACCAACTTTTTCGGCATATGGAAGCAAATCGCTGCTATAAATTCCATTTGCACTCACATATAGCTGAATTAATTGACGAAGGTTGCCATATTCAGTTGTTTGAGATCTTCCATAAGTAATTTGTTTAATGTTATGGGGCCCATCTGCATAAATTGTAATTTGCCCATACTTGCCTTCCGGAATTCCTGTTTCAAAGCAGTTAATTACTCTTTCAACAATTGATTTTTGATTTGATGTAAGCTCCATTTTAGACCTATTGATTTATTGACAAATTTTAGTCATTTAAATATATTTTTAAGATATTTTCGCATGGTAAAAAAAATATATTTTATTTTATTCTATTCTAATCTTTTCCTCTTCAAAATACTGATGAAAAATATTAAGCGCTGATTACTTTTTAATGGCCCTTTTAGCCTGATTAATATGCCTCTGCTGGTGAGCGATTGTCATAATAAGAATTTCTCCTAGCTGTAACTTAAAGAATTTCAATGCCGGCCAAGCTACTTTTACATTTTTTAAGCTGTTCATATTTATCTTCTTTATAATAGAAAGGAATTCGTCTTGTATTTTTATGAAATCGTCAACTACTGTTTTATCAAGAGAGGAAGAATGTGAAATTAAAGATTTTGGAGATGGCATTTTAGTTCTGGAATCTGGACCGGTAATTTCAGCAAAGATTTTTAAGAGTACTCTTGGTTTGTATTCATCGCTAACATTTGAGCTTTTCGAATTTGCAACTATTTCTTTAGGAATGTTTTTTAAATATCCTTTCGCAGTTAAGTTTAGATGTTCTAAGCATTCAGCCGCAGACCATTTGTCATGTGCCGGTTTTCTATTTAAAGCTTCGGTTGATAATTTTCCAAAGCAATCTTTTGCTGTTTTTTTAATTTCTAAAATCTGATTGGCTGCCTGTTCTACCGATTTTAATTGATACTTCATTTAATACCTTAAATTTATTTTTATTTTACTATAAAAATAGAATAACATTTACCCAAATTCCTTGTTCAAAAATTAAAACCCGATAATGCAGAGTAATCT
>JACABE010000009.1:0-47152 GCA_013377005.1 Bacteroidota bacterium
TATTAAACAAATATACGAATTTTTATAATTCAATGAACAACTTTTTTTACTTTTTCCCTAAATGCACAACGGGTGACATTATATACTGTTTACTACTTATACATAATAGAAATAAACTGAACGATATTTTGGCAATCAATACAAATTTAGATAAGGAGCAAAAAATAAAAATTTAGTCAAAGAATATCAGTAATCGAAAACAACAGGATTTTCATTCAACCATGGGAAAATATCAGAACATTATTGTTACCAGAAAACGCATTAATAACTACAGAAATTACTACTAATAATTAAGTTATATTTTTCTAAAGAGAGCATTTAAAGGAGAAAGAGCCTGATTCAGATTAAATCAGACTCTTTTTTAATTTAACGAATAAAAGAGCCGTTAACAATAAAGCAAAACCGGTCCTGCATTATTTTTGATAATTATTATGATACTTTTTCAAATACTTCCATTAATTTTAATAGCTTTGTAACATTCAAAAAAATAAATATTAAAATATTAATACTTATGAAAAAATATTACTTCTTATTGCTTCTATGTTGCTTAGTGTTTAGCCAAAATAATTTTGCGCAACAAAATACACTTTCTATCCCTTTAGAAAAAGCACTCAACCAAAAAGGCAACAATAATACATATTATAAAATCAATATCATCCTGCGAAATCAGGCAGATGTTGATTCATTAAATTATATGCTCAACAAAAACAAAGTTGCTGTAAAATCACGTCCCGAAATTGTTTGTACGTTTTTAAATCAAAAAGCAAAGCAAACACAACACGATATCATTCGTTTTATCAACGAATCTGACAAAGATGCCTATACTACATTACGTTCATTATGGATTGTCAATATGATAGTAGTAGAAGCCAAGCCCGAGTTAATACAACAACTTGCCCAACGAAGCGATATTGAGTTTATCGACCTCGACAATAGTATACTCATCAATCCTGTGGAACCACCCATCAAATCCACCTCATCATCAAAAGCCCTTAATGGAAAAGAACAAGGCTTGGTTGCCATCAATGCACCTGCTATGTGGGCAATGGGTTATACCGGAAGAGGAAGAATAGCCGGAAGTATTGATACCGGTGTATGGCCCAATCACCCTGCCATTAGAAATAACTTCTTAGGCAATTACCTCCCATTATCACAAACTTGGTATGGCTATCATTCCGATATTCCTGTAGATAAAGACGGCAGTCACGGAACACATACCGTTGGCACCGAAATGGGCTTGGATAGAAATACACAAGACACCATAGGCGTTGCATTCAATGCTTTCTTTATAGCAACAGATCCTGTTGCCACGAGTATTGCCACTGTAAAACCGCTATCTGCTTTTTTAGCTGGGTTTCAATGGTTATTAAATCCTGATGGCGACACAGCTACTACCGACGATATTCCTGATGTATTAAACAATTCATGGGGATATACCGTTCCCACTGATACTTTGCTATGCAACAGTTTTATCACTCAAATGTTTGCTGCTATTGAAGCTGCAGGTGTAGCTTTAGTGTTTTCAGCAGGTAACGAAGGGCCAGCTGCTCAAACAATACCATATCCGCAACATGTTGTTTCAAACGAAGTAAGTCCTTTTACTGTAGGGAGCATCAATGGAAATACAGCAGCTTATCCTATCAGCAGTTTCTCCAGTAGAGGACCCACCATTTGCGATGTACAGGGAAGTTTGAAAATAAAACCCGAAGTAGTAGCTCCTGGCGAAAATGTAAGATCCTGCGTCGGACAAAATACATATGATACATATTCGGGTACTTCAATGGCTGGTCCGCATGCAACCGGTGCCGTGCTATTACTAAAAGAAGCTTTCCCAAATGTAACAGGGCATGATATACTTTATGCATTGTATATGACGGCTCACGACTTAGGCGTTGCGGGCGAAGACAATACTTATGGAAGAGGGATTATTGATGTATTTGCAGCTTTTAATTATCTTTCACAAAGCCATACCCCAACACCTCCTTTATCGCAAACTTATGATATTGCCATCAAAGAAATAATCAATCCAAACCTTAGTTATTATTGTACTAAAACATTTTCGCCTAAAATAGTTATCGCTAATTTAGGTGATAGTAGTTTGCACAGTGCAAAAATATTTTACAGATTGAACAATGAAGCCGAACAACAAATTCATTGGATTGGTAATTTATCAAAAAACCAAATTGATACAATCACACTTCCCCAAATAACAGCATTGTCGGCAGGAGACTATGAACTAAATGTAAATATTAAGAATGATTCCAATACCATTGAATACAATAAGTTCAACAATAACAGAGTTTATAGATTCAACATTCGTCCAGAAAAAAGCCTTCCCTTTTTTGAAGGTTTTGAATCTATAACACTTAAACAAGCCGGATGGATAATAGACAATCCTGATATAAAAATAACTTGGGATACTATAAGTACCGGTGGAATTCAGGGAAGCAATCAATCCATGTATATTGATTTACTCAATTATTCAGGAGCTCCTTATCAAAAAGATGGGGCAATAAGTCCATTATTTGTAATTCCTGATTCAGTATCTATTACATTAAAGTTTAAGTTGGCTTATTTTAATGTGAATGCTCGCGATTCACTTTCAATACTGGCATCCGATAATTGTGGCAGCACATTTGCCTATCAGCTCTATAAAAAAGGTGGAAATGATTTAGCCTCCACATCATTTCCTTCCGGACTAAAACCAACTGTTTCATCAGATTGGCGACTGGAAACAGTAAATATTAGCCAAATTAAAAACAAGACCGTACTGCTTAAAATAGAATCTACCAATGATAATGGCAATGATATATATATTGATAACTTATATATTTATGCCGGAACAAATGTTTACGTCCCTTCTGTTGAAGCTGATACAAAAATAAAGGTTTATCCCAATCCTTTTAACAGTATTGTGAATATTGAGTTTAAAGATATTAACGCCAGTGATATTTTAATAAGTGTTTGCGATATACTGGGCAAAGAAGTAAAACATCTTTCTATCGCTAATCAGAAAGAAGGAAGTATCAGTATTGATTTACAAAATTTTCAATCAGGTGTTTATTTTGTGAGATTTAATAACCAATCTTCCAATAAATTCTTTAAGATTATAAAAAAGTAAAATAACTTTATGAATAAAACATTAATAGCTTTTTTCATATTTATATTACTTATTCAAAGTTGCTTTGCTATTAGTTCATGTATTTTACCCGAAGATTCTATAAAAACAGAGGTTAGAAAATCGAAATTAGCTACTGTATTTGGTATAGGACTTGCTGGTGGAGTTCGATTGGGTGGCATATATTATTTTAATAATAACTTTTCTGTAGAATTGTCTTATAGTAGATTTGGATGGGATGATCTATATGATCGCCAAAGAATTCAATATACAGCTATTATTAATTATACACCAAATGATTCAAAGCACTTTTTTACAAGTTTATGCTTGAATTTTAGAAAAAAGGTAAGCACTTTCCCTTATGAATTACTTATTGTACCATGTGTTGGGTTTAGTAGTAAATTAAATAGGAAAGGATTTGGTACGTACATTAGATTTGGTTACGGAATTGCATTATCTCAAATTAATTTTAATTATTTGTCTTCTGATTATGTGCAACTTTCTGGTATGCCTAATTTAGATATTGGTTTTATTTATAATTTTTAAAAATATTTACAGCTTAATTTTTCTATAACTAATCTTAAAATCTGGTATAAAAATTGATATTCATTTTACACTATCCATTTTTACATTTAATCTTTACAAATATGAAAATAAAACTTTTTTTTATTGTTCTAATCATTGTATTACTAGCAATATCAATTCAAAATTCTTTTGGTCAAACTAAAAAAACAGAAAAAATAGTTTTAACCGGAAAAGAAGAATATAAAGCAGAATGGGAAACCATAGATGCTTTTATAAAAAAAAGTTTGCCGAAATCGGCACTTGAGGTTGTAAATAATGTGTACAAAAAAACCAAAGAAAGTAATAATGCGCCACAATTTGTAAAAGCATTGTTGTATAAAATAAAATTACAGTCCGATTTTGAAGAAAATGCCATTACAAAAAGTATCAACGAAATTGAAATCGAACTACAAACGGCTAAATTTCCAATTAAGCCTATTTTACATTCTGCATTGGCTGAACTATATTGGAAATATTATCAATCGAATCGATATTCTATATTAGAGCGCACTCAAACAGTTAACTTTAAACAAACTGATATCGAAACTTGGGACCTAAGAAAAATAACAGCAGCTGTTATTGCAAATTATCGGATATCTTTACTAAATGCTCAGGAATTGAAGAATATTGAAGTAAAACAATTTGATGCCATCCTCGAAAAGGGAAACGAAAAAGGAAAATACCGCCCCACATTGTATGATTTTCTGGCACACCGAGCCATTGATTTTTACATAAACGAAGAATCGGAGTTAACCTTAGCAAATGATGCATTTGAGTTAACAAATAAAATGTTTTTTTCTGATAGTAAATCCTTCGTAAACATTAAAATTTCATCTACTGACAGTTTATCATTCAAATACTATGCCTTAAAGTTAATTCAGGATCTCACTTATTTCCACTTAAATGATAAAACACCCGATGCATTGATAGATGTGGAGCTAAAAAGACTTGAATTTGTTCATAACAAATCAATTATATCATACAAAGACAGTTTGTATTTGCAAGCATTATTGCAACTCGAAAAAAAGTATATTTCTAACCCGCTTTCCACTGAAATAAGTCATTTAATTGCCATCGAATACAAAACTCAAGGCGGAAAATACAATCCGATTTTTGCACAAGAACACAAATGGAAAATTAAAACCGCCTTATCCTATTGCGATAATGCTATTGAACGATTCCCCAATAGCGATGGTGCTATAAAATGCAGATTCTTGAAAGAAGATATAATGACTCCTACTTTATCCTTAACTTCCGAAAGGGTTAACCTGCCCGAAAAACCTATGCTGGGTCTTATTGAATATAAAAACATAAAAGACGTTTATTTCAAGATAATTAAATTTGATCCTGAAAAGGAAAAAAATATTAAAAATAGTATGAATTCCTCTCAATTGGTTGCCGAATATAATAAAGCTGCTGTATTGCAATCGTGGAATCTTTCCCTAACCAACGATGGTGATTTTCAGTCACACAGTATGGAATGCAAAATACCATCATTAGCCAATGGTTTTTATATTATAATGGCATCCACCAATAAAAATTTCAGTTGCAAAGAAGAAATCGTGGCATTCAGAAGCTTTTGGGTTTCCAATATAAGCTATATCAGCAGAAACAAAGACAATGGAGCTATTGAATATTATGTAATGAACAGAGAAACAGGATTGCCATTAAAAGGAATTAATATCAAATCTTTTATTCAGGACTATGATTACAAAACAAGAACTTATATCAGTAAGCCTTGGGCTTCATACAATACAAATGAAGAAGGTAATTTTGAGATTCCTGCTTTGCCTGAGAAATCCGACTATAAATATTTTTATCTGGAGTTTAACATCAAGGGTGATCAATACATTACCGATAATTATTTTTCGCAGTATGCCCGTTATACTCCCAATCAGCAAAAAATAATCAGAACTTATTTCTTTACAGATCGGGCTATTTACCGACCAGGACAAGCTGTATTCTTTAAAGGAATCTTACTGGAAACAGAAAATGGAAAAACGAATATAAAACCCAATCAAGCTACCAATGTTACATTTTACGATGTAAACGGACAAAAGGTGAGCGACTTAAAATTAACATCCAATGACTTTGGGTCAGTGAGTGGTTCTTTTATTGCACCTTCTACCGGTTTAACAGGAAACATGCGAATTCAAAATGAATGGGGAAGTACTTATTTTTCAGTGGAAGAATACAAAAGACCAAAATTTGAAGTAAAAATAAACCCTGTGAAAGGCAGTTTCAAATTAGCTGAAAACATTACCGTTGCAGGAAATGCAAAAGCTTATGCCGGTAACAATATTGACAATGCCAATGTTAAATATAGGGTTGTCCGTTCAGCTTCCTTTCCTTTCTATGGCTGGTGGTGGCGATATTATCCAAGCTCACCTGAAATGGAAATTACAAATGGCATAACAAAAACCAATGAAAAAGGAGAATTTACTATTGAATTTACTGCCATTCCCGATTTAAGTGTTGATACATCAACATTACCGGTGTTTAATTACACCGTTTATGCTGATGTAAGCGATATTAACAACGAAACGCATAGCACAGAACTAAGTATTTCTGTAGGTTATAATGCTTTATTAATAAATATAGATTTACCTTCAAAAGTAAATAAATTAGAGAAAAATCAATTTAAAATTACAACAACTAATTTGAATGGAAATCCGGAGTCGGCAGAAGGGCAAATCATTATTTACAAATTAAAGCAAGCCGAAAGAAGTTTCAGGAAAAGAATGTGGTCAAAACCTGATATTTTCATCATCACCAAAACAGCGTTTGAAAAAGACTTCCCTCTGGATGCTTATAATGATGAAAACGAAATAAACACATGGGTAAAAGAGAAAACACTATTGAGCTATAATTTTAAAACTCCCTTAGATTCTATGTTGTTAATTAATAATTTAAGCACATGGGAACAAGGGACCTATTTCTTAGAAATGAAATCGAAAGATAAATTCGGAACGAATGTTAGTAATCAAAAATATTTTACGATTTATTCTCCAAAAGAAACCCAAATGCCAGATAATAGCATCGCATGGTTATGTATGCTAAAAAGTAAAGCAGAGCCAGGTGAAAAAGCATCGTTTCTAATCGGATCTAAAGAAAAAGGCGTAAACGCATTCTATGAAATTGAAGTAAATAATCAAATTGTCAGCAAACAATGGCTGCAACTTTCCAACGAACAAAAATTAATTGAAATCCCGATTGAAGAATCGCACAGAGGCAATATTTCAATACATCTTACTTTCATTAAAAACAATCGTTCTTATAGTTTTAACGAAACAATTATAGTTCCTTACACCAATAAGAAACTGGATATTTCTTTTGAAACTTTCAGAAACAAACTATTACCCGGGCAAAAAGAAGAATGGAAAATCAATATCAAAGGCAGTAAAGGCGAAAAGCTGGCTTCAGAAATGCTTGCCTCGATGTACGATGCTTCATTGGATGCTTTTAAGCCTCATAACTGGAGTTTTAATATCTTTAATAATTTTTACAGTCGTTTAAGCTGGGAAGATGATGCATCCTTTACCACAAATAATACCAATTTTTGCAGAGATTTCAACAGTAAATTAATCTATCCGCAAGAAAAAACTTATGATCAACTCAATTGGTTTGGGCTTAACTATTATTATGGAGGGAGAAACAGGTATAAAAATACTCGAGCCTTTGTTGGAGATGGAAATGCATGGGCAGATGAAGCCTATGCTCCAATGGATAAAGCATTAGGTGGTGCAAAACTTGAAGAGAAAACTAAAGCAGGTGATATTACTACTGTTTCTGCCAAAGAGAATGCTGAAAAGCCAAATGCTGTTGAGAAACAAAGTACAGATTTCTCTGATGTAAAACTCCGTTCCAATTTCAACGAAACAGCTTTCTTTTATCCGCAATTGCAAACCAATGATAGTGGCGAAGTGGTTATTTCTTTTGTAGTACCCGAATCGCTTACCAAATGGAAAATGCAAGGTCTGGCTTATACCAAAGATTTAAAAATAGGAGAAATAAAAAAAGAATTAGTTACACAAAAAGATTTGATGCTCGTACCCAACGCTCCTCGTTTTTTCCGCGAAGGCGACAATATGAGTTTTAATGTAAAAATATCCAATATTTCCGAAAATGATGTAAACGGAAGCGTTCGTTTGCAGTTCTTTAATGCTATCAGTATGCAGCCTATTGATGGAATATTAAAAGAAAATATGGATAAATCGTTTATAATCAAAGCAGGGCAAAGCCAATCGGTGAGCTGGAATATATTTATACCCGAAGGCTTAGGTGCAGTAACTTATAAGGTAGTAGCCAAAGCTGGAAATTTCAGTGATGGCGAAGAAATGGCTATTCCTGTTTTAAGCAATCGTATGTTGGTTACCGAAACCATGCCTTTGCCTATCAATGGAAAGCAGACAAAAAACTTTACATTTACTAAACTATTAAACTCAAAAACCTCATCTACGTTGAAAAACCACAAACTCACCCTTGAGTTTACCTCTAATCCTGCCTGGTATGCAGTGCAAGCATTGCCTTATATTATGGAATATCCTTACGAATGTTCCGAGCAGATTTTTAGCAGATTTTATGCCAATAGTTTGGCAAGTTTTATAGCCAATTCAAGTCCGAAAATAAAAAACGTTTTCGAAAGCTGGAAAAACATTTCAAAAGATGCTTTGCTTTCTAATCTTGAGAAAAATCAGGAATTGAAATCTTTACTGATAGAAGAAACACCCTGGTTGCTGAATGCCAAAAATGAAAGCGAACGCAAAAAACGCATTGGTTTATTGTTCGACATGAATAAAATGAGTGCTGAATTGGAAATTGCCAAACAAAAGCTTCAGAAGAATCAGTTACCCAATGGTGCATGGGCATGGTTTGCCGGAGGTATTGACGACAGGTATATTACACAATACATTATCACTGGTTTCGGGCATTTGCAGCATATTGGCGTAAATACTTACAAAAACGACTTTCAAATAAAAGCTATGCTGCAAAAAGCCATTGCTTACCTCGATAATCGTATAAAAGAAGATTATGAAGACATTAAAAAATGGTATCCGAAAGAAATCAATAAAAATCATTTGAGTAGTTTGCAAATTCAATACTTATATGCAAGAAGTTATTATACCGATGTTTTCGAAATGGCTTCCAAAAACAAAGAAGCCTACAATTATTTTATCGGACAATCGCAAAAATACTGGACTTCACAAAGTAAATATCTGCAAGGCATGACGGCGTTGACTTTAACCAGAAATAAAGACCTTAAAACTCCGGCTGCTATTATAAAATCATTAAAAGAAAATGCTTTGTATTCCGAAGAAATGGGCATGTACTGGAGAGATTTAACCGAAGGTTATTACTGGTATCAGGCTCCTATCGAAACCATGTCTTTATTAATAGAATGTTTTGATGAGGTTGCCAATGATAAGGAATCGGTAGAGAAAATGAAAATCTGGTTGCTCAAACAAAAGCAAACCCAGGATTGGAAAACCACCAAAGCCACCACAGAAGCCATTTATGCTTTATTACTGAAAGGTACTGATTTGCTGGCAAGCGATAATTTGGTAGAAGTTAAAGTGGGCGGTGCAGTTGTTAATGCCAAAGAAAGCGAAAAAGGAATTGAAGCAGGAACAGGCTATTTTACTACCAACTGGAACGGAACAGAAATTACACCCGAAATGGCAAATGTTACGGTTACCAAGACTGATGATGGTGTGGCTTGGGGAGCTATGTACTGGCAGTATTTTGAACAATTAGACAAAATTACCCCAGCTGTAACACCATTAAAATTGGAGAAAAAACTGTTTGTAGAACGCAATACAGCCAATGGCGTGGTAATAGAGCCAATTTCAAACAATGCTCAACTAAAAGTTGGCGATAAAATAAAAGTTCGTATAGAATTGCGTGTTGATCGTGATATGGAATACATCCATTTAAAAGATATGAGAGCCGCAGCTTTTGAGCCGGTAAATGTATTGTCTTCCTACAAATATCAGGCAGGTTTGGGTTATTACGAAAGTACCCGCGATGCTTCTACCAATTTTTTTATTTCTTACCTGCGCAAAGGAACTTATGTTTTTGAATACCCACTCATCGCAACGCAGGAAGGCGATTTCTCCAACGGAATTACCTCTGTGCAATGTATGTATGCGCCTGAATTTAGCTCACATTCCGAAGGAATCAGGGTGAAGGTTGGGAAATAAGTATGAGTTATAAGTTATGAGTTATGAATATAATTAGAGAAAATACTTAAAATGATAACTCATAAAAAGCAGATTTTCTATTTATTAATAGATATTTTAGTTATATTATTTATTATCTCCGTAATTTTTTTTGATAATATTTTTAATCGAAAAAATAGCAATGAATATACAATTGAGATAATAATGTGGAATCCAAAAGATTCATTAGATTTAACTTCGATATCAGGTCCTTATCATGAGTTTTGCATAACAGGTAATAAAGAAAAAGACAACACTAATATTAACAAGATAAAAGATTATTTATTTAATTTTAATCTAAAAAAGGATACTATTGGTTTTGGGTTGAATATTGTTTTTGAAGATAATTCAAATTATGGAAACTATATTGAAATTTTAAATTATTTAGTAAAAGAGAAAATAAAATGTTTTGTCCCTTATCAAAACAATTTATGGATTTATTCTAAAAGAAACCTTACAAGATAGAATGGCTGAAAATCACTACAAATATAAATATTTTTAGTATTCCACTTTATTCTTTAATAAAAGAAATACGGTTTCTTTATTTTGAAATCAGATTTTTGTATTTCCGCCTTTGCCCGATAGGCAAAAGATTAAGAATAATGATTTTTTGATTGAAGAAAATGGGGTAAAGAGGGGAGTAGTGGATATCTTGAGAAATGACTGCCTATTTTGTTATTATTCTATTTCTAAAGTAAAAGAAAGAACTCCAAAGAATCAAAGATACAATTAAAAATATAATCATCTGATTTCTCGCATAATCAATCATATCTTGAAATTTAAATATTTCAAAACCATTCTTATCAATGCAATAAATATCATTTTTTTGCCCCATTCCTAAATAGGTCAATATCGTACTTCGACTATAAATTGTAACAGAATCATTAATAAAAATTTTTGATTTTATTGAATCGTAATTGTCTTTAAAGCTATCGATAAGTCTAAAATTATCAACTCCAAGATTAATTATAAGTGGATAATATTTACTATTTCTACCACTCAGTTCTATTTTAGTCTCAATATTTTGTATAACCCCTGTATTTTTAATTAAATCATTCTTAGTTAAAGTTATAGTATATAAATTTGCTAAAAACCCATAAGTAAAAAATATTGCCAGTAAATGACTTAAAAATAATATAATTACTTATATAAATCTGCCTTCCTTTGCTTTTTCGTAAAAAAGAATTAGAAATGTTTCTTCATCAAAACTTCCATTTCACTTTGCATTGCAAACGCTTCTTCAGCTGCTTTTAGGGCAAAATCTTCCTTATTGGAAGCATACAAAATACTTCGGGAAGCATTAATCAGGAGGCCACCGTCTTTATTCATACCATAATGGCAAACTTCGGCTAAACTACCACCCTGTGCTCCTACGCCGGGAACCAGCAAAAAATGTCCGGGAACTATGTTGCGTATATTTTCCAGTATTCTTGCCTGAGTGGCACCTACCACATACATCATGTTTTCACTAGTCCCCCACTCCTGCGTTTTTATCAGCACTTCTTCATAGAGTTTCCGTTTGTTTTCGGTTTCGAGTAACTGAAAATCAAAAGCGCCTTTATTGGAAGTTAAAGCCAGAACAACAACCCATTTTTCGGGATAGCTTAAGAAAGGTTTTACTGAGTCTTCGCCCATATATGGAGCCACCGTAATGGCATCAAAATTATAACCTTCTTTGCTCAAAAAAGCCCTGGCATATTGTTGAGAAGTATTGCCAATATCACCCCGTTTGGCATCGGCTATCAGAAATACTTCGTTATGGTATGCTTCAAGATAATTAACAGTTCTTTCGAGCGAAAGCAGTCCATTAATACCCATGGCTTCATAAAAAGCAAGATTGGGCTTATAAGCCACTGCAACATCCAGGGTAGCATCTATAATCTCACGGTTGAATTCAAAGATGGGATCTTCGGCATCGAGCAAATGTCTGGGTATTTTAGTCATATCGGTATCCAGTCCTACACAAAGAAAAGATTTCTTTTGTTTAATGATATCAATTAATTCTTGCTTTTTCATAAAAATGTAAATTTAATAAATTAATGATCTGAGAATAGTCTTTGTCAACTTAAAACCTAAAACTTAAAACGTCACTATCCTATAGCTTCTTTCAATCGTTCAGCATTTTCGGCCAATTGCAATGCATCTATCAACTCCTGAATATCACCATCCATATAAGTCGGCAAATTATACATAGTAAAGTTAATTCTATGATCAGTCACACGACTTTGTGGATAATTATATGTTCTTACTTTAGCAGATCGATCACCGGTAGAAACCATGGTTTTACGGGTTTTCGACATTTCTTCCAAATGCTTTTTGTATTCAAGTTCGTATATTCTCGACCGCAACACAACCAAAGCTTTATCGTAGTTTTTCATCTGAGATTTCTGATCCTGACAAGTAACTACAATTCCTGTTGGTATATGCGTTAATCTGATGGCCGAATACGTTGTATTAACCGATTGACCACCGGGGCCTGAAGCACAATAAGTATCCTTACGGATATCAGAAGTTTTTAATTCTACATCAAATTCTTCGGCTTCGGGCAATACCACCACTGAAGCTGCCGAAGTGTGCACACGACCCTGTGTTTCGGTTTGAGGAACACGTTGAACCCTGTGTACACCCGATTCGTATTTCATTTGACTGTAAACATTTTCTCCGCTCACATTGATAATAACTTCCTTATAACCGCCAACCGTTCCTTCTGTAACATCTACCAATTCAACTTTCCATTTACGAGCTTCGCAATATTTAACGTACATACGGTATAAATCGCCTGCAAAAATACTGGCTTCATCACCACCGGTGCCGGCTCTAATTTCGATAATTGCATTTTTACCATCATTCGGATCAGCAGGAATTAACATAAAGCGGATATCATCTTCCATTTTATCCTTTTCTTCAATCAGCGCATTGAGTTCTTCTTTGGCCATTGCCCTGAAATCTTCGTCTTTCTCGTTATTCAAAACTTCTTTGGCATGAGATATATTGGCAATAATATTGGCGTACTTTTTATACGCTTCTATAACAGGCTGCAAATCTTTTAAGTCCTTGCTTAGCTTTATATAACGCTTCATATCCGACATAATTTCCGGATCATTCATCTGCTCGCTGATTTCGAGATATCGTTGATTGATGGTTTCTAATTTTTCTAACATTGTATTAATTTTTCAGTTTGCAAAAGTACAATAAAAATACGAAACAACCTATCAACCTATGTTCTAATAGATGTACTTAGCTTAAACTAAAAAATAGAGAATTCATCTTTTTATAATCGCTATTCATTGATTTTTAATTATTATGTAGTATATTTGTAGAATAGAAAAAGGGAAAGCCTTCTATATTCATCAAAGCCGGAATGCTTTATACAGGTTTTTCTTATATACAAACGAGCTATTCACAAAGAAAACAGCATATTTCAGATTTAAATTAAAAAACAAAACGACATAAAAACTTGTTAATGAGAATATATAAGTAATATCTTATTCAGATTTTATAATAAACTTAGTGGGATGAACAAACTATTAATATTTACCTGACCCAGCAAAAAAGATGAACAATAAAACCTATTGCATCTGCATTTTATTGAATAAAGTAAACTAAATTGAAAGCTTATGTCAAACAATGATACGATTAATGTTTTAATTCTTGATGATCAGGAAACCTACCGAAATGGCTTAGGAATTTTCATCAATAAAATTCCGGGTTTACAAACACAGCTTGCATCAAAGCCATCCGAAGCCTATGAAATTACAAAAAATCAGCACATCGATATTGCCATTTTAGATATTGATTTACCTCAGGAATCGGGCATTGAAGTAATGAAAAAGATTAAACAGGTAAACAGTGAAACAGAGGTTATCATTATTTCGGGTCATAGCGATATCGAAACTGTAGTTGAATGCTTGCGGCAAGGAGCTTTCGATTATTTCAAGAAACCTTTTGATATGTTTGCCATTAAAAATGCCATCGAAAAAACAAAAAAGTTTATTGAAATAAAAGATAAATTAAGTTCGGCCAAAGAAAGAATAAGAAATCTTGAAAACATTGTTCAGAATCAGCAAAACAACCTCCTTTACGGAAGCAGTAAAGAAATTAATAGGGTAAGAGACCTTATCATTAATGTTTCACATTCCAATGATACAGCTGTATTTATTTCAGGCGAAACCGGAACTGGTAAAGAATTGGTAGCCAAACAAATTCATGCTCTCAGTAATCGTAATATGCAAGTATTAAGTGTTTATAACTGTTCTGCTATCCCAGAGCATTTGTTTGAAAGTGAATTTTTCGGATACAGCAAAGGTGCATTTACTGATGCTAAAATTGATAAAAAAGGATGGTTTGAAATTGCGGACAAAGGAACACTCTTTCTGGACGAAATTGGGGATATGCCCATGTTTCTGCAATCGAAACTATTGCGAATACTTGAAGAAAAAAAGGTTACTCGTTTAGGTGCTGTAAAAGCTATTGATATAGATGTAAGGGTTATTTCAGCAACCAATAAAAACATATCAGATTTAATCAGAGAAGGTAAATTCAGAGAAGATCTTTATTACAGACTCAATACTTTTGAAATAGAATTACCACCTTTAAAAAATAGAAAAGAAGATATTGCAGAATTGAGCTATTTATTTTTAAAAGAATTTGCTGCAAAGCTCAACAAAAAGATAAACCATATTGATGAAGTAGCTATTTCTCAGCTATTATCATTCAAATATCCAGGAAATGTAAGACAGCTAAAAAACTTTATCGAAAGAGCTGTAATCTTATGCAAAGGTGATACAATTAATAAGGAGCATCTTATCAATAATATTTTTGATTTTTCAACCAATCAAAATACCACAACGACACCAACTGATAATAATCTCGATTTAGCTAAAAACGAATTACAACTTATTGAAAGGGCATTAAAACTAGCTGATAACAACAAGACCAATGCTGCGAAATTATTAAATATTACTGTTCAGTCATTAATACGACGAATGCAGAAATATAAGTTGTAAATTTTAAAAAATCCCATAAATTATAATTACGATTTCGTAACAAGACTTACTATTTCGTAATCGCTATATTATGTATATTTTTCGTTTTTTATTATGAAAACAGCAGTAAATTCACTATATTTGTAATGTATTACGAAATCGTAAGTCAAAAAAGAAGCGAATTGTTTTTATAGTTTTGATTTTGTGCATATTAAACAATTGGCACGATAATTGAATATTGAAGTAGCATAATAATAAAAATTTAAACTAACATTATTCATTTAAAATATAAACTCATGAAAAAAATAATCATTTTACTGTTTTCTATTTCAATTTTAATTTCATGTAGAAAAGAATCAGATAGTACACCCCCAACACCTGAAGTTACTACTATGGAAAATATGGTAGTAAGTCAAAATTTCAACTATAAAACATCTCAGGATGTAAGTATTGAGTTAAAAGCACAGGATAATTCAGGAATTCCATTAAAACAAATTCGTTTTAATGTTTTAACTGATCTAAAAGCGAGTAAAGGTAGTAATATTGTTTCAGGTGCTACTGACGATAATGGTGAACTTAAATTGAATATTCCTTTACCAAGTTATTATGATTCAGTTGTAGTTACAACGGATTATATTGGTCTGATTAACGAAATTAAACTTCCAATTATTGGAGGTAAGGCAACCTATACTTTTGGAGGAATAAACAACAAAAAATCATCTTATGAAGTAATAACTCCAAAAGCAACATCTTTTATCAAATATTTAGGAAGCTATAATGCTCAGGGACTACCTCTTTATTTACAAATTAAAGACCCTATTGATCAAAGTTTATTAAAAGATATTAATTCCTGGTTACCAGAATATAAGTCCGTTCCAACTAATAATCCTCAATATTTAGCTTCATCCAATGAAACAAATGTTATTATTAATCAACTCGCTGATGTTTACGTTACTTTTGTTCATGAAGGTGCAGGATATATGAATGTATTAGGATTTTATACCTATAATAAAAACAATCCTCCTACCAGTGCAAGTCAGATAGATTCTATTACTATAATATTACCAAATGCATCACTAGCCGGAAGCGGAGGTGCATTATCTTCAGGAGATAAAGTTAAAATAGGAACTTTTCCTGCCAATACAGGCATAGGTTGGGTGTTGTTTGCAAATGGATGGACAGGCAGCAGCGTTAATGCTAATGCAACAAAATATTATTCTGATCCTAGTTTTAATCCTGAAACTAGTGCAACTTATAAACAACATACAGTTCTGCTTCATGATGCTACAAGAGGATTGTTCCTATGTGGTTTTGAAGATATGAACCGTAATCCAAATGTGGGCTCGGACAATGATTTTAATGATATTGTTTTTTATGTGAAATCAAATCCTGTTCAGGCAATTTCTCAGAACAATGTTTACCAGGCAAATCAAATTTCAGATGATTCGGATGGTGATGGTACCTCTAACTCTCAGGATGACTATCCTTCAGATGCTACAAAATCATTTAACAATTACTATCCTTCGAAAACTCAGTTTGGAACGCTCGCATTCGAAGATTTATGGCCATCTAAAGGAGATTACGATTTTAATGATGTTGTAGTTGATTATCAATATAATTATGTAACAAATGCATCCAATTATGTTTTAAGTATTCAGGCTACTTTTATTGTAAAAGCAACCGGAGCCGGATTTTTAGATGGATTTGGTTTTCAGATTCCGGGACTTCTATCTTCTGCGGTAAAAAGTGTTACAGGAACTCATCTAACAGAGACAGGGTTTATTTCAACTATGTCTAATGGGTTGGAAGCAAATCAGTCTAAAGCAACAATAATCGTTTTTGATAATGCATGGAAAAACTTTACCAATATTACAGGAGTTAATCCAGATGGATATTCAGGTATCAATACAGTTATTAACGGACGAAAAGGAACACCTGATACTTTAAATATAAATATATTATTGAATCAGCCAATAAAAACCAGTTTATTGGGCGCTCCACCTTATAATCCCTTTATAATTGCTAATAAACAAAGAGGAAAAGAGATTCATCTTGCAGATCAAGCACCAACAGACCTTGCAGATCGTTCACTATTCGGTACTTCAAACGATAATAGTATTCCGTTGACAGGAAGATATTATAAAACCGTTAATAATTTACCTTGGGGGCTTAATATTGTTGAAAAGTTTAATTATCCTACAGAAAAATCAAAAATTATTCAAGGCTATTTAAAATTTGCATATTGGGCACAAAGTTCTGGTTCACAATATAAAGATTGGTATAAATCATCAAATGGATATCGAAATGCTAGTTATATTTATCCATATTAATAAATCATCAAGTAATTAATATTGCAAAAAGGTTTATTGAAATTCAATAAACCTTTTTGCATTTTATTATACCGCTCAAATAATAAGAAACCCAACAGAAAAGAAAAAAACCTTATTCTGATTCAGCACTCATTGTCGATATGAAAGTTTTTTATTTATAAAGTAAATGTTTCTCAAGAGAAATTTTTACATATCTATTTTCCAATTGCTTTTTCCCATTCCCAGGCTGATCGCATCATTTCTTCTAACGAACGTTCGGCTTTCCAATTGAGTGCTGAGTTGGCAAGACGAGTATCAGCATATACAGCTTCCACATCACCCGGGCGACGGGGAACCAATTCGTATTTAATTGCAATACCTGTAGCTTTTTCAAAAGCTTTAATCATATCAAGCACCGAAATCCCAATTCCCACACCTAAGTTAAACACTTCAAAGCTTTTCTCGCTTTTTTTCTCCTTCAAACGCTCAATAGCTGCAATATGAGCAATAGCAACATCAACCACATGAATATAATCGCGTAAGCAAGTTCCATCAGGAGTATTATAATCACTGCCGAATACTCTTAGCTTTTCGCGTTTACCAAAAGCAGTTTCAGTAATATAAGGCACTAGATGATGTGGTGGTCCATCCTGAAACTCACCAATCAATGCAGTTTCATGTGCACCAATGGGATTAAAATAACGCAAAGCTATACATCGGATATCAGTTACTTTGCATGTATCAACTAAAATATCTTCACAAATTTTCTTAGTATTTCCGTAAGGAGACATTGCTGGCTTAACTGTTGCAAATTCATCAACTGGCAAAGTATCGGGTTCACCATACACTGTACAGGAGGAAGAAAATACAATATTATTTACTTCAAATTCTGCCATACACTGTAATAAATTAACCGTTGCCGTTAAATTATTATGATAATATATTAAAGGTTCCTCAACCGATTCTTCTACCAGCAACAGAGCTGCAAAGTGAATGACTGCATCAATATTGGGATATTTTCTGAAAAGACCCTGTAACTCATTAAAATTACACATTTCTACCTTTTCAAAAATAGGGCGTTTACCTGTAATTTTCTCAATACGATTGACCACTTCAATATCTGAGTTTACTAGATTGTCAATAATAATGGGATTGTGCCCACGATTTATCAGTTCAACTACTGTGTGTGAACCAATATAACCTATTCCGCCTGTAACTAAAATATTCATAAGCTCTGATTTTAGATGTTTATATTATTTATTAATATTTGTAATTCAATATTTGCTAATCGAAAATAAACAATGATATGTGAATAACAATTAACAATATAGGATTTTTAAATTTATTTCTTTAAAAAAGGATGATAATCACCCACTAAACCAACAACCTCTTTATGTCTGATATCATGCACTATCTGAATAGAGTTACATGCTTCAGACAATCCAAAACCATTACCATTCAAAATATGCTGATAAGACTGTGTATGCAAATCAGTAAATCCACCACTAAATTTAATTTCCTGATTTTCAACTGAAATTGAACGATAAGTACGCTGACCGGTAACTTTAATTTCTTCAGGAATGTCATTATAATCGATACTTAGAAACCATCTTACCCTGGCTTTTTCAAGCTCCAGATAACCACCGGCCTTTTCTGTTTCATATTTATGAATAATATTTTCCTTAATACCTCCAAAAATCCAGATAAGCATATCAAAAAAATGAACTCCAATATTAGTTGCAATACCACCTGATTTGGCATTATCACCCTTCCATGAATATTGATACCAGCTTCCTCTGCTTGTAATATAGGCTAAATTTACATCATATATTTTGCCTGAAGTATCTTCATCAATTCGTTTTTTCAAATCAATTATCGACGGATGTAAACGCAATTGTAATATATTATATATCTTTTTGCCAGTTTGCTTTTCAAGTATTTCTAGTGCATCAATATTCCAGGGATTCAACACTAATGGTTTTTCACAAATAGCATGGGCATCATTACGAAGTGCCAGACGAATATGAGAATCATGCAAATAATTTGGAGAACAAATACTAACATACTCAATTTTATTCTCACCTTGTCGTCTAAGTTTATCAAGATGACGATCAAAACGCTCAGCTTCTAAGAAGAAAGCTGCATTAGGAAAATAACTGTCAATAATTCCTACACTGTCAAATTTATCTAAAGCAGCAACCAACTCATTGTCAGTTTCTTTAATAGCTTTCATGTGACGGGGAGCAATATAACCTGCTGCTCCGATTAAACCAAATTTAATAGGTTTTTGCATTTTTTACTGATTAATCTATTTTTAATACTTTCCCATTTTCCAGTTTATACATTTCGTTACTTTCCGAACAAACAGCAAATCCTTCGTTATCAAAAAAAAGACGTTGTCCGAATTCGCTCATCCAACCAATCTGATGGGCAGGATTTCCGACAATAAGAGCATAAGGAGGAACATTTTTTGCAACAACTGCACCTGCACCTATAAAAGCAAATTCACCAATTTCATGTCCACAAACAATAGTTGCATTAGCACCAATTGTAGCACCATGCTTAACCAAGGTTCTTGAATATTCGCTTTTTCGGTTAACAGCACTTCTAGGGTTGGTAACATTAGTAAAAACCATTGAAGGACCCAGAAAAACGTCATCTTCACAAATAACGCCAGTATAAATAGAAACGTTATTTTGAACTTTTACATTTTTCCCTAAGATTACTTCAGGAGAAACCACAACGTTTTGTCCAAAATTACAGTTCTCGCCTATTGTACAATTTGACATAATATGGGTAAAATGCCATATTTTTGTGCCTTTACCTATTTTGCAACCTTCGTCAATAATAGCTGTTTCGTGAGCAAAATATTCCTTCTGCATTATGATTTATTTACAAATTCTAATAAACTATCTGTAATGTATTTCAATTGTTCATCATCCAGCTCTGAATGCATTGGCAATGAAATAACAGAAGAACACAATGCTTCAGTTACTGGAAAATCACCTTCTTTGTAACGTTTATCAACATAAGCTTTTTGCATATGCAATGCTACAGGATAATATATCATTGCAGGAATATCTTTAGCTGACATATGATTTTGTAGTCCGGCTCTATCTACATTATTTAATACCAAAGTATATTGATGAAAAGCATGAGTAGAATTTTTCGCTGTAACAGGAGTCTTAATTTTTGAATGATTTGCAAATGCATTGTTATAAAAATTTGCTGCATAATTTCGAGCTTTAGCATATTCATCCAAATGCTGAAGTTTAACTCTCAAGATAGCTGCCTGAATACTATCGAGTCTTGAATTAACACCAATATAATCATGATAATAGCGAACAACCATGCCATGATTTACAACTATTCTCATCTGTTTATCCAATTCATCATCATTAGTAAAAATAGCACCACCATCTCCATAGCAACCCAGATTTTTTGATGGGAAGAATGATGTACATCCTATATGACCTATAGTTCCTGCTTTTTTACGACTTCCATCTTTAAAAATATAATCAGCTCCAATTGCCTGACAGGTATCCTCTATTACAAATAAATTATGCTCTTTTGCAACTTCCATAATTGCCTCCATATCTGCACACTGTCCAAACAAATGAACAGGAACAATCGCTTTTGTCTTTGGTGTAATTGCCTTCTTTAAAGAAGCTATTGAAATATTGAAAGTATCTGGATCAACATCTACTAAAACAGGTATCAAACCTAATAATGCTATAACTTCAGCAGTTGCTATAAATGTAAAAGATACTGTTATCACCTCATCACCTGGATTTAAACCTAAAGCCATCATAGCTACTTGTAATGCATCTGTTCCATTAGCACAAGGAATAACATGTTTTACACCCAAATACTTTTCCATTTCTGACTGAAATCCATGTACAGCAGGTCCATTAATAAAAGCACATGTATCAATAACTTCCTGAATACTATTATCAATTTCCGGTTTAATTTTTTCGTATTGACTTTTTAAGTCAACCATTTGAATTTTTTTCATTTCAATATATATTTTAATAAAAACTGAGATATTTAAACATTATTAATGCAAAAATAAATAATATTTTGAACGATTAAGTTATATTTTGAAATATAATTAATAATATGAAGATCGTTATAATGATTTTCTTAATTTTGCGTTATCATTCTTTAATAATGATTTTATGAAGAAATTTTGCCTACTTTTTATTACAATATTATTGTTGAACAATACTTCTACGCTTAAAGCCCAAATTAGCTTAAAAGATTCAGCTGCATTTGCAGGTTTAATTTCTTTATCCTATTCTTTTCAGTTTTCTGGTGGCGATATGGCTGACACCTATGGAAATAATTCTACCATAGGACCTTCATTTTTAGTAAAAACAAAAAGTAATTGGGTGTTAGGTGCAGATTTAAATTTTATTTTCGGGAACAATGTTAAAATCTATGATCAGATTGTATATAGTATTGCTCCTTTAGATGGAAATGTAATTTCCAAACAAGGTCTTATTTCGGATGTAAAAATGTTTGAAAGAGGATTCTCTACATCATTTAAGTTTGGGAAAATAATTCCAATATTCAAATCTAACCCAAATTCAGGTTTGTTAATTATGGGAAGTGTGGGATATCTGCAACATAATATTCGTATTGAAGTTGACAACAATAATACACCACAATTAATGGGTGATTATGCCAAAGGTTATGATCGCTTATCAAATGGTTTTGCAATTAGTGAGTTTATTGGATATATTTATTTAAGTGATAGAAGATTAACTAATTTTTTTGCTGGTATTGAATTTAGCCAAGGATGGACAAAATCAATGAGAGATTATAATTTTGATACTATGAAGAAAGATAACAGCCAAAAATTTGATGATTTTTTTGGATTTAAAATAGGTTGGATTTTCCCCTTATATAAACGATCTCCAGAAAAATTTTACTATAATTAATTTATGAGAATTCTCTATAACCTTGGTATTTATCTTTACTATTTTGGAATTTTTTTCTATTCCTTTTTTAACTTAAAAGCAAAAAAATGGTGGGTTGGTCGCAAAAATATATTGCAGAAATGTGAGAATTTATTCAATAAAAATGAAAATATTGCATGGTTTCATTCTGCGTCATTGGGTGAATTTGAGCAAGGACGGCCTGTAATTGAAAAATTTAAATTACAGCACCCTGATTTTAAAATTGTTTTGACTTTTTTTTCACCTTCAGGCTATGAAGTTCGTAAAAACTATGAAACAGCAGATTATATATTATACTTACCTATTGACACACCTTATAATGTAAGAAAATTTATAGAAATAGTTAATCCACAGATTGTATTCTTTATTAAATATGAATTTTGGTTTAATTATTTAAAAGCATTATATGATAAAAAAATCCCGGTTTATTTAATTTCTGGAATTTTCAGACCACAACAGCATTTTTTTAAATTTTATGGAGGTTGGTTTCGTAAGCAACTAAAACACTTTTCTTATTTTTTTGTACAATCTGAAGCAAGTAAGGAATTACTTCATTCTATTAAAATAAAAAATGTAACTATCAGTGGCGATACAAGATTTGACAGAGTAATAGCAATAGCAGCAACAAGAATAGCTTTCCCTCTTATTGAAAAATTTAAAGCATCTAATTCTATTCTTTTATCAGGAAGTAGCTGGGAAGCTGATGAGGCAATTTTAATTGATTTTATGAAGTTGAAAAAAACCAATTTACGTTATATTATTGCCCCTCATGAGATTCATAAAGAACGTATTCAGCAATTACAAGAAAAATTACCCTTGACCTCTCTTCTTTTTTCTCAAGCCAATGAAATAAACATAAACGAAGCAAAAGTGCTTATAATAGATAATATTGGAATCCTTTCAAATTTATACCAATATGCTACAATTGCTTTAATTGGGGGTGGTTTTGGAAAAGGGATACATAATATTTTAGAAGCAGCAACATTTGGTACTCCAATATTATTTGGACCTAATTATCATAAATTCTCTGAAGCAATCCAGTTAATTGCATTAGGAGGAGCATTTGAGTGTATAGATAATCATGATTTTATCACAAAAGCTAATCTGCTTTTTGATAATATGTCTTTATATGAACACGCAAAAGAGCAATGCATAAATTATGTAAATATGAACAAAGGAGCAACTGAAATAATTTTACAACATATTCTTTTGCAACATACAACAGAGTTGTTTTGAAGAATTTCTATAAAAAAGAAAATATTTTTTGGGAAATTCAAAAAAAGTCGTAATTTTGCACTCTACTATAAAGGAGGCGTCGTAGCTCAGTTGGTAGAGCAGAGGACTGAAAATCCTTGTGTCACTGGTTCAATTCCAGTCGATGCCACACAAAAAAGGTTGGAAATATTTCCAACCTTTTTTGTTTATTACCATAATAAAAATATTATTTTATTCTAATTTATCATTTAAAGATTTAAACCCTTGACCTAAAATCTCATTAGCATTAATCACTGTTAAAAAAGCATTTGGATCTATTTTATTAAGATATTCCTCAATCATAGCAAGTTCTCTCCTATTAACAACAGTAAAAATAATTTGCTTTTCAGCTCCGTTATACATTCCTGTTCCTTTTATTATTGTTCCGCCTCGATGAATATCATTTAAAATTTTTTCTCTGATTTCTTCATATTTGTCGGAAATAATAAACAAAGTTTTATCATAACTAATGCCCTGTAATACAATATCTACAACTTTAGAAATTATAAAAATTGTAATCCATGAATATAAAGGAATTCGCCAGTCACCAAAAGCAATTAAGCTTGACAATACAATGCAAGAATCTACAATCATAATCGACTGACCTAATGGCAATTTAGTAAACTTTGACAAAATCATAGAAATAACATCGGAACCTCCACTGGTGGCTTTAGCTTTTAAAATTAAGCCTACTCCAAATCCAATTATCAAGCCTCCAAATACACATGAAAGCAGAATGTCACGAGAGAGTTGCAATGGATCTCTGCCAAAGAAATAAGTTAACGAGTCAACAAAAATGGCAGTTAAAATGAATGTAATAACAGTTTTTATACCAAAACGAGGCCCCAAGACCTTTATGCCTATTATAGTTAATGGAATATTAAAACACAATGCCATTAATCCAACGGGAAGACCAAAAAGATAGTGCAAAACAATAGAAATACCATAAATTCCCCCTGGTACTATTCTATATGGAGTAATAAAAAAGACATAGCCCATTGCAACTGCAAAAGAGCCAATAGTAATAAAACTATAATCTTTAAACCATTTTTTTGAAAACCTTTTTTCGTTTTGAAGAAATGACATCTTTTAAATTATTAAGTAGTTACTTTTTCTTCTAAAGACTTAAACCCTTTTCCAAGAATTTCATTGGCATCAATAACTGTTAGAAATGCATTCGGATCAATTTGGTGTATAAATTCTTGGAGAATTGCTAATTCTCTGCGATTAACAACAGTAAAGATAATTTTTTTCTCAGAATTATTAAACATGCCATTACCATTAATAAAAGTACCACCTCTGTTAAGGTCTGTTAAAATTTTATCTCTAATTTCTTCATATTTATCTGAAATAATAAATAATGTTTTGTCATAACTAACTCCTTCCAACACAACATCTATAACTTTCCCTGTAATAAAAATTACTATCCATGAATACAAAGGAATTTTCCAATCGCGAAATACAATTAAACCAAGCAAAACAATCATGGAATCAACATAAATCATCAATTGTCCCAATGGTAAGCGAGTGTATTTAGCAATAATCATAGCAACAATATCCGAACCGCCAGAAGTAGCTTTAGCTTTAAAAATCAAGCCCAATCCAAAGCCAATTAAAACACCACCAAATACACAAGCCAACAATACATCATTTGATAGATCAATAGATCCGTTAAGCATAGTTTTAGGGCTTTCATCACCAATTAAGAAGGTAAGCATATCCATAAATACTGAAGCCAAAATCATACCTATCACAGTTTTTATTCCAAAACGAGGTCCCAAAATTCGTATACCTAAAACAGTTAATGGAATATTCATTGCTAAACCAAATAAACCGATTGGGATTTTTGGCACTAAATGATGTATAACAATACCGATACCATATACACCTCCAGGTACAATATTATATGGATTAATAAAAAATACAAAACCCGCCGCTAATATAAATGAACCTAATACAATTAAACTATAAGCAATAAACCATTGCTTTGAAAATAGTTTTTCGTTTGTAACAAAAGCCATAATACTTAAATAATATTTAGTTATAAAATTCTGAATTTCAGCAAAAAGAATATTTTGCACTTATCTTATTAAAAAGTGTGCAAAATTAATGATTTTTATCACATAAAATATTTATGCTTGCTTTTTTTGAAAAATAAAACAGGAAAGCTTACTTATTATTTATTTCATGATAAAAAATAAGTAATTTTAAAAAAGTAAAAACAGATACCCTAACCCTTTAATGCTTCAGCACCACCTACTATTTCTAAAATTTCATTTGTAATAGCAGCTTGACGTGCTTTGTTATAGGATAAGCGTAATTGTTTTAACATTTCAGTTGCATTGTCAGTAGCTTTGTGCATAGCTGTCATACGAGCACCTTGTTCTGAAGCCCAAGAGTCAAGTACTACTTTGTATAGTTGAATTTTTAGGGTCTTTGGAACCAGCTCATCTAAAATTTGTTTTTTATCAGGTTCAAAAATATAATCAGCTGTTGTTGATTTTATTGAAAGAATCGAAGGTGATAAAACTGGCAGGAATTGCTCAACAACCAATTGTTGTGTTGCTGCATTTTTGAAACGATTATAAACGATTTCAATTTTATCGTACTTTTTATTTTTAAAATCGTTCATTAATTGTTCTGCAACCGGTACAATATTGTCAAATGAAAGTTTATCAAAAATATGATCTAATCGTTCGATAATTTTGAAATTACGTCGAGTAAAAAAATCTCCGGCTTTTTTACCAATACACAAAATCTCAACATCACCTTTATTGTTTTGGATTTTGTATTTATCCTGAATAAGGAGGTTAACGGCTTTAATAATATTTGTATTAAAAGCACCACACATTCCTCTGTTTGAAGAAACTGCAATAATCAGTACTTTCTCAACTTTACGTTTTTCATAATAAGCAGCAGCATTGGTATTCTCAATGTTGCTGCTTAAATTTTGCAATATTTCAGTAAGCTTGGCGGAATAAGGTCTAAGCTTGATAATAGCATTTTGAGCTCTTCTCAATTTAGATGCAGATACCATTTTCATAGCACTGGTAATTTGCCTTGTAGAGTTTACCGAGGTAATTCTTGTTCTAACTTCTTTTAAATTGGGCATAATTGCTCCCTTTTAATTAGTTTTCGTATTTTTTAGAAACTTCTTTGGCTGTTTGTTCCAAAACTTTAACATCATTATCGGTAAGCATACCGTTTTTGATGGAATCTAATACATCATTATGATCTATTTTTAATGTATGTAAAAATTCCAATTCAAAATCTTTTACTTTTTTAACTGCGACTTTTTGCAACAACCCTCTTGTTCCACAGAATAAAATAGCAATTTGTTCTTCCACTTTCATAGGAGAATATTGAGGTTGCTTTAAAATTTCTACATTTCGAGAACCTTTATCTAAAACAGCTTTTGTTGTTGCATCTAAATCAGAACCAAATTTTGAAAAAGCTTCTAATTCTCTGAATTGAGCTTGATCAATTTTAAGCGTACCTGCAACTTTTTTCATTGATTTAATTTGTGCATTTCCACCCACACGTGATACAGAAATACCAACGTTAATAGCTGGACGAATACCGGAATTAAATAAATTAGTTTCAAGAAATATCTGCCCATCAGTAATAGAAATTACATTAGTAGGAATATAAGCAGAAACATCACCAGCTTGAGTTTCAATAATCGGTAAAGCAGTTAAAGAACCACCTCCTTTTACTAAATGTTTTATTGATTCTGGCAAATTATTCATTTGCGCTGCAATATTGTCAGATTTGATAATCTTTGCGGCTCTTTCTAATAATCTTGAATGTAAATAGAATACATCACCAGGATATGCCTCACGACCAGGTGGACGGCGAAGTAGCAGTGAAACTTCACGATAAGCTACAGCTTGTTTTGATAAATCATCATAAACAACTAAAGCAGGACGTCCGGTATCTCTAAAAAATTCGCCAATTGCAGCACCAGTAAACGGGGCATAAAATTGCAATGCGGCAGGATCTGATGCTGTAGCTGCAACAATTACAGTATAAGCTAATGCGCCTTTTTCCTCTAATGTCTTTACAACATTGGCAATTGTAGAACCTTTTTGTCCTGAAGCCACATAAATACAATAAACAGGTTCACCTTTATCATAAAATTCACGTTGATTAATGATAGTGTCAATAGCAATGGCTGATTTTCCTGTCTGTCGGTCACCAATGATTAGTTCACGTTGTCCTCTACCAATTGGAATCATTGCATCTATAGGCTTAATACCTGTTTGTAATGGTTCATTTACGGGTTGACGATAGATAACACCTGGAGCTTTACGTTCCAAAGGCATTTCAAAAGTATCTCCTTTAATCGGACCTTTACCATCAATAGGTTCTCCAAGAGTGTTGATTACTCTACCTAACATCCCTTCACCAACTTTTATTGATGCTATTTGATTAGTACGTTTTACAACATCTCCTTCTTTTATTTGATGAGAATCTCCTAAAAGAACCACGCCAACATTGTCTTCTTCTAAATTGAGGACAATAGCTTTAACACCAGTTTTAGTAAATTCTACCAACTCACCTGATTGAGCATTATTGAGACCATAAATACGAGCAATTCCATCTCCAACTTGCAAAACAGAACCAACTTCTTCTAAGTCAGATTCCATTGTAAAGCCTGCCAATTGTTGTCTTAAAATTGCTGATATTTCAGCGGGTTTAATTTCAGCCATATTCTAATTTATTTATATTCTGTTTGTTAAAATCCTTTTTCGTAAATATTTTTATCAAATTCTTTTCTTAATCGTTGAATTTTGGTAGAAATACTATTATCAGTCTGTTTATCATCAATGGTGATAATAAAACCACCTATAATTTGGGGGTTAATTTCTTCCTTCAATTCAATACTCTTGTTTGATTGACGAGTCAGAAGCGATTTAAAATCTGCTTTTGTTTCGCTGTCCAATTCAATAGCCGTTTTCAAGTGAGCTGTTTTAATCCCTTTGAACTCGTTATACATTTCAATAAATTCAAGAGAAATATTTCGTAAATTAGCTTCACGTCTTTTCTTTAAAACAAGAAGTAAAAATGAAAGAGAAATATGGTTCAAACGACTACTCATAATTTCTTTTACAACAGCCTGTTTTTTATCTGTTTTAATAATGGGACTCGAAAGCATACTTTCAAATTCTTTACTTGATTGGCAAATTTCATTTACCAATTGCATATCTTGAAATGCTATATCTAAAACATTTTGTTCTATTGCTAAATCGAACAAAGCTTTTGCATACCGACCATTAATTCTGCTATCCTTCATATATTCTTTTTTGCAGAAATTAGTTAAAATTAATATTATCTATCATTTTATCAATATGCTTTTTTTGATTTTCTTTATCAGACAATTCTTCTTTCAGGATTTTTTCGGCAATATCAATAGATAATGTAGCTATTTGATTCTTTAACTCCGTAATAGCAGCCATTTTTTCAAAATGAATGCTTTCTTTAGCAGCTTCCAAAATTCGATTATACTCTTGATTAGCTTTAGTTTTCGACTCTTCAATCATATTATCTCGAATAGCACGTGCATCTTTTAAAATAGCACTTCTTTCTTCTTTAGCCTGACGAAGTAATTCTTCGTTGTCAGATTTCAAAGCTTTCATTTCATCACGAGCTTTATCCGCTTGATGTAAAGCATCTTCTATTGATTTTTCTCTTTCGTGCAAAGTTGCCAAAATAGGCTTCCATGCATATTTCGCAAGAATAAAAACCAAAATCCCAAATGACAAAGTCATCCAAAATATAAGTCCTATATCTGGTGTTACTATTCCCATAATTTGTGCTTTTTACAAATTTTTACTAGTAATTTCTATTTGATTCAAAAAAAATAAAATTTATATCATTGCAACCAACCGTTGCAATGATATAAATAATCGTTTATTACATGAAAACAATCAATAAACAAACAACAATAGCAAAGAAGGCAACACCTTCGATAAGTGCAGCTGCAACGATCATATTTGAACGAATATCACCTACTGCTTCAGGTTGACGTGCAATAGATTCCAATGCACCTCTTCCGATATTACCAATGCCCATTCCAGCACCGATAGCGGCAATACCTGCACCTATACCTGCTCCCATTTTTGCAATAGGAGTCATGTCAGCTGCTGCTTGTAATAAAATTGATAAAATTGACATAATTTAATGTATTATATGTTAGTAATTATTATTTATTATTTATTATTTATTATTTATTATTAATTATTAATTTTAATGATTTTCCTCTTTATGGTGTTCTTCAATAGCCATACCAAAATATAATGCCGATAGCAAGGTAAATACGTATGCCTGAATAAATGCTACCAACAATTCTAATAATCCCATAAAAACATAGAAAATTACAGAAACTACTGATACACCATAACCTAAAGCTGGTTTCATTTCGCCAAAAATAAAAATTAAGCTTACAAAACCCAAAGCAATTATATGTCCTGCTGTAATATTAGCAAAGAGACGCACCATCAATACAAAAGGCTTAGTGAATACTCCAACTAATTCAACAATTGGCATTAATGGAATTGGAATTTTTAACCACCAAGGCACACCGGGTGCATTTACAATATGTACCCAATATGCACGATTTCCACTAAAAGTTGTAATTAAGAATGTAAACACTGCCAATGTTAATGTAATGGCAATGTTTCCAGTAAGATTCACTCCACCAGGGAAAAATGGAATTAAACCCATTAAGTTGTTTAAAAAGATGAAAAAGAATATTGTTAATAAAAAAGGTAAGTATTTTTGATATTTTTTTTCACCAATAGATGATTTTGCAATATCATCTCTTACAAATATAATAATAGGTTCTAATAATGATTGCAAACCTTTAGGTGCGGCAACACCACGTTTGCGATAGGAATGAGAAATAGATAAAAATATTAGCCCCAATAAAAAAACACCTATAAACAAAGAAAGTACCATTTTAGTAATAGAAAAATCCAAAGGAAGTTTTTCATCTTCTACTTCTTGTCCGTTGGCATTAGCTAAAATATGAACTATTTTCCCTTTGTGTTTACCTTCTTCGGCGATTTTAAACCCATTATAACTCTCTGTCCCATGATGAAATCTAGAAGAACAAAACATCGAAAGCTTACCATCAAATATTAATATAACAGGTAAGGGAATAGAAATATGAGTTTCTCCAATAGTCATGATGTGCCATTCATGAGCATCAGCAATATGCTCAATAATCATTTCACCTGCATTAAATTTTTTGGATTTGCTTTTTTCTTCATTAGCTTTTACAGATTGTGAAACTGAAAATGTTATCAATATCAACACTATTATTGTAAATATATTCTTGTTATATGTTCTAAATCTGCTTTTTTGATGCATATAAATATTCTTTAAGTACTCAAGTCTTAGGATTTTTTAAACAATTTATGATGAGTTTTTGATAAAAAATCAGCCACAAAATTAAAGATTTTCACTATCATTCCATAATAAAATTGAAAAAAATTAAAGATTATTATAAATTGGATATTTGAAAGAATAATTTTATAATAAACCAATGAAATGCCTATTTGGTTTTGTAATTACACAAAATTTATTTTCTATACATTGGGCTTAGATTGTAATTTTCTGGATGACAGGCCGTTTTATCTCTATAAAATTCTTCAATTAATGCAAAATCTTTTTCAAAATTACCAGATGATGGATATAAAACTGGTCCAATTCCACCTTCTTTTTTTGCATAATCAATAAATCCGCATATTACGGGTACATTGGCTTTTTCTGCTATATGATAAAACCCTTTTTTCCAATGAGCATTATATTTACGAGTACCTTCAGGTGTAATCACAACAGCTAATTCTTCTGATTTCTCAAATAAATCCGCAACATAATCAACCATATTGTTTTTTTTACCTCTATTTACAGGGATCCCTCCCATTGTCTTTAAAATCCCTCCCATCGGAAATTTAAATAATTCTTGTTTTATCAAAAACTTAGTTTTTATACCTAACTTATAAAATGCCAATCTTCCTATTATAAAATCTAAATTACTTGTATGAGGAGCCTCAATCATTATAAATTTATGCATTCCCTTGGGTAATGATCCTATTACTTTCCAGCCAATAAGTTTAAGAATAAAAATACTTAATATTCGCATTATCGTATGTTTTGATTGCAAAAATAGTTAAAAACCACTAATCAATAACTGAATATTTTCTTTATAGTAAATTTTAAAAAGTGTAATTTTGCATTTAAAGAATAATTATGCGAAAACTTGAAAATAAAGAACTTAATCGTTTGAGTATAGATGCTTTTAAAATAGCAGATAAATTTCCGGTTATTATTGTTTTAGATAATATTCGTAGCCAACACAATATTGGTTCTGTTTTCAGAACATCTGATGCTTTCAGAATCGAAAGTATTCATTTATGTGGAATTACAGCAATTCCGCCTAATCGTGAAATTCACAAAACTGCATTAGGAGCCACAGAAACAGTAGAATGGCATTATTTTGAAACTACTTTGCAATCTATAAATTATTTAAAAAGTAATAATTATTTAATATGTGCCGTTGAACAAGCTGACAATAGTATTAGTTTAGATACATTCAGAATAAATAATGAACAAAAGGTTGCTCTTATTTTTGGTAACGAAGTGGATGGTATCAGTGAGGAGGTAATGCAAAATATTGACACATGTATCGAAATCCCTCAATTTGGAACAAAACATTCTTTAAATATTTCAGTTAGTGCAGGTATTGTTATTTGGGAGATTGCTAAAAAGTATTTTTTTAATTGAAATTTTGTTTAATGTAAAAGAAATAAAAAAGGTACAACATTTCTGCTATACCTTTCTCAAATTAATCAACTCAATTTAACACAAAAGTATTAATTCTTAAATTCTTTTAGATTATCCATCAATTTTTTACGAGTGAAAAAAATTCTGCTTTTTACTGTTCCTATCGATAAATCCAAATTTTCTGCAATCTCTTTATACTTGTATCCAGCATTGTGCATTTCAAAAGGAACACGATGATCTTCTTCCAATCTATTGATACTTTGTTGTATCTCTTTTGTAAATATTTCAGATTCAGGAGACCCCATATTAGACTTGCGAGATATATTCATGTAATATAGATCATCTGTGTTATCAATAATAGTATTGGCTTTAATATTGCGACGATAGCTATTAATGAAAGTATTTTTCATAATAGTATATGTCCAGGCTTTTAAGTTAGTATTTGTTTCAAATTTATCTTTATATGTAATAGCTTTAACATAAGTATCTTGTACAAGATCTTTAGCGTCTTCGCGATTCATCGTTAAAGAATATGCGAAATATTCAAGACTGTCTTTTAAGCCGAGTAAACTGTGATTAAATTCTATTGCTGTCATATTAATAATGTTTTTTTGTTTTCAAATTGTTTAACAAAAGTAGTATAAAGATTAAACAGAAAAAAATTTATTTTTACTTTTTTTTGTTAAAAAAATTAAAAAAACACAAAATATACGCGATTATAGCTGATAATAAAGGGAAATAGGATTTAATTAAAAATAAATAATTGTTTATTAAATATAGATTTTTGATAAACAAAACTATAAAAAAAAATTATTATTTACTGCTGTTTTCTAAAAAAGATTTTATATCAGAAGCAGAAATTATTTTCTTAACATTATCAGGAAGTACTTCATTACAAGCATTTATTTGCTTTCCTGCAACAAATATAGTTTGGTGTGGAAATAAATTAGCTAATTTTGACAAATATAGCTTTAGTTCAGTATCGGATTGAGGTGAATTTACACAAGTAAAAAGATAATCAGGATTTTTAATGTTGATTATTTCTTTTAAATCAAAAAAAGGTATAGATTGTCCTAAGTATACTATTTTATGTCCGGCTTTGCGAATAATATATCTAAAGAAAAGCAATTCAATCTCATGATATTCATCCTTTGGCAAAAACATTACAAAAAGCTTCGAGTTTTTATTGGGTTGGTAATATAGCCCATCAATAGCAACTATCAATTTTTGTCGAAGTATATTCATTACAAAACGTTCGTGAGCAGTATTAATATTTCCTGTTTGCCACAATAAACCCAAACGTTCCATAAAAGGGAAAATAACTTCAATTATAGTATTTTCAAATCCTTTGTCTAAAGTTGCATTAGAAAGAATAATATTAAATTTTTTATCATCCAAATCAGACATAGCAACAATAAGTTGGTCAATTTGTGAGTTAGAAACATTTGGTCTATGATACATTTCAACAATTTTCTCATTCAACTCTTCATAAGAAAGACCTGATAAAGAAGAAATTTTTAATCCAAATCTTACTAAAGATGCAACATTCATTAATTTTTTCAAATCCATATCAGTATAAAAGCGGATATTGGTAGAAGTTCTATGAGGATTAACTATATCATATCTCTTCTCCCAAATTCTAATGGTATGTGCTTTAATACCAGTAAGCTTTTCGAGATCTTTTATTGAATATTGAATCATTTTAAGCTGTTTTGCCCTTTAAATTGTAACTAAAAGAACAATAAATATAAAAAAAAGTTTTACACCGAATAAAAAATCGTGTATTCAGATAATTATTCTTTATCTAGATAAAAAGAAAGCTATTTAAATAAAAAGTTTTTGTATTAAAAATAAGGATGTAAAATGAAAAATTATTACTTTCGCTTCAAACAAAAAAAATGGAAAACTACGATCAAAATTTTTCTATTAAAAATTGGGCTGAAGATGATCGTCCTCGTGAAAAGCTCATGTTGAAAGGAAAAGCGGCTTTAAGTGATGCTGAACTAATAGCAATTTTAATAGGTTCTGGAAATAAAGGCGAATCTGCTGTAGAATTATCAAAAAGAATTTTAAAATCAGCGAACGATAGTTTAATTGATCTTTCAAAATTAAGTATCAGTAATTTAGTAAAAAGTTTTAAAGGTATAGGTGAAGCCAAAGCTATCAGCATTATAGCTGCTTTGGAATTAGGAAAACGTCGCCGAAGTGCAGAAGTAATAGAACGCAAGATAATAAGTTCAAGCAAAGATGCGTTTGAATTAATGCACAGTATGATTTCCGATTGTTTGTACGAAGAATTTTGGATAATTATGCTTAATAAAGCTAATAAAGTAATTAAATATGAAAGTATTAGCGAAGGTGGAATTTCAGAAACTGTTGCTGACCCTAAAAAAATATTCAAAATGGCCTTAGAAAACAATGCAACTTCTATGATTTTATGTCATAATCACCCATCGGGAAATTTAAAACCTAGTGATGCTGACATCAAACTAACTAAGAAATTAAAAGAAGCTGGTTTATTTCTTGAAATATTAGTTGTTGACCACATAATAATTGGTGACGAAAAATATTACAGTTTTGCTGATGAAGGAATTCTATAATTTATTAAAAAAGAAATTATTGCAAAAATATAACATAATAATCAATGAATAACATACTTATTTTTACTCCTAAAATATGCAATCGTATTAAATATACATTTAAACTTTATTTTCAGGAGTTGTTAGGTGTTGATATTACTTTTACAACAAATTCTGATGAATTTATAGATTATCAATATATTAAAATAAATTATTCAGAGCTAGATTTTGGAGATGAGCTCTTTTTTGGTGCATCAAATTTATTATTTGAAACGAATATTCGCGAACAGGATTTAAAATTCATTGATTTCGAAAAACACACAGCTTTTTTTATTATTTCAAATAAAAAATCATGTTTACCTTTTGACCCATTTGCAGCTGGATTTTATCTTGTAAGTCGGTATGAAGAGTATTTGCCTTATATAAAAGATCAATATGGAAGATTTAGTGCTGAGCAAAGTATAGCCTATAAACATTACTTCTTAAAAAAACCTTTGATTAATATTTGGGCATTGAAAATTGCAGCTATCATCAAAAATAAATATCCCGATTTTAAGATATGCAATAATAAATTTCAATTTATTCCCACTTTAGATATCGATTGTGCTTATGCTTATAAATTAAAAGGAATTATACGTACAATTGGCGGATATTTAAAATCTGTTAGAAATCTTGATTTTAAAGATATTATTGAAAGAACCAAAGTTATAAGTGGTTTGGGTAAAGACCATTTTGACACTTATGACTTTCAATATGAAATGCAGAAAAAGTACAAACTACATCCTATTTATTTTGTACTTTTTGCTGAATATGGCGATTTCGACAAAAATATTCCTTTAAATAATCGTAAATTTCACTCCTTAATAAAAATGTTGGGAGATGAGGCAGAAGTTGGCATTCATCCGTCTTATGCTTCGAACGATGATATTAGAGTTTTAAAACAAGAAATTGAAAAACTTTCAAAAGTATTAAATCGTCAAATTTCAAAGAGCCGACAGCACTTTCTGAAATTAAATTTACCCCATACTTATCGTAACTTAATAGATTTAGATATTACTGATGACTACACAATGGGATATGCTTCCGAAATAGGATTTCGGGCAAGCATTTGCAACGCTTTCTATTTCTATGATTTAGAATTAGATATAGAAACTAATCTTAAAATTCATCCTTTTGCTTTTATGGAAGGTACATTAAGAGATTATCTAAATATACATTCAGATAAAGCATTGAACTATATAAAACCATTGATTGATGAAGTAAAAACTGTAAACGGAACATTTATCTGCCTTTGGCACAACGAATCACTAAGCAATCAACGTCGTTGGGTTGGTTGGAAGGAAGTGTATGAGGAAACAATTAAATATGCTGTTAAATAAATGATACATTACCTACAACATAATCATATTAACAAAGAAAAATGGGATAAGTGTATTGATACATCTATCAATAGAGTTGCTTATGTTTATAGTTGGTATTTAGATGCTGTTTGTAAAAACTGGTGTGCATTAGTCTTAGATGATTACGAAGCAGTTTTTCCTATGGCCTTAAATTCTAGGTTTACAATGTATTATCTTTATCAACCTTTTTTTACAAGATATTTTGGCATTTTTTCAAAGACTAAAATAACAGAAACTCTTGTCAATGTTTTTTTTGATGCCATTAGTAATGAGATTAAATTTATTGAAATTAATATTCACGAAACCAATAAATTTGAACGGAAAGATTTTCAGAAGAAAGAACGATATTTTCAATTTTTAAATATTGACAAACCTTATGATAAAATATATCAGGACTATAAAGGCGATGCAAAACGAAACCTAAAAAAAGCAGAAAAAAATAAACTAAAAATTATTGAAAATCTTGCACCTCAAAAAGTAGTGGAATTATTTAAACACAATAAAGGCAATCAATTAAAAGACCTCCATTCTAAAGATTATTTTTCATTACAAAGTATTATGAATGCTGCCAATACAAATAATTATGGAATATCTTTAGGTGTTACCAATACAAATAACGATTTAATTGCAGCAGGTTTTTTTATACTGATTAAAAACACTATTTTATTTTTGAAAGGCAGTGCAAATGATGAAGGTAAGTCACAAGGAGCAATGTATTTAATGATAGATTCGCTACTTAAAAACTATGCTCAGAAAATACATTATTTTGATTTTGGAGGTTCTTCAATTGAAAGTATAGCAAGTTTTAATAATAACTTTGGTGCAGAAAATTGTGTATATTTGCAAGTGAAAAAAAATAATTTACCTAATATTATAAAGCAAATAAGTGGAAAAAAATAAAACTCAAAACTATGGCAAACATACTAGGAAATCATAATTCTCTTTTCAATCAGTTTATTGCAGAAGTTAGAGACGAAAAAATTCAAAAAGACAGTCTGCGCTTTCGTAAAAACATGGAAAGGTTAGGAGAAATTTTTGCATATGAATTAAGCAAAAAGATGCAATATGAACCTAAAGAAGTGATTACTTCATTAGGAATTGCTGAAATCCAGCTATTAGTCCAACAACCTGTTATTGCTTCAATATTAAGAGCCGGTTTGCCATTTCATTTTGGTTTGCTTAATTATTTTGATAAAGCTGAAAATGCTTTTATTTCTGCTTATCGCAAACATGATAAAAATGGCAAATTTGACATCCAGATTGAGTATTTGTCATGCCCTGATCTAACAGATAAAGTACTGATTTTAGCTGATCCTATGCTTGCTACTGGTGCATCGATGGTTAAAACTTACAAAGAGCTAATTACGCACGGAAAACCCAGCCACACTTATTTTGTTTCCGTATTGGCAAGTGCAGAAGGTATTGATTATGTTCACAAACACCTTTCAAATAGCGATGTATCCATCTGGGTTGGAGCTGTTGACGATGAATTAACAGCTCAGGCATATATTGTCCCTGGCTTAGGCGATGCAGGTGATTTAGCTTTTGGAAATAAATTGCAATATTAATATTATTCAGCCTCTAAAAAGCTATTTATTATGAAAATGTTAATAGTGGAAAATATTAAAATCTCCCTTGAATCTATCAAAAGTCATTTAACAAGAACAATTCTTACTGTACTTATTATAGCATTTGGAATTATGGCATTGGTAGGCATTTTAACAGCTATTGATTCACTTAAATCAAGTATCACTAAAAGTTTTTCGCAAATGGGAGCTAATACTTTCACTATTCGTAATCGTTCCATGCAATTTCAAATGGGAGATGGCAGAAGAATGAAACGTTATAAAGAAATTACTTTTGATGAAGCACAACGCTTTAAAGATAGCTATAAATTTCCGGCTTTTTCTTCTGTATCCACTTTCGCAACCCATACTGCAACTGTAAAGTTTTCCAGCGAAAAAACCAATCCTAATATTGGTGTTATTGGAGCTGATGAAAGTTATTTGATAACTTCCGGAAATGAAATTGGAAAAGGAAGAAATTTTACTCCATCCGAATCTAATTATGGTTCAAGCGTTGCCATTATTGGCGATGAATTGTCGAAATCTATTTTTAAAAAGGGAGAAAACCCTATTAACCAGATTATTTCTATTGGTCCTGGCAAATATATGGTCATAGGTGTTTTAAAATCAAAGGGAAGTAGTATGGGATTTAGCGGTGACAAAAACTGTATTTTACCAATTAATAATGTTCGTCAATATTTCCCGCAACCTAATATGTCTTTTAGCATTAGTATTTTGGTTAAAGACCCTGAAAAAATGGATGCAGCAATTGATGAAGCTACTGGACTCTTTAGGATTATTCGTGACGTTAATATTGGAGATGAAAATAATTTTGATGCTTCTAAAAGTGATAATATGGCACAGTCATTTATAGAAAATATGAAATATGTTACAATGGCTGCTTCTATCATTGGAATAATCACACTGTTGGGTGCTGCCATTGGATTAATGAATATTATGTTAGTTTCAGTGAGTGAGCGAACACGCGAAATCGGTATTAGAAAATCAATGGGTGCTACAAAGAGTTTGATTAAGAATCAGTTTATAGTTGAAGCTGTGGTAATAGGACAAATAGGCGGTTTGCTGGGTGTAATATTGGGTATTTTAGTCGGAAATGCTGTATCTTTTGCTATTGGAAGTAGCTTTATTATTCCATGGCTTTGGATAATCGGTGGTATTATTTTATGTTTTTTTGTTGGATTAGTTTCAGGAATTTACCCTGCAATAAAAGCTGCTAACCTTGATCCCATCGAATCACTTAGATATGAATAAAAGTTTTTTTAATAATTTTAGAAACAAAAACCACGCATAACAAAAAAAGTATTATCTTTGCACTCCAATTTGCGGATGTGGCGTAATTGGTAGCCGCGCCAGACTTAGGATCTGGTGTCTTGCGACGTGGGGGTTCGAGTCCCTTCATCCGCACACTAAGCCCGAGAAATCGGGCTTTTTTATTTTCAGAACTTTGTTATTACAGTTTCCCTTGATTTATTGGTTAAAAACAAATTGCAATATATTTGCACCCATACGTAAAGCTTTTGTACGGATTGCTTCTGAATCTTTATGCACATCCTGATCTTCCCATCCATCGCCTAAATCGCATTCGTAGCTGTAGAAACAAACCAATCTTCCATTATAAAACAAACCAAATCCTTGAGGTCGTTTGCCATCATGCTCATGAATTTTGGGTAAGCCATTGGGATAATCAAATTTCTGATGAAAGATAGGATGACTAAAAGGTAATTCTACAAAATCTAATTCAGGAAATACTTTCTTCATTTGCGGTCTGATGAACTTGTCTAAACCATAATTATCATCAATATGCAAAAATCCACCGCCTTTTAAATAATTTCTTAAATTATCAACATCTCTATCGGAGAAAACAACATTTCCATGCCCGGTCATGTGAACAAAAGGATAATTAAAAAGCTCAGCACTTCCAACATCTACTGTTGCATATTCTGGGTTAATATTGGTACCAATGTTTTGATTGGCAAACTGAATAAGGTTAGTAAGTGAAGTAGGATTGGCATACCAATCGCCTCCTCCATTATATTTAAGCAAAGCAATCTGATAGGTTGGTGGTGTAAAAGAGCTGAATGCTCCTATTAGTATCAAATATAAAAAAAATCTTTTTATCATAATTCATTCAATAAATTAATGGTGTGGCAGGCAACAATTCCTGCGGTTTCGGTGCGTAAACGCGAATTGCCCAAACTTACAGGCAAGTAGTTGTTTTCAATAGCTTTTTTTATTTCAGCAATACTAAAGTCACCTTCAGGACCTATTAATATCAGTGCATTTTCACCTTTTTTATAAGCAGATTGTAATGTTATTTTTTCATCATCTTCACAATGGGCAATATATTTTTTGCAGTCAAAACTTAAGTTGAGAAATTGATTAAACTTAATGGCTTCGTTTAAAATAGGATGATAGGCCTTTAAAGATTGCTTAATGGCAGAAGTAATTATTTTTTGCAAACGCTCAGGTTTAATAATGTTGCGTTCAGAATGTTCGCTGAAAACGGGAGTGATTTCGTCGATGCCAATCTCAGTAGCTTTTTCTAAGAACCATTCAAAACGGTCGATATTTTTAGTAGGAGCAATGGCAATGTGCAAATAAAAATTCTTTTTGCCGAAATCAGGAATTGTTTCAATAATTTCCGCAATACACTCCTTTGGATCAGCACTCAACAATTGAGCTTTGTATAAATTTCCCTTGCCATCGGTCAGATGAATTTGACTGCCTTCTTTCAATCGCAATACTCTTACACAATGGGTGGATTCTTCTTTATCAAGTTTATAAGTATCAGAATTAATGTCTGGTGTATAGAATAATTGCATACTACAAATCTACACAAAGTTTTTAAAATAATGGTGATATTGATGAAATTTTTATTTAAACAGGATTGGCAGGTGCGCCCATAAATGTAGTATTGGCTGTAAGTGTTTCTCCCTTCATTAAAACAGAAAGGTTATCAAGCTTAGATCCATCTTCCATTTTAGAATCATACAATACCACTGACATCCCTCCTACGCTGCATTCATTTCCTATATCAACAAACGACATTTTCATCACCCTGTCTTCAAACAAATGTGTTTGTATGGTGCAGTTATCGTTCAATGCTGAATAGTCACCTATTTTTACAAGGTCAAACTCGGTAATCTGTGTAGTATAAATACAACATCTTTTGCCAATTTTACTTCCCAACAACCAAAGTGGAAATTTAATAAAAGGTGTGCCTGTAAGGACATTCATAAAGAAAAGGACACCAAAATTTTCATACAAGCCTGTTACAAGTTCACTTCTCCATACGAAACCACTCCATAGTGGTTTATTTGTAGGCCGGTAACGACCGATTACAATCCATTTAAATAATGCAAGGATAATAAATCCAACAATACTTGCTCCGATATATAGGAGTGGGAATATAAACATCAATGCTAAAAGGTCAAAATCAACTTGTAAATAACTTGTAATATTTGTAATCATAGATGCCATTACTATAAATAGAGTTGCAGGAAGAGTTACCCTGAAAAACTCTATAAAATACCTTAAGGCGAAAAGTGTTCTGCTTGGCTTATACGTTCGCGAAATTGAAAAATCCTGATTAATATCACGTCTGGGTAAGAATACAGCCGGTGAACCAAACCATGAAGTTCCGTCTACTGCCGGAAGGTCTTCAGTTTTCATATTTGAAAGTACCCCAACCAATACATCATTGCCCAACACTGTCCCCGGACTGATTACAGCACTATTTCCAACAAATGTTCTGTTCCCGATATATGTTTTTGCTATTGTAATATAACCGTTTCTTACATGCGAAGCTCCAACAGAAACCGAATCGGCCAGAAAACATTCATCGCCTGCAACCAGTAAATCAGGTGATATAAATTCTACCGTTGATATTTCGGATCGCTTGCCGATTTTTACCCCTAATAGTTTAAACCAGAATTGAAGATAAAGAGTTGTGTAAAGTGTTCCAATTACTTGTAAACTCAACTTCATAAGTTGGTCAAAAAACCATTTTCTGTAATAAAATAGACTGCTTATCGGATACTTTCCTTCCTTTATATTACCCAACATTAACCATTTTAACAATGCAATAATCAATGATAGCATCAGCACAAAAGAAACAGCAACTACTATTGTTAAAGCCAGAAACTGATAGTCATCGCGTGAATAATCAACATGTGTAATAAGCATCATCCCAGGGAAATAGGCAAGCATTGTAATCAAAGGAAAAACAAAAACACCTAACAGATAAAGTGTAAAGTGAGATTCTCTCCACAGTTTTATTGTATCAAGTTTAGGATTAATGCCGATTTTTTCTGCTGGTGAACCTTGCCAGTTTTCATTTGCAGGAATAGATTTTCCGGAAACCAATAAGGAGAGATCCTCAAGTGAAGAATTTTTCTCCATCTTTGTATTTTCTGAAATACAACAACGCGTTCCCACAAAACATTCATCTTCAATTTCAATAGAGCCTATATGTAAGTAACCATCTTTGATAACATATCCTTTAATGTGGGTATCTGTACAAATGCTCACATTACTTCCGATAGTAAGTAAATCAAACGCAGATGCAGTATGCGTATTGATATAGGTGTTTTTCCCGATCTTTGCACCAAGCAACCTATAAAAGTTTGTAATAATAGGTGTTCCTGTAAAATAACTTGCGGGAGTGATTCCAATAACTTTATCTACAATCCAAAACCTAAAATAATAAAGACTCCATAGTTTATATTTGCCTGCTTTTATTTTACCAATTACCAACCATTTAAAAATAATCCCAAACAATGTAAGTGCTGGTAATAGTAAGAAATAAGTTAATAACATTATTAATAACGAATCTACTACACCATAATCAGCATGATAATAATATGAATAAACAAAAAATGGCCCTAACCATTCTATACCAAATAAGAATGACAGAAATATCATTGACACTCCCTGACTAAACCAACAACTGTAATAGCTTAAACTGGAAGGTTTGTAAAAGTCATGAGGTTCCTCTTCTTTTTTGCTTTGAAGTTTCAATTTAGCTTCTAAATCATCAGTGAGGTCTTGTAAGATAGGATGTTTGTAAATATCAATAACAGACATACTCTCAAACAATTTATTTTTTCGTAAATCAGATACGACAGTTGCCGCCAACAATGAATGCCCACCAAGATCATTAAAAAAGTTATCATTCATCGAAATATCATCCCGCTTGAAATACTTTTTAAGTACTTCAAAGAATTCTTTTTCAAGAGCTGTGACAGGTAAAACACATTCTTTTTCAATGTCAGATAGCATTGGTGTTATAGGTTGAGGAAGCTTACTTCTGTCAATTTTTGAACTCGATGTCATAGGAAGAGCGTCCAGTTCATCCAATGTTGAAGGCAACATATAATAAGGAAGTTTTGATCTTAACAAAGCTGAAATTTCTTCGCGATTCAATGTTTCACCTTCTTTGACAACCACATAAGAAGCCAATTGCTGAGTTGTTTTATCAAGATTTACAGCCGTTGCTTTTACTCCTTTGCACTGCAAAATCAATCCTTCAATTTCTGAAAGTTCAACTCTGAAACCTCTTACTTTCACTTGAGCATCTGATCTGCCAAGATATATAATTTCACCGGTATTATTATATTTGGCAACATCTCCGGTTTTATAAAATCGCAAAGGGTAATCAGTAAACTTGTCTGTTTCAATAAACTTTTCTGCTGTCAAATCGGGTCTGTTAAGATATCCTCGTGCAACACATTCTCCCCCGATGTAGATTTCACCTTCTTCCCCGACTTCAACGGCATCTAATTGCTCATTCAGTAGCATTACCAGATACTGTGGCATCGGATGTCCTATTGTAACAATCTGCCCAGATTCCAGTACTTTATAAGTAGCAATAACAGCTGCCTCAGTAGGACCATAAGTATTATAAACTTTCCTTCCTTCACAGCACCATCGATGAGCTAAATCTGAAGGACAGACTTCTCCTCCGAAAATAAGGATTTTAAGACTTGGAATATCATCCTCTACCATTGACAGCAATGTAGGTGCACATGAAAGAAAACTAATATTCAAATCATTTAAAATACTCGAAAATTGACTGCCCGAACGCATAATATCGAATGTTCCCACAACTATAGTTGCTCCTACAGAAAATGGCACCCAAATTTCTTCTACTGATGCATCAAATGAAACAGAAAATCCCTGAAGAGCTCTGTCAGTCGATTTTATTGGATAAATTTCAAGTGCAGAATGAATATAAGTAATTACATTGCGATGTTCAAGCAATACACCCTTCGGTTTGCCGGATGTGCCGGAAGTATAAATGATATAACAAAGATTTTCAGACTTTAATTGCGTTATCTCAACACGTGTTTTGGGCAAATTTCCGAGAATTGATTCTCTTTTATCAATATTAAAAATCTTTTTGTCGATAAGTTCATCTGCAATTCTATTCAGTATTTCATCAGAAGAAATCAGTAACAATGCCTCTGAATCTTCCAACACAAAATTAACCCTGTCTCCCGGTATCTCAGGATCAAGGGGAATATAGGCACCTCCTGCTTTTAAAACACCCAGCATTGCAATATAAACATAAGCTGTCCGAGGTAACATAATGGCAACTTTCTGCTCAGGCCCTACTCCCATTTTTATAAGATAATGAGCCAACTGATTCGCTTCTTGTTCTATTTCGCGATAAGTGTATTTTTTCTTATTATCTTCAATGGCAAGATTTTCAGGAAAGGAATCTGCTGATTGTTCAAAAAGCTCATGAAGCAGTTTTGATGTTTTAATGTTACTATAGGTACTTAAGCCTGTCCACTTATTAAAATTCGATTGAATATCTGATTTTTGCAGCATCTTTAGTTTACTAAATTAAGATTATGTGTTTTTTGAAAAGTAATTGATATTACTTTACAATATTAAATTATGTAATATTGAATATGGAGATTTCTATATGATAAAAAGTTTTAATTCATTTAAAACAAAGGTAATAAAAACTATAATAAAAGTTGAATCTATTATCCATTTTTAATATTTTTTATGTAATTAAAATTTACTTATTTGAAATATTTATCGCTTATAAATAACAAAGTTTATACCATTTAATAAATTTTATCCTACTTTTGTCAAAAACAATTATTCAAAAACTGTGCTGCAAGCTGATTTATTACTTATTACTCCTCCTTTTATTCAGTTAAATACCCCTTATCCTGCTACTGCATGTCTCAAAGGCTTTTTGCAAGAAAAAGGATTTAAAGTAGCTCAACTCGATTTGAGTTTAGCCTGCATATTGGAAATGCTTTCTGCTGATGGATTACGAAAACTGTTTGATTTTGCAAAGAATATAAACTGTTCTGCCAATGCAAAAAAAATAATACAGTTTAAAGATGAATACATTCGGCATATTGATGCAGTGATTACTTTTTTGCAAAGCAAAGACACTACTTATGCTTATGCTATCAACAATGGAGCTTTGCCCGAAGCTAAAAGGTTCAACATCCAGCAGGATTTAGAATGGCATTTTGGTGCTGATGGCATTCAGGATAAAGCCAGATTCTTAGCCACCTTGTTTATTGAAGATATCGGCGATTTTATTACAGAATGTGTTGACAATCGCTTTGGATTTAGTCGCTATGCGGAACAAATCGGTTTAAATGCCATCAGTTATCAAACTATATTAGATGAACTTAAAGCGGATACGCCTATTACAAAAATTATGTGCGATTTGTTGGATAATTCTATCAAACAACATCAACCGAAAGTAATTGGTTTTACAATTCCATTTCCGGGGAATCTTTTAATGGCATTGAAATCAGCTGAATTTATCAAGAAAAATTATCCGCACATTCCAATTGTTATGGGGGGTGGTTTTGTTAATACAGAATTGCGTCAGCTCAACGAGCCAAAATTGTTTGAATTGATCGATTACGTTTGTTTGGACGACGGAGAACTTCCTTTATTAAAACTATTAAATCATTTAATTAAAGGAGAAGAAGTGTTAGCAAGAACTTTTAAATTGGAACAAGACAGCGTGGTTTATAACAACAATGCTGAAGAAAATGATTTTGCGCATAAAGATTGCGGAACGCCCGATTATGATGGCTTGCCTTTGGCAGATTATATTTCGGTAAACGAAACCACCAATCCCATGCATAATTTATGGAGCAATGGACGTTGGAACAAAATGGCATTGGCACATGGTTGTTACTGGCATCGTTGTTCGTTTTGCGATGTTTCTTTAGATTATATAAAACGTTACAGCAGTTCATCTGCTACAGTTTTATGCGATAGGATAGAGGCCATTATCAAACAAACCGGACAGCGTGGTTTTCACTTTGTGGACGAAGCCGCATCGCCGGCATTGCTAAGGAAATTAGCAGAAGAAATTATTCATCGCAAACTTAGCTTAACATGGTGGACCAATATTCGTTTTGAATCTGCATTTACAACTGAGCTATGCGAATTGTTAGCAGCATCGGGTTGTGTGGCAGTTTCGGGTGGCTTGGAAGTTGCCTCTGATCGCTTATTGCAGAAAATGGAGAAAGGTGTAAGTATAGAACAGGTAACAATGGTTACATCTGCTTTTCAACAATCAGGTATTATGATTCATGCTTATCTGATGTATGGTTTTCCTACACAAACAGCTCAGGAAACCATAGATTCATTGGAAATTGTGCGTCAGTTGTTCGAACACAAATTAATACAAAGTGCTTTTTGGCATCGCTTTGCCATGACGGTTCACAGTCCTGTTGGTATCAATCCCGAAAAATATGGTGTAGAACGCATACCTCATCCCGAAAATGCTTTTGCAGAAAACGGATGCCAACATATTGATAAAACAGGCTGCAATCATGAGAAATATGGTTTGGGCTTAACCAAGGCTTTGTATAATTTTATGCATGATAATGGATTTGATTATCATTTGCAAGATTGGTTCGATTTCAAAATTCCGCCAACTACAATGGCACCCAATTATATTAAAAGATTTTTAAAGAAAAAGAAATAAAGAAAGATGAAACATCCATGACAAATAAATTTTGACACACAAGAGTTATTATGTGGAAATAATAGCTAGAAGATCGAAGTTGAGGTTATTGAGCAAAATCGAAATGAAAAATAGAACGCTGATGACGCAGATTCCTAAAGGAAAACACAGATAAAACGGATTTAAAATCTGTGTTAATCCGCGTTTACGGAACGTATCCGGCATATCCGCGTTCCAAGTTTTAACTTCCTTAATGTTTTGCAACATTTTTTTAAAACCTGAATATATAAAAATAATATAAACAGATGAAGCATCCATGACAAATAATTTTTGACACACAAGAGAATGATTATAATGTAGCAATAATAGCCAGAAGATCGAAGTTGAGGTTATTGAGCAAAATCGAAATGAAAAATAGAACGCTGA
>JACABE010000009.1:47252-106204 GCA_013377005.1 Bacteroidota bacterium
TAAAATCTGTGTTAATCCGCGTTTACGGAACGTATCCGGCATATCCGCGTTCCAAATTTTAACTTTCTTAGTGTTTTGCAACATTTTTTTAATAACTGAATATAAATGCACAAAAAAATATGAATAGATGAAAAAACATAATATAAAACACAATACAGCGCCTACAGAAGAACCATCAATGGGATTGTGTCTGGTTTCAAATTTAATTACCCTGGAAGGTAAAAAAGTGGGTTATATGTACCGCGAAGAAATTGAAGAAGATTCAGAGAATGATAGCGGCTGGCGGTTTTTGGCAGGCACCGAAACCGAAGATTATGTTGAAGACGAAAAAAACAGCAAGGTTTTTGAAGTAGAAACCATTGCCGATTTCGACCCGGCTATTTTAGCTTATCTGCATCTACCCGAAGGTAGCGAGTTAGAAAGAATAGAAGGAAGCGATACGTTTAGAATGGTGGAAGAATAAAGTAAATAGTTTTAAAAAAAAATTGATTTGAAATAATTTTTATTACTTTTACACCTTCATTAATTAACAACCTCTTAATAAACAATGATAACTTAAAACTCTATATAAAATCATAAAAAGGCGTTAAACTTTGCAGTTAAGTTCCCACGCTTTTTTATTTATGCCAAATCTATTATTAAATTGCCTTTGAGAACTGGGAAAACTATATAAAAAGTGGAATCCAGAAACCACTCTAAAAAACGGGGCGTTACTGAAAAGCCAAACGAGTAGGGAAACTTAAAAAAATAGATTATGAGAAATTTAAAGAAAACATTATTTTGTATTGCTTTTTTCTTTGCATTTATTTATGCAAATGCACAGCAATATGACACACTTTATAATAAAACAATAATCTCTCTTACCAAAATGGGCTTACCGGCTCAAACAATAATCAGTAAAATAAATACAAGCATAACTTCATTTGATGTTAGCATTAATGCTTTAATGGATTTACAATCGAATGGTGTTAATGGTGAGGTAATTAATGTAATGATAAAAAGAAACGACAATGCAAATACCAAAGCAGTAATTAATGTAAATAGTAAAAATCCTAACGAAATGCATCGACCCGGAATATATTATTTCGATCAAAATGATAAAGAAAATCCTTTAAAAAGAGTGGATGCAACCGTTACTTCAACAAGTAAATCAGGAGGATTTGGAGTAGCTCTTGCTCAGGCATACACTAATGGTATAGCAAATGATAATCTGGTTTCAGCTATATCTGGATCCAATAGTCATTTACAGGTTAAAGAAACAAATCTTACTTTTTATTTCTATTTTGAAAACAATGCTAATCCAAATACAGATAGTTGGTTTTTTGCGCAAGCGACTTCACCCAATGAATTTATTTGTGTAAAGCTTAAAGAGAAAAGAAACAGAAGGGAAATGGAAGTTGGAAGTGCCAATGCTTATGGTAGTACATCCGGAATACCTGATAAAAAAAAGATGCCGTTTGAATATGAACAAGTGGCAGAGGGGATTTATAAAGTAAGTTTTAAAAACCCACTTAAGGATGGAGAATACTGTTTTCTCTATGCAAGTGCCACTCCTACTCGCTATTCGAACAACAAGGTTTTTGATTTTGGTATTTTAAAAAAGGATAACGACTAATATATTTCAAAAAAACATGGAGTCCAGAAACCATTTATAAAACGGGGTGTTAATGAAAAGCCTTACGAGTAGGAAAATTAAAACAAATCAAAATGAAAAAAAAAATATTTTTTATTCTATTATTAGCTCTCGGAGCTGGTAACATTTATGCACAAAAAGATTTGAGTTTAGAAATTATTGCTCAACCTGGTATATCAATGGGAGGAGATTATTATGCATTTAATAATATTGCCATGGATAAGGCATTAACTTTAAACGTGAAGTTTGGAGCAAATCTGCGCTTAAATTTAAATAAATATATAGCTATTAGCATTGGATTGCTATATGATCAAATGGGGCAGAAATACTCTGATTTAACTCATTCAGATGATTTTTACACATATACTGAAGGGAAAAGCGTATCTCTTAATTATTTAAAAATACCAATGCTATTTAACTACACTTTAAATCCTGAAGAACAAATAACATTTGTTTTTTCCGCAGGTTTTTATTTAGGATTTCTTATAAGTTATAATGATATATATAAAATTTTTGATGGAAATGAATATTTTACCGCTACTGCAAGTGGCTCTTCTTACACATCAGATAATAATAATAATAATATAAGTTCTTCTTTTATGAATGGTAATCCATACAATTCAACTGATTTTGGTGGAATATTAGCTGCAGGAATACAATGTAAAGTATCTGAAAAAATATCTTTGCCAATAATGCTCAATTATAATATTGGATTTAGTAGTGATATTAAAAATGTAGCATCAACATATAACGATAAATATGGTGCTGGATATCGATTAAAATTGTTTTGGGGTGATGCAAAAGATCCAAATTCAACCTCAGCTTTTCACAATTCTTCATTAGGGTTAATAATAGGGCTTAAAATTAATTTATAAATTAAAGAGAAGGCATTGTAAAGAGATTTGCAATGCCTTTTCTTATTGTAGCATATATAATTATTTTCACCAACATTACCTTCATTAGTTTATCTATAAAATATTTATTTTTGTTCTATAAATTTAAACAAAAACAAACGTGAAAAAAAATATTATTTTTATTTTATTATTAGCTTTAGGAGTTGATAATATATATGCACAAAAAGGCTTTAGTATAGAATACTTCGGTCAACCTGGTATTTCAATGGGAGGAGAGTATTATGCTCATACTATAGACATTTCAATAAAAAAAACGTTTACTTTTAATATGAAATATGGTGTCTTATTAGGTTATAATTTTAATAATAATTTGGGGGTAAGTGCAGGAATTCATTTAGATCATCTTGGTCAAAATTACGATGACTTAGCAAATTCGGATAATGGTTATATATATACTGAAGGAAAAAGTATATCTCTTACTTATTTTAAAATACCATTTCTTATTAATTACACTGTAAATCCAAAAAAACAGATATCCTTTACTTTTTCAACAGGTATTTATTTTGGATTTCTTTATAGTTATGAAGATAAATATAAATATTCTAGTGGATCTGGATTTGATTATACAACTGCTAATGGCTCTTCTTTTACATCAGATTATAATAACATAAGCACTTCTTTTGTAAATGGCAATCCTTATAATACAACTGATTTTGGTGGAATATTAGCTGCCGGAATACAATTTAATTTATCTGAAAACATTTCTATTCCTATTATGCTCAATTATAATATCGGATTTAGTGATATTAAAAATGAAGCATCACAGTATACATATATAAATTCTACAAAATTATATTGGGGCAATGGTAAGGATCAAAATTCAACCTTAGCTTTTCATAATTCTTCATTTGGGCTAAAAATAGGGTTCAAAATCAATTTATAAAATATATAATTATTTTCATCAACAATGCCTCTGTCGTCGTTAACATACGTTTATCGATAACAACATTGATAATATTATCAATTACAATACCAATGTTGTTAACAACATTGGTATTGTTGTTAGCAACAATGGCGAAGTTATTACGAACATTGCCTATGTTATCAGTAACAATGCCATTGTTATTACCAACAGCCGTATTTTTCATAAAAATGAATAAAAAAACAGCAAAATATATAATTTTTTTTATTGCATTTAGTAGATTATTTAAAAAATATTTATTTTTGTTGTATAAATTTTAAACAAACAATAAAATGAAAAAACCTATCAACAGCGTAAGGATAGAAGTTCCACGCAATCCTAAAGAAAAAATAGAATTATCACGCAGAATTTTTGATGCCAATAAAGCACTGGGCAATGCTTCTCCCTTGACATCTATAGATTGGACATCGCAAGATGCTAATATTACAAAAGCAGGAGCACTTAATAAAAAAGCTGAAGATCTTACGCGTGAAATAGAAAAAATTTACGAAGACAGAGATGCTTTGTTGGTTGTAATAGACGATATGGTAAAACAAAGCCGCGATATTTTAAAAGGAGTTTACAGGAAAGAACCTTTTAAATTGGGCGAATTTGGATTTAATGTAAACAGTACACCTCAAAAACCTAAAAAAGCAGGAACTGTTTAAAAAAAGCTAATCTCTGCAAGTCATCAGTTGACTCAATGAAAGACAGTTTATATTCAGAAAAAGATTTTGAGTCATCTGATGACTACCTTATTTCAAAAATTTAGCACATCTTATTCAAACAATTCCTTTTGCTTATTGATTTTTATTCTGCCCAGGTGCTTATATGCCATTTCGGTAACTTCCCTGCCACGGGGAGTACGCATCATATAGCCTTCCATAATTAAAAATGGTTCATACACTTCCTCTATGGTACCTGCATCCTCTCCACAAGCTGTTGCAATGGTAGTTAAACCAACAGGTCCTCCTTTAAATTTATCAATAATGGTGGATAAAATCCGGTTATCCATTTCATCCAAACCATTTTTATCAACATTCAACGCATTCAATGCATATTGTACGATGGGTAAATCGATATTCCCGTTTCCTTTGATCTGAGCAAAATCTCTTACACGACGCAGCAACAAATTGGCAATACGAGGCGTTCCACGACTACGGCGGGCAATTTCGCCGGCAGCTTCTTTAACAATGCCAATTTTAAGGATATCAGCCGAACGAGTGATGATTTTTTCTAAAATAATAGCATCGTAATACGATAAACGGGAGTTAATCCCAAAACGCGAACGCAAAGGTGCTGTTAAAAGACCAGAACGTGTAGTTGCCCCAATTAACGTAAACGGGTTTAAGGCAATTTGTACACTTCTTGCATTAGGACCCGATTCTATCATGATGTCAATCTTATAATCTTCCATAGCCGAATACAAATATTCCTCCACTACAGGTGATAAGCGATGAATTTCATCGATAAAAAGCACATCATTTTCTTCAAGGTTAGTAAGCAAACCTGCCAATTCGCCCGGTTTATCAAGCACCGGACCCGAAGTAATTTTAATATTTACATTCAGTTCGTTGGCGATAATATAAGAAAGTGTGGTTTTGCCCAATCCGGGAGGACCGTGCAGTAACACATGATCAAGCGCTTCGCCACGAAGTTTTGCAGCTTCTACAAATATCTTTAAATTTTCTACCACCTGAAATTGTCCGGCAAAACTATCGAAAAACGAAGGTCGAAGGGCTCTTTCATATTCTTTTTCAGCCGAATTGAGTTGTTCTCCGCTGGCATCTAAATTTTCATTCATAAAAATTAACAATAAATAACGTCATGTGAAACATTTTTGTAAAAAATAACGTACACTATGATTAAATAATATATAATTTAGCTAAATTAAATAAATAATCAATTAAAACGGAAAGTTATGAAAGAAATAATTGTAGCTATTGATTTTTCAAAAGGATCTTTATACGCTTTAGAGCTTGCTATTGATATTGCTAACAAAACCAGTGCCAACATTATGATGGTGTGGGTTGACAGCGAAACAGATACTGACACAGAACTTTCAATCGGCAGCGAATTGAGAAACGATGCAAAGGTACACATCGAAAAGATTCAAAAGGATTATCAACCGAAATTAGTGAATAGCACACTAAGCTATAAACTCCGAAAAGGAAGAGTTTACAGCGAAATCGCTAATCAGGCAAAATATAATGACGCTGATTTAATTATTGCAGGAACACACGGAGCTTCAGGTTTTGAAAAAATGTGGATGGGTAGCAATGCTTTTAGAATTGTTACTTATGCGCCTTGTCCTGTAATTACTATCAGATATGGTTTTAATTTCAACAAGAAACTGGAAAAAATTATTCTTCCGGTTGATAGTTCTTCCGATACTCGCCAAAAAGTTCCGTTTGCTTGCAGAATGGCAAAATATTTTGATGCAGAGATTCATATTTTAGGACTTTACACTACAACTTTAAAAGCTATCAGACGAAAAGTTGATACTTACGTAGAACAAGTTGAAAAATATATGGATGAAAACAATGTTAAACATCTAACTAATTTTTTGGAAGCCGATAATACAACTACAACTACCATTGAGTATTCACAACAAATAAATGCTGACTTGATTGTTATAATGACAGAACAAGAAAAAACAGCAGCAAATTTCTGGTTAGGACCTTATGCACAACAAATGGTAAATAATAGTCCTGTTCCTGTGCTTAGTATTCAGCCTGTTGAAATTAATAATGCTGCAAGGTAATTAATAACTTTCATGAAAAACTTTTATATTTTAATGATAATGATGGCGTTTGCCATTACAGTAAATGCCCAAAAACAAAATGTGGGCAAAATAGATACAATTCAAGATGAAAAAATCAGAGAATTGCTTAACAAACATATAAAAGTTAATGAAATAGCAAATACAATACCAGGTTTTAGAATTAATATTTTCTTTCAATCAGGTAATAATTCAAAAACAGGCGCTATGCAATGCAAAGCTACATTCACTGCAAAATTCCCTGATATTGAATGCTATGTAGTTTACGAAGAACCAAATTTTAAAGTTAAAGTTGGTGATTTTAGAACAAGAATGGAAGCAAGAGGATTTGTGCAGCAAATAAAAATGGATTTTCCTGATGCTTTTGTTATTAAAGATCAGATTAACTTTCCAAAAATTACTGAATAAATATATTACAATAGCAAATTTGGTTGTTGTAATTACTAAAAAAGAGAGGCTGTCATTAAATTGACAGCCTCTCTTTTTAATTATATCAATGCAATCTTTTATTTTCTTGCTTCCATTAAAATTTCTAACATCTTAATCGCACAATCCGAAATAACAGTTCCGGGTCCAAATATGGCAACTGCACCGGCTTTGTAAAGGAAATCGTAATCCTGAGCAGGAATTACACCGCCTACAATTACCATAATATCTTCGCGACCATGTTTTTTAAGTTCTGCAATTACCTGCGGAACCAATGTTTTATGTCCAGCAGCTAAAGATGAAACACCTAAAATATGTACATCATTTTCTACAGCTTGTTTGGCAGCTTCGGCAGGAGTTTGAAATAATGGTCCGATATCCACATCAAAACCAATATCAGCATAACCCGTTGAAACTACTTTGGCACCCCTGTCATGTCCATCTTGCCCCATTTTGGCAACCATAATACGAGGGCGACGACCTTCGAGTTCAGCAAATTTATCAGCCATTTCGCAAGCCTTGCGAAAGCTATCATTATCTTTAGATTCGTGAGAGTAAACTCCCGATATTGAACGTATCACAGCTTTGTACCTTCCATAAATTGTTTCTAATGCCGATGAAATTTCTCCTAAGCTGGCACGCTTGCGAGTAGCATCTATTGCCAATGCTAGTAAATTACCTTTTCCGCTTTCGGCAGCTTTGGTAATAGCTTCTAATGCCAGCTTTACTTCTTCGTTGTTGCGTTCGTTACGTAATTTATTCAACCTTGCAATTTGCGAAATTCTTACGGCTGTATTATCAACTTCCATGGTTTCAATAGGATCTTCTTTTTCCAGACGATATTTATTTATACCAACAATGGTATCTTTTTTAGAATCAATTCTTGCTTGTTTGCGGGCAGCAGCTTCTTCAATACGCATTTTAGGAACGCCGGTTTCAATGGCTTTAGCCATGCCACCCAATTCTTCCACTTCCTGAATCAAAGCCCAGGCTTTATCAGCCAATTCTTTGGTTAATGATTCTACATAATAGGAGCCAGCCCAAGGATCCACCACTTTACAAACATTGGTTTCTTCCTGAATATAAATTTGAGTATTACGTGCAATACGTGCCGAAAAATCAGTTGGTAATGCAATGGCTTCGTCCAATGCATTGGTATGCAACGATTGGGTATGACCTAATGCAGCAGCCATAGCTTCAATACAAGTACGGCTTACATTGTTAAATGGATCTTGCTCTGTTAAACTCCAGCCCGAAGTTTGAGAATGGGTTCTTAGTGCTAATGATTTAGGATTTTTAGGATTGAACTGTTTTACTAATTTTGCCCAAAGCATACGAGCAGCACGCATTTTGGCAATTTCCATAAAATGATTCATGCCAATAGCCCAGAAAAAGGATAAACGGGGTGCAAAAGCATCAATATCCATTCCTGCATTTACGCCGGCTCTTAAATATTCCAATCCATCGGCTAATGTATAAGCCAGTTCAATGTCGGCTGTAGCTCCGGCTTCCTGCATGTGATAGCCCGAAATACTGATAGAATTAAATTTAGGCATATTTTTAGAGGTAAACTCAAAAATATCAGCTATTATTTTCATGGATGGTAATGGTGGGTAAATATAAGTATTACGCACCATAAATTCTTTTAAAATATCATTTTGTATTGTACCACTCAATTTTTCCATGCTTACGCCTTGTTCTTCTGCAGCTACAATATAGAAAGCCAGTATTGGCAATACGGCACCATTCATGGTCATTGAAACAGACATTTTGTCCAAAGGAATTTGATCAAACAAAATCTTCATATCGAGGATAGAATCAATAGCAACACCTGCCTTACCAACATCACCTTCTACCCTTTCGTGGTCGGAATCGTAACCACGGTGCGTTGCTAAATCGAAAGCTACAGATAAGCCTTTTTGACCAGCTGCCAGATTTCTACGGTAAAATGCATTGGATTCTTCTGCTGTGGAGAAACCTGCATACTGACGAATTGTCCATGGTTTCATCACATACATGGTAGAATAAGGTCCTCTTAAAAAAGGAGGAAGACCAGCAGCATAGTTGAGGTGTTCCGTTCCTTTGAGGTCGTCTTCGCCATAAACAGGCTTCACTGGTATTTGTTCGGGTGTATTCCAATCCTTCTGAATACCTGATTGTTTTTCCCATTCAGCAAAGGATTTACCTTTAGCTACTAATGGTTTGAAATCAATATTTGTAAAATCGGGTCTCATTATATTGTGTTTAATGATACGTATTTTTGTGTGCAAAGGTAGGAATTATTATTTTTCCTCAAAATTAGTTGAGGAATTATTTTTTAGTTTCTTACTGCTTATAATAACCCATTGTAACTATGTAGCATTAATCAAATCATTCATAAAATACGGTTAGATTAATATTAAAAGTAATAGGTCGTAATATCAACAAAGCTGAGATTTGGGTTAACGTTTTCAATCAGAGCCGAAGTTTTTCCTATTTATAGCATCAGCTTCTTCGGCTTACTACTGCATGGTGTTTATAGCAGTATTAAATGCAACTATTTCATTGTACTATTACTTATTGGTAGTAAAAGCAATGTTTATTAATAAAAACGAAACCCCTATTGCATATTTCAAAACCGATGTACCCGCCAAAATTGCACTTTCAATTTGTGTGTTCGGTATCTTCTTTATAGGTTTCTTTAGTATTATTTACCAATACTTCCAAAGCATTAGTTTTGGTTTATAACATAAAAAGAATTTAAAAATAAAAACGGAATCAGTGATGGTTCCGTTTTTTTGTATAGTATAGAAAAGTATTTAGACTTTATCATATATCAATCCCAACATTTATTAATTTCCTCTGAAAGTTTATTCCATTGACTGGAAACATATGGAAAAGGTTCCATTTTGAAATTAAAATTCATATTTTTAAGTTTTTTGCTATAAAACTCTATATCCTTTATTCCTTTGAAGAGTCCAATTGAAAACTCATAACTTTTCATGAATGCTACTATGCTTGTAACTGTCAATAATTTGCAAGGCTTATCATATACCCAGTATTCATTATGTGTACTTTTGACAGCATAGAAGAATTGACTAATAGAATCAGCACAGAATGTTATATATTTTTTTCTTAAGTCATTAATAGCCTCTGAATTTGAATCAGTAATTAAAAGTAGCTTGTCTTTTTCATCCCAATACTTAAATAATGAATCTTTTTCATTATCTATTTCAACTAATCCTTGGATTCCGTATTTGACAATTGAAGGTGTTCTAATCCCAATTTTTTGTTCACCAATTTCAGATATAATAAATTGATTTAAGAAAGGTGTTCTTCCATTCATTTTTGTTATTACAGACATAGCAATACCAATTGCCGACAAAGGATCTTGTAATGAATTAATATAATTAAGTAATGCTGGAGATACTCTCTTCTGTTCACTATTAATTGCAAGAAACAGTTCACTTTCAAGTTTTCTTTTATCCTGCTCTTTAAATTTACCTTTTTGGTAAAATAAACCAGTTACAAGTAAATGTCTTTTATTACGTAAATTTGATATTACTTTTTCCTCTTTATTTTCTGGTCCTTCGTGATGACCAAAAACTCTATGTTGCCCATCGATAATACCTATTGAATTGACTTTGTAAGGGATTTCAATACATGTATTACTCTCGATAGAATTTACTTCTTTAATGTCAATATTTTTTATTTTTATTCCTTCACTATCTTTAATAAAAAATGTCGCATCTTTTGGTAGTGAAACAATAATACTATCTATAAAAGTACGTTGTTTATCAACTAGATATTTTCGGATTTTTTGTATTTTGCTTTTATCAATTAATCTTTGATAATAAAATCCAGAATCCTCATCCCAACTTTCTTTTCTAAAAACATATGAGCAGTCAATTAATTCTTTAGCAGTCATAACTAATGAAACAAGAGAAACTCCACTTGGTAAGCCTGTAACATCTTCTGGAAAAATTACCGCACTATGAATATAATCCTTGTTACAAGAACTAATATTCCCAATTTTTTTAAAGTCTAAATCTAAATATTTATAGAACTCATTTCTTGCAGAATATTTTATACTTTCTGCTGTCTTTTTGAAATATATCAGAATTTTATTGTCAAGATATTTGAATTTGTTATAAAGATTTCTTTTTTCTTCTTCTATCGTATCAATTGTAGCATACATAGGAAAAATTAGATATCTTGAAATTGAATAAGTCCCGAATTTTTCAAATTTTTCAGGTGCTATTTCTTTAAACCATTTTATAAACTCTTCTTTATTTTCTACTACCCTTTCAAAAAAATCATACTTTTTTCTTAAATGATCGTGATCAATACTAATAGTTTCTTCACAAATAATAATCAAATTCTCAAATAAGAAAATATTATCGAAATCACTTTTTTGTCCACCAAATGAAACATGCTTTCCTTCAGTTCGAGTATATTCGAACCCCATGTATCTAAAAGTGTCCAATAAATTTTTGTGTAATTTTACTTGAAGCTTTTTTTCAAGTTTTTGTTTCTCCGATAAGTTTGATTTTATTTTCTTCTTTTTGACAGTTTTTTTTATTTTAGATGGGTTAAGCATAATGAAAGATTTATATTTATATTGTATCGTTATCTGCTAACCTTTTAACTCCTATCTCAAAATACTTTTCATCAATTTCAATACCGATGGATTTTCTATTCAATTGTTTTGCTAATTGGCATGTAGAAAATGTACCAGCATAACAATCAAGTACGGTATCATTTGGATTACTGCTTGCTAAAATAAACACCTTTAATAATGCTGAAGGTAATTGACATGGGTGATTTAATTCTCTATTTTTACTGACATTTTTTAGGAGATTAATGTTCAGTACATCCGGATCATTTTCATTAAATATTTCAATCAAATCACTCGATTCTAACGTGTCATAGGGTGTTCTTCCCTTATGTCCCTGCTCAATTCGTTTTTTTATTTTACCAACAGTTGGATTTTTGTATGGTTGAACAATTGCATCTTTATTGAATATATTCTCTTCAGATTTTGTATAAAACAATATTGACCTTTGACTACGTGTATAATTATTCTTAGAATGACCAATGTTAGTAGGATAATGCCATGTTAGCCATCTTTTAAAGATTAATTTTGTTTTATCAAAATAAGGAATTGTTCGTGCGTTTACTTCAGGATAATTTATTAAATAAAAACTACCATCATTAGTTAATATTCTTTCAATTTCTTTAATTACCTCACCAAGCTCATCATAGTAATCTGTCCACTTCTTATTATCCTTATAAGTGTTGTATTTCAAATCAATGTTATAGGGAGGATCTGTTACAACCAATTGTACAGAATTTGAAGGTAATTGCTTAAGTACATCAAGACAATTACTATTATATATTGTATGACCTTCGCAAACAATAATAGGTTCAAATCTTTTATTTAGAGATACTGACATATATCTTTTTTGTAAAATTAATAAAAAAACTTAGTTTTTTTCTTTTATATTCAGTAGTCTTGGCTAACATTATAACTATTTTGGTTACTTATAATTCTTACAACTTTCTTTATATTTATAATGCGATAAAGTTGAATTAAGTATGTTTTTCGCTTTATAAACGATAAGAGGTATTTGTATTTATGAAATCTAAATATACGATATTTGATTATTTTCACTTTATCGATTATACACACTACAAAATTAAACAATTATTTTATAATTAATTATTTTTTTGAGGAAAAAAGCCAATCATGTCAGTAAATATCGCAAACAATGCCTCCTTCCCGCAATCAACATTGTCACATTCATAGTCAACATAGTCCCCCAAGAAATCTACTTCTTCCCCCAAGAAATTAACTTCTTCACTTTCACAATTGCCTCTGAACTTTTTGCAATCAATCCTGAAACTTTTGCAATCGACTCTGAACTTTTTGCAATCGAGATTGACAACTTTGCAATTACCTCTGAAATTTTTACAATCGACATAGTCATCCAAGAAATCGACTTCTACACACGAGAAATTGACTCCTACATGCAAGAAATTGACCTCTACACTCAAGAAATTGACTCCTACACAGAAGAAATTAACTTCTACACGCAAGAAATCGATATCTACACACGAGAAATAGACTCCTACACCAAAGAAATTGACATCTACACACGAGAAATCGACTGCTACACACAAGAAATTGACTCCTGCACACGAGAAATCGACATAGTCACCCAAGAAATCAACCCTGTCACTCAAAAAGTCAATACTAAAACCCCTGCAATTAAACTTAAATCCGTCACAATATACTTTCGTTCAATTATTATCGGCGCTAAAGCTGTTAATACTATCCTATTAATTATAGAATTTCCGAATATTTCCATTATTTTTGCATTCTAAAATAATATTAATACTTTTTATATTTTAAAAATGAAAAAAATACTTTTTACTTTTTTAGCAATTTGTTTGCTAATTAATCCTTTTGCCCGTGCCGACGAAGGCATGTGGTTGCCCATGTTTGTATCACGTCTCAATTACGTTGATATGCAAAAAGAAGGCTTGCATCTTACAGCCGAAGAAATATACAGTATCAACAATTCAAGTTTAAAAGATGCCATTATTCAATTTGGCAATGGATGTACCGGCGAAATAGTTTCAAACGAAGGTTTAATTTTCACCAACCACCATTGTGGTTATGGATCCATACAATCGCACAGCACTACCCAAAACGATTATCTAACCAATGGTTTTTGGGCAATGAATAAAAACGAAGAACTCCCTAACGAAGGTCTTACCGCCAGATTTTTAGTTAGAATGGAAGACTTAACAAAAGAATTTCAAGCTCAGCTTAAAGGAATAAAAATAGAAAAAGAAAGAACCGATAAAATAGCCGAACTCATTAAAAAATACGAAAACAGTGTACCAAAAGATAACGGTTTCGAAGCAGTAGTGAAAACATTTTTCAATGGAAACGAATTTTACATGTTTGTTTATCAGGTATTCAAAGATGTACGTTTGGTAGGAGCCCCACCTTCGTCTATTGGAAAGTTCGGAGCCGATACTGATAATTGGATGTGGCCTCGTCACACTTGCGATTTCAGTATTTTCAGAGTATATATGTCACCCGAAGGTAAATCAGCCACATTTTCAAAAGACAATGTGCCTTACAAACCAAAACATTTCCTTCCAATATCAGGCAAAGGCGTTAAAAAAGGAGATTATGCAATGATTATGGGTTATCCCGGCACCACCGATCGTTATTTAACTTCTTACGGCGTTCAATTGAACATTGATGTTAAAAATCCTAATATTGTAAAAATCCGTGAAGAAAAATTAGCTATCATGCGTCAGTTTATGAATGCAGATCCAGCAGTTCGCATTCAATATGCATCAAAATATGCTCAAACGGCTAACTATTGGAAATATTTTATTGGTCAAACCAAAGGATTGAAACGTTTAAAAGTATATGACAAAAAGAAAGAATTGGAAAACCAATTCGAAACCTGGGTAAATTCAAATGCACAAAACAAAGAGAAATACGGTACTGCCCTTACAGATATTTCTGCCGCTTATGCTGAATTAGGCAAGTTTGAATTGCAACGTTGGTATTTCCAGGAAGCAATTGCAAGAGGTCCTGAAATTATTGGATTTTCAAGAAACTTCTCTGCTTTGGCTAAAGAATTAAAAGCAGAAAAACCCGATAATGATAAAATAAAAAAAGCCATAGATGTATTAAAAACCGTAAGCGAAAAGTTTTTTAAAGATTATAATCAAGCTACCGATAAAAAATTATTAGCTTCGATGTTGAATCTTTATTTTACTAATGTTCCCAAAGAACAACAACCTGAATTGTTGTCAAAAATTGCATCCAAATGCAAAGGAAATTTTGCTGAATATACAGAAGTTATTTTCAAAAAAACAATTTTTTCTGATGTAAACAAAGTAAATAATCTGTTGTCAAAACCCAATGCTAAGGCTATTGAAAAAGATATGGCTTATGTATTGATGAATGCGTTTTATGACAATTATTTTAAATATAACGATCAAATGAAACAATACAACGAAATGCTCGAAAGAGGAAATCGTTTATTTGTTGCTGGTATCAGAGAAATGCAACCAGATAAAAAATTTGCACCCAATGCCAATTCTACTATGCGTGTAACCTACGGACAAGTATTGGATTATTATCCAGCCGATGCAGTTCATTATGATTACAAAACAACCTTAGATGGCGTTATGGAAAAAGAAGATCCTAATAACTGGGAATTTGTTGTTCCCGCCAAACTTAAAGATCTTTTTATGAAAAAGGATTTTGGCGATTATGCAGAAAACGGTAAAATGCCGGTAGCTTTCTTAAGCAATACCGATATTACAGGAGGAAATTCAGGAAGCCCTGTTATTAATGGTGATGGCGAATTAATTGGTTTGGCTTTTGATGGTAATTGGGAAGCAATGAGTGGAGATATTGCATTTGAACCAAACTTACAACGTACCATTAGTGTCGACGTTCGTTATGTATTGTTTATCATTGATAAATATGCCGGTGCTAAAAACCTTATCAACGAATTAGTAATTAAACGATAACTAAAATGTCAAAGGAAGAAGTTGTTTTTTTATAAATAGCTTCCTTTTTATTGCAAAATATAGTACAGAAGTTTCATTTTTTTATACTTTTGCTGTCTAATCATAAAAATCTAAAAAACAAACTATGGATTTATCAAAAATATTAGCTATTACAGGAAAACCAGGATTATATTTAGTAATTTCTCAAACTAAATCAGGAGCGTTGGTAGAATCAATTATAGATAAGAAAAGAATTCCTGTTTTTGCAACAGAAAAATTGAGTTCTTTAAACGATATTAGTATTTTTACTACAGATGAAGATCTTCCTTTGAAAACAGTTTTAAAAGCAATTTTCGACAAAGAAAATGGTGGAAAATGTATTGATCATAAATCAGACAATAATGCATTAAAAAAATATATGGAAGAGGTTGTGCCTAATTTTGATAAGGATAGAGTATATGTTTCCGATATTAAAAAATTATTCTCTTGGTACAATTTGCTTCAACAGGAAAATTTACTTGATTTTTCAGAAGAATCCGAAAATATAGGAAAAAGTGAAGATAATATTGAAAAAGACTAGTTACAACTTCTAATAAAAAAGTCCGTCTTGCCAATGCGAGACGGACTTTTTTTATATAATTTTGTTTAATGTACAACCAAATTCATCTAATTTACGTCTAACTGTCAAATATGCATAAAAATATTTCCGAAGAAAAGCTTATTCAGGAATGTATAGAAGGAAATCGCTATGCACAAAAAACGCTTTTTGAGAAATATCGTTCTTTAATGTTTGCAATTTGTATGCGTTATGCTAAAAGCAAGGATGAGGCAGAAGACGTAATGATTGATGGCTTTATGAAGATCTATTCAAGTTTGAATGAATTTAAAAAGAAAGGTTCTTTCGAAGGCTGGTTGAGAAGAATTATGGTTAATGCGGCAATTAATAATTACCGTTCTAATTTAAAACATTATTACCTCAGCACAATTGATGATAATAGTTTTCTTGAAATTAGAAACGAAGCAGATGATTTCAAAACTAATTATTCGGCAGAATATCTCATCAATCTTATTCAAGGCTTACCAGATGGATATCGTATGGTTTTTAACTTATACGAAATTGAAGGGTATAGTCATAAAGAAATAGCCGAAATTATGAATATTTCGATAAGTACAGCAAAATCTCAGCTATTTTATGCAAAAAAAGCGTTACAAAAAAAATTAGCAAAAATTAATCAGGAAGAAATCTATTAATTATAAATATGATTGAAGAATTTGATAAAATAGGAGATTTATTCAGAAACACCCTGAAAGACCATCACATGGAAAGTGATGCTCATTTATGGAATAGACTGGAAACTCAGCTATCAGTCCAAGCTCCTGTTTCCATGCCGAAAACTTCTATTATTCAGCATTTAACCTGGGTAAAAGTTGCAGTAGCTGCTTCAGCAATTATTGGCGTGGCTCTTGCCTTTAATTACATTTATTTACCTTTAAAAAAATCAACAACCAATTCTGATTCCAATAAAGCCATTCAGACAATAAATAACAAATCATTAGAAAGTAAAATTGATACACTTTCTTTTAAAGACAATTCCCAAAATTCAGAAACAAAGCAAAGTTTAATCAAAGCACACAAAAATTCTGAGTTATCAAAGAACTCTAATAAAATAGATGACAAAAACATCTTAACCAATTCGAATGCCCTTCCGTTTTATCCAAATAATTATCAGAATAATCAAGTTGTAAATACACCGCAAAATCCGATTACCAATAATCCAATAATTCAGAATAACAATGTAAATAAAGTTATTTTAAAAAAGGACACTCTAACTCAGACCATAACAGATAACAATAATATTGTTACAAAACAAGAATTACAATATCAACAAAACATAACAACTTACAAAGAATTGCATAAAGAAGACGATGTAATCAAAGATGGGGATATTCCAAATATTTTTACACCTAACAATGATGGCTTTAATGACTATTTTGTGATCAGAAATATTGAAAAATGCAGCAATAACGATTTAGTGATTAAAGATAGAAATGGAAACACTGTATTTGAAAAATCAAATTATCAAAATGATTGGGATGGACGTAATGTAGCTGATGGCGTTTACTTCTTTTTCTTAAAATATAATGCAAATAATAACAATTGGGGCAAAATGGGTAGCATAACAATAAAAAGGAATTAGCTATTTAATTTAAAACTTCTTATTAACTTATACATAGGTCCTTCTTTTCGTAAAATGCTTTCAAAAAGAAATATTTCAGTTACAGTTACAGTTTGAATGTTCGAAATATTATTGTTTTTAATAATTTTATTAAATAGCTCTTTATCCGTTAAATAATTAATCCTTCCAAGTGTAAGATGAGGTACGAAATTTTGTCGGTCTCTCTCAAATCCAATTGTTTTAAGGTTATTTAATAAAGTATTAGCAAGATTTATAAGAGCTTTACTATTGTTTATACCGAGCCAAACTATTTTTGGTTGATAGTTACTTCCAAAAATCCCCAAATTGGAAATATCAAAAGAAAATGAAGCTGTGCTTGAAATAATATTTCTAATAAAAAAGCTAATCTCATCTATTTTAATTTCTTCTGTTTCACCAAAGAATTTTAATGTAAGATGTAAATTATTGGAATCAACCCATTTTATTTTTTCGCTTATCAGCTCAGAATGAAGACTCTGAAACAAATCATTCAATTTTTTGCTGGGAGTAATTTTAATAGCTAAGAAAATGCGTTTCATTATAATTTTAGCAAAAATAATTTATGATTGCTTTAAGGTAAATTCTGCTTCCCCTTCTTTAAAAGCTAACCAATTAATTATTCGATAAGCAAGTTCTTCTGTAAGTATATCAAAATCGAGTTCATACAAGAAATGACTTTCTTTAGAAGTATATTTCTCACGATGCCCTTTTGGCAAATATTTCTCTTTATACTCTATATCAATTTTTCCCATTTCTTTTGAAATGGAAAAATAAATTACACGAATATGTTTAAAACGAAATACTTCTTTGCCAAAAAAGAAATATCTCATTTTACGAATAGAAACTCTTTTACTTGAAGAAAAAACAGTCAATTTATTATCAAATTCCGTTTCTTTCAAACGGGCATCAATTTCAATAAATTCAGCCCTTTCTTCTTCAGGTAAACTATTAACTTTTTTTACAAAGATATTCAATTTTGAAATAAAAGTATCAAATTTATTTCCATTCTGCTTATAATTGGCTGCAGCTTTTTCTTTCTTTACTTGAATCCTTTTTCTAGCTCTTTCAGATAAGGCTTCTTGTTTTTGTTCTTGTTCTTCAATTTCTTCTAACCAACTTTTCATAATTGAACATATTATGCGAATAATTTTTTTGCAAAAGTAAAAAAAAAATCAATCTTATTTAATTATCTAAAACGTATTGTTATTTGCTCTTATTGTGGTAAATTAATTTAATTATTTAAAAATCTTTAGTTAATATTGCTAAATTGCAATTATTATTATACTTTTGCACGTTCAAAAAAAATTAACTAACATTAATGTAAAATAACATGCAGAACAAAGGAGCTATCAAAATTTTTGCAATTCTATTTGCTTTTGTTTGTCTATATCATTTATCTTTTACCTATAAAACTTACCGTATAGAAAAAGATGCACGTGAATATGCAAACAATGAAGAAGTGGGACGTTTGGCTAAACAAATGGCAAACGGAGATATTCTTAAAGAAAATTTCTATGTCGATTCAATTTCAAAAGCACGTGAAAAATATTATTTAGATTCATTGCAAAACGAAGTGATTTACAATCTTGGTATTAGAAAATACACTTACAAAGAATGTAAAGAAAGAGAAATAAACTTAGGCTTAGACTTAAAAGGAGGGATGAATGTAACCCTTGAAGTATCTATGATTGATATTCTTAAAACAATGTCAGGACATAGCAAAGATAGTACATTCAATAAAGCAATTAGCCTTGCTGAACAAAAACATAAGAATAGCAAAAGTGATTTTGTAACTCTTTTTGCCGAATCTTTTAAAGAAATAGATCCGAATGCAAAAATGGCTGCTATTTTTAGTTATGAACTGAAAGATAAAATTAAAGTTAATTCTACTAATGAAGAAGTTATTACAGCCATTAGAAAAGAAACTAAAGATGCTTTTGATAGAACATTTCAGATTTTACGTCAACGTATTGACAAATTTGGCGTTGCACAACCTAACATTCAAGCGTTAAAACAATCTGAAAGAATCTTGATAGAATTACCTGGTGTTAAAGATCCAGACCGTGTTAGGAAATTACTACAGGGTACTGCACAATTGGAATTTTGGGAAACTTTTGATTTTAAAGAATTAGCTCAAACTTTTGTTGATGCAGATAAAATGCTTGCTTCGGCTCAAAATCTGAAAAAGATTGAAGGAAAAGATTCTCTTACAGTGAATGATACTACATCTACTGCTCAAACTATAAAAAAAGATACACTTTTAGCAAAAAACACTAAAGATACTACAGGAAAATCATTGCTTGATAAATTAAAAAAAGACACATCTAAAGCAAATAATAAAAATGAAAAATCTAGAGAAGAGTGGGCAAAAGAACATCCTTTATTTTCAGTTTTACAATTAAATCTTGATGAAAAAAATGTCCCAAGAGAAGGACCAGTTATTGGTTTAGCTAATTCAAAGGATTTTTCAAAAGTTGAAAAATTGCTAGAGATGGCTAAAAAATCATTCCCTCATAATCTTAAACTTTTATGGACAGCTAAACCTGTTCAAGATGGGACAAATGTATATCAATTAGTAGCAATAAAAGTTTCTTCACGTGATGGTACTCCTGCATTAGGAGGTGATGTTATTACTGATGCTCGTCAGGATTTCAGCCAGAATGGTGGTAATGAAATTTCTATGTCGATGAATGCAGAAGGTGCTAAAACATGGAAAAACTTGACAGGCGCAAATATTGGTAAAAGTGTTGCTATTATTCTTGATAATTTAGTATATTCTTTTCCTACCGTTAATTCAGAAATCTCAGGTGGACGTTCGTCTATTACTGGTAGATTTAGCTTAGAAGAAGCAAAGGATTTAGCCAATATTTTAAAAGCAGGGAAATTACCTGCTCCTGCCAAAATTGTTGAAGAAGCTATTGTTGGACCTTCTTTAGGAAAAGAAGCTATTAATGCCGGTATTTGGTCTTTTATTGTTGCTTTTGCACTTACCTTCATTTTTATGATTTTATATTATAACAAGGCAGGAATGGTTGCTGATATCGCATTAATTACTAATATGTTTTTTGTTTTTGGAATACTTTCTTCATTGGGTGCTGTGCTTACATTACCTGGTATTGCCGGTATTGTTTTAACACTTGGGATGGATGTTGATAAAAACGTTATTATATACGAACGTATTCGAGAGGAAATACGAGCAGGAAAGGGTATTAGACTTGCCATTGATGATGGGTATAAACATGCTATGTCTTCAATTATTGATAGTAATATTACAACGCTTCTAACAGCTATAGTATTGTTTATTTTTGGTTCAGGTCCTGTTCAAGGTTTTGCTACTACTTTAATTATCGGTATCTTAAGTTCTTTATTCTGTGCTATATTTATCACCAAACTTATTTTTGTATGGATGATGGACAGAAATAAAGAAATTACTGTTTGGAATTCTTATACAAAAAATATTCTTACTAAAATCAACTTTGATTTTGTAGGTTTAAGAAAGAAATTTTATATTTTATCACTTTCTTTGGTTGTTATTGGTATTATATCATTATCAATAAGAGGTTTAAGTCGTGGCATTGATTTCATGGGTGGAAGAAGTTATGTTGTTCGCTTTGATAAAGATGTTAAAACGGATGATATACGTTTAAGTTTAGCTAAAATGTATAATTCTGAACCAGAAGTAAAAACATTCGGATCAAACAATCAGATTAAAATTACAACTTCTTACATGATTGATGATCAATCTTCAAAAACGGATTCAATTGTAGAAACAAAACTCTATGAGGGTTTAAAATCTTTTTATACCAGGTCTTTAACTAGAGAAGAGTTTTTAGTACATGCTGATAATAAATTGATTGGAAAGTTAAGTTCTCAAAAAATAGAACCTACTATTGCTTATGATTTATTAACTAAGGCATATTATGCTGTATTCTTTTCTCTTTTAATTATTTTTGGATACATAGCATTCAGATTTCGTAAATGGCAATGGGGTTTAGGTGGTGTTATTTCCTTATTCCATGATTCATTTATTGTAATTACTATCTTCTCTTTATTCCATGGAATATTACCTTTCAGTATGGATGTAGGTCAGGATTTTATTGCTGCTATATTAACTATTATCGGTTATTCAATCATGGATACTGTAATTATTTTTGATAGAATTCGTGAATATCAAGCACTTTATCCAAAACGAGATCTTCATACAAATATGAATGCAGCTATTAATAGTACGTTAGGTAGAACTTTAATTACTTCTGGAATTACATTTATGGTACTTTTAGCAATGTTTATTTTTGGAGGAGAAGTTATTAGAGGCTTTACCTTTGCATTATTAATTGGAATTGCTATTGGTACATATTCTTCTGTATTCAATGCAACACCTATTGCATATGATTTAATTATGCTAAGAATGAGAAAGCAAGAAAAGAAAAAACTTGGTTTAAAATAATTGCTTTAACATAATCATAACTCCGACTATTAAAAATATTTTTATAGTCGGAGTTTCTTTTTTATGTATTTTTGTATTATTTTTATTATTATTTTTTTATATTTTAAAAGAAAAAATCATTACTTTAGCGTCGTGTATTATAACTTAAACATATAAGTATTATGAAAGCCTATAAAGCCATCATTTTAACCATTATCATCTCTTCATTTATTTCTTTAACTGCTACAGCTCAAAGGAATTATACTCAGGAAGCAGATGATGCTTTTAAATTAGAACAGTATAATGTTTCAATTGATAAGTATAAAAAAGCTTACACAAAAGTAAAGCAAAACAGAGCAGAGAAAAATAGAATTCTATTTCAAATTGCAGAAGCATACAGATTGACGAATAATACAAAGAACTCTGAAATAGCTTATAAGAGAGCTATAAAATCTAATTATTTTAAACAAGAACCTAGAGTTTATTTATACTTAGCAGATGCTCTCAGAGTTAATCAAAAATATGATGAAGCCTTAGATGCCTATCAAAAATACTTGAAATTAGTCCCAACTGATGAAAAAGGACTTAATGGATTAGCTTCTTGTAAAGTTGCTACAGAATGGGTTAATAAACCTACTCGTTACGAAGTTACAAATATGAAACGATGGAATACCCGTGACAATGAATGGGCTCCAGCTTTTAGTGATAGAAAAAAATACAATGAATTAGTTTATACTACCACAGGAAGTGGTGTTACAGGAAAAGGCGAAGATGCATGGACAGGATCCGGATTCTCAGATTTCTTTGTTGTAAGGCAAGATAGAAGAGGCAATTGGGACTCACCTCAATCATTCGAAAGTGAGTTGATGCTAAATACTGAAGTAAATGAAGGCGAAGCATCTTTTTCTGAAAATGGAAATACAATCTACTTCACTCGTTGCGGCGTTGAAAAAAAGAAAAAATTGGGATGCCTTATCTACACTTCAAAGAAAAAAGGAAAAGGATGGGACGAAGCTGAAATAGTAAGTTTAGGATCTGAGGATTATGATTATGTTCATCCTGCTATAAGTGGAGATGAACTTACTATTTATTTTTCTTCAAATATCCCCAATGGTTTGGGCGAATTTGATATTTGGGTTGCAAAAAGAGATAAAAAAACAAAACCATTTGATAAACCTGTAAATTTAGGGCCAAATATTAATACCGTTGGCAAAGAAATGTTTCCAACTTTAAGATATGATACCGCTTTGTATTTTTCTTCAAATGCACGTATTGGACTTGGAGGTTTTGATATCTATAAAACAGTAAAAGTAAAAGACGAATGGATGCCTGCTCAAAATATGGGTTCTCCAGTAAATTCTTATGGAGATGATATGAGTATGGTTTTTTATCCTGATGGTGAAAGAGGTTTCTTTTCTTCAAACCGTAAAGAAGGTCGTGGAGGCGACGATATTTGGTCATTTGTTCTTCCTCCATTATTGTACACTATAACAGGAACTGTTCGTGATGACAATACATTGCAATTACTTGAAAACGTTGTTATTAAAATGGTAGGTTCTGATGGAACTGCTGTTGAAACAAAAACCAATAAAAAAGGCTTATATAAATTTGATAACAAACAAGTTTTACCTGGTGTAACTTATACTTTAACTGTAAAAAAAGATAAATACTTTGGCGAAGAAGGTAAAATTTCAACTGTTGGTATGAATGCCAATAAAGATTTTGTGTATGATTTCAAATCAAGACCTATACCCAAAGATCCAATTTTATTACCTGAAATTTTATATGATTTAGGAAGATGGGAACTCAAAGAACAATATCAGGATTCTCTTATCGACCTTATCAAAACGCTTGAAAAGAATCCAACCATTGTGATTGAATTACGTTCGCATACAGACTCACGTAATATTAAAATGACAAATGATACATTGTCTCAGCTCAGAGCACAATCTGTAGTTGATTATCTTATTTTAAGAGGTATTGCTGCAGGTCGACTGGTTGCAAGAGGATACGGTGCAAAAATACCACGTACATTAATCAAAGAAACAGTAGCAAAATATAAAGATAAATTTTACACATTCCCTTCAGGTATTACTCTCACAGATGAATATGTAAAAGCTATTAAAAATGTTGACGAAAGAGAAGCTGCTTTTTCATTGAATCGTAGAACTGAATTTAGTATTTTACGTGATGATTTTGTACCGATGCCTAAAAATGACACTTTACCTATTAGTAATGTTCAGATTGTAAATAATCCATTAGAGAATAGCATTGAATATACAATAGGAACTAATGGAGTTCAGGAAATACCTTGTATTATTAATAGTGTTGCTTTAAAAATGGCTATTGATGAGAAAGCGAAAAGTACAACTATTTCTTATGATGACGCAATTACCTTCTTACAAGCTGGTCGTATAAGCAAAAATGATTTCAAAGAAAATGAAAAAGCAATTGATAAAGAAGGTAATATTGTTGAGAAATCAACGCTTATTATCAAATCAATTAAACTTGGAAACTCTGAAATTAATAATGTTGAAGCTATTATCATGAAAAACATGAAAGTTTCTCTGATTATTGATAAGACCGATTTAAATAAATTTGGCACAGTTACTATTGACAAAGAAAAGAAAAAAATAACGATCAATTAATAATAAATAGATTAAAACATCCCGATTCACAGTCGGGATGTTTTGTTTACAGGCTATGAGCAACCCATTAAAATACGACTTAAGAGGTGTTTCGGCATCAAAAGATGATGTGCACAGCGCTATAAAAAACATTGACAAAGGCTTATTTCCAAAAGCATTTTGTAAAGTAGTACCAGACTTACTAGGTGGAGACGAAAACTATTGTAATATAATGCATGCTGATGGTGCAGGAACAAAATCATCGTTAGCATATATTTATTGGAAAGAAACTGGTGATATTTCTGTATGGAAAGGTATTGCTCAGGATGCAATTGTAATGAATCTGGATGATTTATTATGCGTTGGTATTACCGATAATATTTTGCTTTCTTCCACGATAGGGAGAAATAAAAACTTAATTCCGGGTGAAGTTATTGCAACTATTATTAATGGTACCGAAGAGTTTTTACAAGAGTTACGTGACTATGGTATTGGTATTTATTCTACAGGAGGGGAAACTGCAGATGTAGGCGATTTGGTTAAAACTATTATTGTTGACTCTACTGTAACTGCTCGTGCTAAACGTAACGAAATAATCTCAAATCATACTATTCAGAATGGCGATGTTATTATTGGATTGGCTTCTGATGGAAAAGCAAACTACGAAAGATTATATAATTGTGGAATGGGAAGTAATGGCTTAACTTCTGCCCGTCATGACGTTTTTGGGAAAATATATGCTAAAAAATATCCTGAAAGTTACGATAATAATATTAACAAGGATTTAATTTACTCAGGTAATCTATCCCTAACAGATAATTCAGCAATTGAAGGAACGAATGTTGGTAAAATGGTATTAGCACCAACACGTACTTATGCTCCTGTAATGAGTAAAATACTTGAAATTCATCGAAAAAATATTCACGGCTTAATACATTGCAGTGGAGGTGCTCAAACAAAAGTATTACATTTTATTGAAAAACTTCATATTATAAAAGACAATCTTTTTGAAACACCTGCTCTTTTCAATATGATTCAATCACAATCAAAAACGCCATGGAACGAAATGTATAAAGTTTTTAACATGGGCCATCGAATGGAAATTTATATCCAGCCTCAATATGCTGGCGAAATAATGGCCATTTCTAAATCATTTGGAATTGATGCAAAAGTTATTGGTCGTTGTGAAAATGCAGACAAAAAATCTGTAACCATTTTATCAAAATACGGTGAATTTAATTATTAATTGTTGATTTATTTTTCTTAGCATGAAATGTATTCAAAAAAAATATTTCTGTTATACAACATTTTTTCTCCTTATACTTACAATATATTAGTTTTTTAAATCATCAAAAGGGGAATAATTGTATTTTCCATTTGCTAAAGTAACAGAAATATTAAATACATTAATGAAGATATTGTTATTGTTGAGTGTGAATAAGGAGTAAGCATAATATTAGAAGCTTACCGATATATGATAGGAATTTAAAAAATCAAAATCAAGGAATAACTAGTATTGTACCAGAATATTCATGTTCGGGCCCTGCCATTTCTTTGACAATAATTTTATATACATAAATACCTTCCTGTACTTTATCCTGATTACCATTATGTTGAAATGTGCCATCCCATGGGTCTGATGATTCTCCATTCCAGTTTTTAGTTTCAAATAACAAGTTTCCCCATCTGCTGTATATATACATTTCAAACATAGAAGCATCTACATTGGTTCCTTTAGGTGAAAAAAAATCATTAATACCGTCACCATTAGGCGTAAATGTATTAGGAATATAAAACGTAAACAAATCTCTTACAATAATAATTTTTGTTATAGAGTCTACACATGCATTGGTATCCATAACAATAAGCGTCACATTATAATTACCAACAGCACTATACGCATGAGTATTATTTGCTAAATTATTGTAAGGAGAAGCATCGCCAAAATTCCATTGCCAACTATTGATACTACCGAAAGAATAATCGTGAAAAGAAAAAATAACAGGCTCTCCAAAAAAGATTTGAAAATCAGGTTCGATTAAAAAATTTGCTTGCGGCCCTTGTGTTTCAATAACAGCAATAGATGCCCGTGAAGTACAAAAACTGTCGCTCACGGCTACATTGTAATTACCCTGATGCAAGCCTGAAATGGAAGAAGTGTTCCCTGCATTGTTCCAGAGATAAGAATAACTTCCCACTCCATCACTAGCTGTTACTGTCGCACTGCCATTGTTTCTGTTACATATTTCATTGATTGAAGATATAATTAACGCAGGAGCATATTTCTGAAGAATTGTAAATGAAGAATTAGCAGTACAGCCATGTGCATCTCTCACTGTAACGGAATAGTTACCACCAAGAGTGAGTCGAACAATTTGAGTAGTATCATTATTAGACCAATGATATCCAGAATAACCTAATCCTGCATTTAAAATAAGAGTATCACCAGAACAAATATAAGAAGTTGCATTAATAGTTGGAGGAGGCACAATAATTTTTACAATATTTATTGTATCAGAACCTGCACAATTATTTTTTGTAACATTAACTATATAGTTTCCTGCAGTTGAAACTGTAATTGACTGAGTAATTTCAGATGTTGACCATAAATAAGAAGAGTTATTGTTTCCTGCAGTTAAAACAGCAGTTGAGCCTGAGCAAAAAAATGATGGCCCTATAATCGTAGGATTCAAAACAGAATCTAAAAATACAACAATAGAATCTTTTGCTTTACAAGCATTAGTGTCTGTTACAATTACGCTATAAATACCATGAGAAAGATTGGTAGCAACTGCAGTAGTTTGGGTTGAAGGAGTCGTATTCCATAAATAAGAATACATTCCACTCCCTCCAAAAACAGTAACAGTCGCAGTTCCATCGCCCAAACTGCAATGGTCTTTTGTAGAACTCAAGCTTAGAATAGGAACTGGTTTTACTGTTAATGTAGAATATACAGTATCAATATTATTAGAACAAAATGCATTACTACCACTTTTAGTAACGATTACACTGTAAGTTGTATTGACTAATGGCTTTACTTTTACAGAATTCAGTGCCATTTGAAAATTTAATGTCGGATCAGCAGGAACAGCAGACCACAAATAAGAAGATCCACCACTTGCAGTTAAAACAGCAGTATCTCCATAACATATCGCATGACTGGTTGTTATTGTAGGAGTTGAACCTACTCCAATATTCGCTGCAATCACATAATCACATACATCACCATTAGTGCCATCAATCATAAAATAATAAACATTTCCGGGAATAAGTCCAACCGCTGTAATTTGGCCATTAGTGGGAGCTAAAGGATTCCAACAATTGGACACAGGTATAAAATTATAACAATCCGTTGTAGAATATATCTGCATTTGAATACCATGATTATTTATACAATTGCTAACCCAAACGTTAAAAATAGCCACCGTAGAATCTGCAATAAATTTTAACCACGAATTATTTTGAATACTAGCACAAAAAATACTCCCCAATGGTGTATTTGTTTCATTTGTATGATTAGAAGTACTTACCCAATTTGTATATGATGAACTTGTATTTCCACAATAACCGTTTAAATTGCAAATAGGCGTTGCACTCTGGCAAAAATCACTTGCTAACGGATTAGAAGTACACGGTGGTTGTGATAAAACAAATATAGTCTTTATCAGAAAAAAGATTAATATAAGTAAGTTTTTTTTCAAAATAATTTACACAATAAACAATTTACAAGATTAAATATTTTTTTAAAAAACATTGTTACAAGATTTCGCAAATATGTTATAAAATTCTGAATAAAAAGCGATAGAACATTTTGTAATTATTACATTCTATCGCTTTGAAAATTAATGTGTGTAAATTTTTAATAAAAGCCACTTTATTATTACAAGAGCTTTTATATAGCTTTTATATAAGTAGCTACATCATTTAAATAAGCTTCTCTATCGGTTTGTTCGGTACCCATCATCGGTAAAAAGAAATGTTTGATAACTTCTATTCCGCAAAACTCAAAAATGCCTTTATCCTGAGTTTGAGCCATCGAATTCCACATACCTGAAGGTTCGTAATACTGCTTTGGTGTTCCGTGAGGTGTAACTAATATTACATTTCTTCCTTTCAACAAACCTTCAATGCCTTGTTCTCCTACTTTGTAGGCAAAACCATAAGTAAATACTCTGTCAATATAACCTTTGGCAATAGCTGGCAAACCTGCCCACCAAATAGGATAAACCATTACTATAGTATTTGCCCAACTAATCAATTCCTGTTCTGCAACAATATCATCTGGAGTATTTCCAGCGTAAACTCCAGCAAGGTCGTTAGCAGATAATACACTGTTAAAGTTCATTTCATACAAATCCCTCACTTTTACATTGTCGCCTTTGGCAATCAGGGTTTGTTCAATTTTTGATTTTAGTGCACTCGAAAAACTCGCAGGGTTAGGATGTGCATAAATGATTAATGTATTCATATTTATTATATTTGTTTGTTATTATTTTTTTATCTTAAGGGGGTTAGACCTAATATTCAGCAGCTAATTAAATAGTTTTTAAATCGGAATTTCTATAATTAATAATTCAATATTCCCATCCCATCAGGATAATCAAGTATGTTATCCAAAACATTATGTTTCACATTTGTTGTAAATATATAAATTCCGTTGATATTTAATTTACCTGTCAGCAACTTTAATTGTTTCGTAAACAAATGATTTAAGATGCTAATATTTCGCCCTATGGATTTCTTCATATTCGCGATAAAATATATTTGATTAATCAACTATTTGAACAATAAACGCGATAAAATATAAAAGGTTCAATAAAAAATATAGAATAAGAAAACTCAATTAAATATACAATTACATATTTTTTTATTAATTTAGCAGCGAGATTCCTACTTATGTCAAAACAAGAAGAAAAATACAATAAACGTCGGCTTAAAAGCTCTTACATTACTACTGTTGTGAGTATATCTTTGGTACTGTTTATGCTAGGCTTGCTGGGTTTAATAATTATGCACGCCCAAAAAATTTCTAATCAGGTAAAGGAAAATATTGGCTTTTCAATATTTATGAAAGAATCTGCCAAAGAAGCAGACATTATACGCTTTCAAAAATTATTAGATGCCAGTACTTTTTCAAAATCAACAGAATATATTACTAAAGAAAAAGCTGCCCAAAATGTTTCAAAAAACTTAGGTGAAGATTTTGTAAGTTTTTTGGGAAATAATCCATTAACAGCCCAAATAGATGTTCGTTTAAATGCAAATTATGCAAATAACGATAGTTTAGCCTATATTGAAAAGCAAATTGTGAAAAATGATATTGTAAAAGAAGTCTATTACCAAAAATCATTAGTACAAATGGTAAACGAAAATATCAGAAAAATAAGTTTGGTATTTTTATCCTTTAGTTTTTTATTGCTCATCATTGCAATTGCATTGATTAATAATACCATCAGACTATCTGTTTACTCTAATCGGTTTTTAATAAAAACCATGCAATTAGTAGGAGCAACGCAACACTTTATTAGAAAACCTTTTATATTTAAAGGTATTATTAGTGGTATTTATGGAGCTTTAATAGCCATTGCTCTATTATCTGGCGTTTTATACACAGCTCAGCAAAATCTTCCCGATTTAGTAAATTTACAAGAAATTGATTTGTATTTAATAGTGTTTGGAATTGTAATAATATTAGGAATATTTTTTTCATGGATATCAACTTTTTTAGCTGTCAGAAAATACCTGAATATAAAAACTGATAGTTTATATTATTAATTTATTTATTTTTGTAAAAAAATCTTTTTATGGCACAGAATATTAAAAAAACAATCACTCCAAATAAGTCAAATACTACAACAGCACAAGTAAAAAACAACATTGTTTCAAGCATCAAAACAAAAAATATTGAAACCAATGGACTTGAATTTGCTTTTGGAAAAGAAAATTACCGCTTATTACTTATTGGATTAGGATTTTTATTAATTGGCTATATTTTAATGATAGGTGGTGGTTCAGAAGATCCTAATGTATTTAGCGATAAAATTTACGATTTTCAGCGTTTAACACTGGCTCCTATCCTGTTAATAATAGGATTTGTGATTGAGGTTTTTGCTATCATGATTAAACCAAAAGATTAATCCTTCTCATTAAATCTTTATTTTTATGACTATATTTCAAGCAATTATCATTGCCATCGTTGAGGGCATTACTGAGTTTTTGCCTATTTCTTCTACTTACCATATGAAGTTAGCCTCGGTAATTTTAGGAATTAAAGACAATGATGAGTTTATTAAATTATTTATTGAAAGTATCCAGTTTGGTGCTATACTATCTGTAATTGTTCTTTATTGGAGAAAATTTCTGGATTTCACAAAACTCAGTTTTTATTATAAGATTATTGTTGCTTTTATACCTGCTGCAATTGTTGGTTTCCTGCTAAAAAAACATATTGAGAAACTTCTTGGCGATTTAATGATTATGACAATTATTACTTTTTTAGGAGGTTTTTTACTTTTATTTGTTGATAAATGGTTCAATAACTCAAATGAGGAAAACTTAGATAACGTTTCTTATAAAAAATCATTTAATATAGGGTTATTTCAGTTGTTTGCAATAGTTTTACCAGGCTTTAGTCGTTCGGCTGCAACAATAATAGGAGGTATGCAACAAAAACTTAGCAGAAAACTTGCCGCAGAATTTTCATTCTTTTTAGCAGTACCAACTTTAGCAGGTGCTTTTGTTCTTAGTATTTGGGATGCTCATAAAAAGAACCCTGAATTTTTAATGGGAGATAATTTAAATTTTTTAATTATTGGAAATATTATCGCATTTATAGTTGCTATGATTGCTATTAAAGGATTTATAGCAATATTGACTAAATATGGGTTTAAGTTTTTTGGCTATTATAGAATTATTATGGGTGCTATAGTTATAATGCTGCTTATTTTCCACATTTTATAAAAATGAAAGAATTCAATTTCTCTGAAGGAGAAGTCTTACTCATCAATAAACCTTACAACTGGACTTCTTTTGATGTAGTAAATAATATTAGATATTTCATCAGAAAAACGCTGGATTTGCCCAAAATAAAAATTGGACATGCTGGAACCTTAGATCCATTAGCAACAGGATTATTAGTCCTTTGTACAGGGAAATTTACAAAAAAAATTGATGAATTTCAGGCTCAGGAAAAAGAATATACCGGTACTTTTACAATAGGTGAAACTACACCCTCTTTCGACATGGAAAAAGAAGTAGATTTTACTTTTGATTACTCACATGTGAATGAGAAATTAATTTTGCAAACTGTACAAAAATTCACAGGAACATTTGAACAAATACCACCTGTTTTTTCAGCAGTAAAAATCGGAGGCAAAAGAGCTTATGAATTTGCCAGAAATAGCGAAGAAGTTAAAATATCATCAAAAACGATAACAATCAGTGAATTTGAAATTACCAATATCCAACTTCCTGTAATTTATTTTAGAATTGTATGTGGAAAAGGTACATATATCCGTGCATTAGCAAGAGATTTTGGTGAAACTATGCAATGTGGTGCTTACCTTTCTGCATTATGCAGAACACGAATAGGAAATTTCGAACTAAAAGATGCTTTAGATATAGACATTCTTAAATCTATTATAATAGAGCACACTAACAACAAATCATCTCCCATTATATAAAATATTTGTGCCTCTTTTATAAATACTTAAAAAAACTATTGACTTTAGGCTCAAATTTGATTATCTTTGCACACTTTTTTGAAGCAATTTAACACTCATTTAATCATATAAGCATGAAGTTATCTCAATTCAGGTACAGCTTACCTAAAGAATTAATAGCTGATCGCCCCTCCGACCAAAGAGACGAGTCACGTCTGATGGTTCTTAATCGTAAAAACCAAACAATTGAACACAAAGTATTTAAAGATATTCTTGAATACTTTAATGATGGCGATGTTCTGATATTAAACAATACAAAAGTTTTTCCAGCTTTATTGTATGGAGAAAAAGAAAAAACAGGGGCAAAAATTACAGTATTTCTTCTTAGGGAGTTAAACGCAGAAAGTCGTTTATGGGACGTATTGGTTGATCCTGCAAGAAAGATTCGAATTGGGAATAAATTATACTTTGGAGAGGATGATTCATTAGTTGCAGAAGTTATTGATAATACGACTTCAAGGGGAAGAACTTTACGTTTTCTTTTTGATGGGACATATGAAGAGTTTAAGCAAACAATAAAAAAATTAGGACACACTCCTTTACCCGATGAATTACAACGGCTAAGAGATATAGAACCTGAAGACAAAGAAAGATATCAGACTATTTATGCAAAACATGAAGGAGCTGTAGTAGCACCTACTGCGGGATTTCATTTCAGCAGAGAGTTAATGAAACGCTTGGAAATAAAAGGCGTAAATTTTGCAAATATCACTCTTCATGCCGGTTTAGGGAACTTTAGGTCTATTGATGTTGAAGACCTTACAAAGCATAAGACTGATTCAGAAGAAATGATTATTTCTGAAAAAGCAAGTTTGATTATAAATACAGCAAGAGAAAGCAAAAAAAATGTTTGTGCTGTTGGTACTACTACTATGAAAGCAATTGAATCTTCAGTAGCAATATCCGGAAATGTAAAACCTTTCAATGGTTGGACCAACAAATTCATCTTCCCTCCTTACGATTTTAGTGTTGCAAACTCAATGGTTACTAATTTCCACCAGCCATTATCATCAATGATGATGATGGTTGCAGCATTCGGAGGCTACGATTTAGTGATGAAAGCTTACAAAGAAGCTATTGATAAGAAATATAAATTTCTTACTTATGGTGATGCTATGTTAATCATTTAAAAAACTAATTTTATAGGAAAAAGACTTAATCTTATTACTAGGTTAAGTCTTTTTTATTTATGTTATGCAAAAATCAGTAATTATAGTCGCAGGTGGTTCCGGAACAAGAATGAATGCAAATATTCCAAAGCAATTTCTTGAAATATCAGGCAAACCTATTGTAATACACACCATCGAAAAATTTTATTCTTTCGACAATTCTATAAGTATTATCCTTGCTTTACCTGAACAACACATTCCATTATGGCATAAATTAGTAAAGAAACATAATTTCAATATTCCTTTACAATTAGTCAATGGAGGTGAAACTCGTTTTGATTCTGTAAAAAATGGACTTAAAATGATTGAAAATGGCATAGTGGCAATTCACGATGCCGTTCGTCCTCTGGTTTCATTAGATACTATCAAAAGAGCATTTGAAACGGCCATTCTTAAAGGCAATGCAATACCATCTATATTAATTAATGATTCAATAAGAATATTGGATAATTCTGAAAACAAATCTTTAGACAGAACTAACATTAGAATTATTCAAACGCCACAATGCTTTAATGCAACTTTAATCAAAAAAGCTTATAACCAAGATTTTGATGTTAGTTTTACTGACGATGCTTCAGTACTTGAAAAAACAGGTGAAAAAATAAACCTCACAGAAGGAAATCAAGAAAATATTAAGATTACAAATCCTACCGATATAATAATTGCGAATGCATTATATGGTAAATTATCTTATAATAAGCCACCTGCTAAATGATAAATCAGCATTTATTTTTAAAAAGCTATTTTATTATTTCTTTCATTATCAATACATTAAAATTAATTTCTTTCCTAATCAAAGAAAACAAGTTCATATTGAATTTCATTATACATTGTTTTGAAAATCATAAACAAAAAAAGAACCTTTTACGTTTGAAGATTCAATAATAATCTGTAATTCTGGTTTATAAACTAAATTTAAAGTTTCATTTTCGATTTTTCTATTGCATTGAGTATAACTAGAAAATGCAATAATCAGAAAAATAAAAAAACTATGTGCTACTTTCATAAACTGTTAAATTTTAGCAATTTAAATAATAGGATATTCAATTCTAGTATGATAAATATTTGCCAATTTCTTTTTCAGTATCCCTTTTATTTTATCGATATCACGAAATGTAATATCTGAATTTAGAAATTGTTTTGAACTGATTTGCTCATTAACTATATTTTCCACCAAATCATTAATTTTTTGTTCGTCAGGAAACTTAATACTTCGCGATGCAGCTTCTACAGAATCAACGATCATTAACACTGCAGTTTCTTTAGAGAAAGGGATGGGTCCTTTATACGAATAAATGGATTCATCTACCTTTTCATCAGGGAAATCGGCTTTAAATTTTTGATAAAAAAATGTTGTTTTCCTTGTTCCATGGTGGGTTCTGATAAAATCAATCAATTGCTCTGGAATGTTGTTTTTACGCGCAATCTTTATTCCTTTGCTTACATGACTTATAATAATTTCTGCACTTTCATCATAAGATAATTCATTATGTGGATTAATCCCCGTAGCTTGATTCTCAATAAAATACATAGGCATTTCCATTTTCCCAATATCATGATACAGTGCTCCAGCTCTGGCAAGTAGTGCATTGCCACCTATTTCAAAAATTACTTCTTCCACTAAATTTGCAATTTGCAATGAATGTTGAAATGTACCAGGTGTTTTAGATGCCATTTCACGTAATAATTTTGAATTAGTGTTTGATAATTCCATAAGTGAAACATCCGTAACATAACCAAATAATTTTTCAAAAACGAAAATCAACGGATAGGAAAAAAGAGTAAGCATTGCACTTCCAGCAAACATAACAAAAACCTTGTAGGATTCCTGATTAAATTTTCCGTCTTGCAAGAGGATCAAACCTATATAAATTAATGAATAGGTGACAAAAATAAAAAAAGAAGAAATAAAAAACTGAGCTCTTTTTTCAAGATTTATTACACTAATTATGGCGATAATTCCTGCTATCATTTGTATAAAAACAAAGTCAAAACTATTTGGAGCCAAAAAGCCTATAATAATTATAGTTACCAGATGGACAAATAAAGCTAAGCGAGTATCAAAAAACACACGAATAATTATCGGCACTAAGCACAAAGGAACCAAGTAAATATAATTAGCATCTGTTTTAATTACTATACTGGTTATAAACACCATAATAAAGATAACCAACAATAAAAACAGATTCTTTTTGTTATCTGCAAGGATATCTTTTCTAAATGCTTGTAGAAATAATACTAAAACAATAATAGAAATGGAAAGCAGTATTATTTGACCCAATAATATTAAGTAATATTTTGAAGAGGATCCTAATTGAGTTTCATGTTCTTTTTTAAGTGACTGTAAAATCTGGTATTTATCAGCTGTAATCAACTCTCCTTTAGAGATAATACGTTGACCATTTTCCACCATACCTTTTGCAGAAGAAATATTAGCAATAAGATTTTGCTTTTCGTTTTCAGTAGTAAGCTGATCATATTTAACATTCTGAAATAAAGAATTCTCAATGATACTAATAAAAAAAGTGGCATCCCTCAAATGAAGTTTATCTACTTCGCTTCGAATATATATATCTGCTAATTTTATAGTATAAAACTTATTTATTTCCTTTTCTTCTGCAATATTATTTTTAAGTAATACTATTACAAAATCGGTTGGCTTATTTTCAATTTCAGGGATTAGTTCTATTATTCCTGTATTAATTAATGAATCATAAATATTTATAATTGAGGATAGTATATGATTTTTATTGTTATGTTCATTTTTTTCTAAACCTCGGTTTTCGTCCCACTTTTTATAAAGTATTGATTTGAAATCGTTCCGTTTTTGTAAATTTAATAAAATGTCTATTCTAAAATAAGGTTTTACATTCTTCAATAACGCTGCTTTTTCAGCAAGCATTTCTTCTTCAGATTTTGTAATAGCAAAATCAAAAGGAGCTATCAAATCTTCATGCATCCAATATTTCCCTTTTCGAAACTCATATTTAAATGTGCCTTCGCGTGGAAATAGCCATACCAATAAGAATATACTTACTACAAAGAGAAATATCTTATAAATATTAGCATATTGATTTCTAACTTTCCATTTCATTTTAATCATATTTGACATCAATTTTCACGAACGAAATTAAGAAAATAAAATGAATAGACGACGTATTTTTGCTTAAATCATATAACAATTAGCCTATTATATCAGAAATCAACACTTTATTTGTATAGTTAATAATATCAGGAAAAAAAAGCATAAACTCTTTTTCGTAATCAGAATAATCTTTTTTCAATTCAAAAATAGCATTTTCCATACCAGAAACAAAACTTGCTCTTCGCGACATTCCGTTAAAAACTCTTTGCAAATCAATTAAATTGGCATATCCTTCCAACCAATTTTGTGTAACCATATAGGGTAACATTCTTTTACTTTTCAATGGAAGAATATTATAATTTTTGATCAGAATATCATACGCTGTATGAGCCGTTTGTGTTAATGAGATGGTGGAATATTTGTGAAAGTTTTTAGCCAAAAAATGATCATAAAAAATATCAACAATTACGCTTGCATATTTTTTATATACTGGTTCAAGTCGTTGTATGCTTCTTTTAACAAAAATATGATTATCAGTATATGAATCGATGAATCGATGTAATACAATGCCCTTTCGAATTTCATTATTAAAATTATCAATTTGTTTTCCTTTGACAGCATCGGCAATTAAGTTGCCAAGTATCAGTTGCTCATTATTACCTGATAAATATATATGTGCAAGGAAATTCATACAAAAAGTTTAATTACAGAAGCTTGAAGATAAAGATAGATTTCAGCTTTCATCTTCTTATTATAAAACTGCAAATCTAACATTTCTGTAGCTTAATTGATGGATAAATTTGTAATTTTGCCATTCACAATATGAACAAATTATGAATTTTCTTAAACTTATTCGTTGGCAAAATCTTATTATCATTGCAGTTACACAATATTTTGTCCGATATTTTTTAATTGAACCTTTTTACAACCTGCAAAAAATATCTTTGCAAATGAGCAATCCTGATTTCTTTTTGCTTGTTTTTACTATTGTTTTGCTTGCAGGTGCTGGATATATTATTAATGATATTTTTGATATCCAGATTGATGGAATCAATAAGCCTGATAAAATGATTATTGGTAACCAGATAACAGAAAAGCAAGCCAATTTGCTTTACTATGTTATGAATGGAATTGCTGTTATTATAGGTATGTATTTAGGATTAAAAGTTGGTTCGCTTAGTCTTGGACTAGCTTTTATTGTATGTGTTGCTATTTTTTATTTTTATTCTTTGAAATATAAAAGACTATTTCTTTGGGGTAATTTAGTAGTAGCTTTTTTAACAGCTTTCCTGCTTATAATTGTATGGTTATTTGAATTTTTTGCAATCAGAAAAAATGGAATTGTTTTTACTGAAGGAATACAAGCTTATTGGGCTATTACTTATTTTGTATTGGCTTATGCCTTATTTGCTTTTTTAATTACACTTATACGTGAATTTGTGAAAGACATTGAAGATTTAGAAGGTGATTCCAAATGGGGATGCACAACATTACCTGTGGTTGTTGGCGTTGATAAGGCAAAGAAAATTGCTTCAATACTATCTTTTTTAGGTGTTTTTCTAATTGGTTTTTTTCAAATAAAGCTGAAAAATGTCAATTTAGGTTATTTTGCAGGCATATTGATGATAGTTGTTCAAGTTCCTTTTGCTTATTTGGGCATTAAAATATGGTCTGCCAAAGAAAAAGCTGATTTTCATTTTACGAGTAATCTTTCAAAAATAATTATGGTATTAGGCATTTTAACAATGTTTGCCGTTTTTTATAGCTTACAATCATGATAAATTTTAATCATTACGAGATTATTCTTGCTTCTCAATCGCCTCGTCGTCAGCAACTATTGAAAGATATGGGTTTCAGTTTTAAAGTAATTGTTACGGATGCGGATGAAGTTTATCCAAAAGAAATGCCTGTAATAGAAATTCCTGTGTATCTGGCTGAAATAAAAGCAAATGCCATTTTAAACGAATTAAAAGAAAACACTTTGATTATAGCTGCAGATACTATAGTGGCAATTGGGAACAAGGTGCTTGGCAAACCAAGAGATGAGGCAGATGCATTCGATATTTTACGACAAATTTCAGGGAGAATGCATAAAGTTATTACTGGGGTTTGCTTGAAAACCGCTTTAAAACAAAAATCTTTTTTTGCAGAAAGTAATGTGTATTTCAGATATTTAAGCGATGAAGAGCTTTATTATTACATCACAAATTATAAACCTTTCGACAAAGCCGGTGCTTATGGAGTTCAGGAATGGATTGGTTATGTGGGAATTGAACGGATAGAAGGTTCTTATTTTAATGTGATGGGGTTGCCTACACAGATGCTTTACAAAGAATTAATCAACTTCTGAGGATTTAGTAATTTTTATATTCTCCAGATAATATTTACTCTCAGGCCCTTCATTAAAAAGCAAATCTACAATACTTACATTGGGTATAAAGTCATGTTTTTCTTCAAAAACCTGATAATAATGAGGGTAAATAATATTTCCCTTAGATAATTTTGGATGAATGCTGTATCTTTCGTCATTCTCTAATTGATTAATAGATAAAAAATCTTCTGTAAAATTTATTTCAGTTGAAATTCCTAACTTTTTAAGTATAAATCTAAGCAATTCAGTATTATAATCAATAAGTAATTCGTAAGATTGTTTATAAAATTTTTCCAGATCATCACGATAATACAAAAAAAAAGGTGATTTGTTATAGGCAGACTCAATAGCTCGCCAATGATTGGTTTGCCAATTATTCAAATAGGATATACGAATATCTTTAATTAATGTATGATTGCCGTCCACTTTATTGACTGGAATACTTAAATTTAATAATCCATTGGCTGTTAAAATATTACAACGATTACGATACGATTGTTTAATATAATGCTCATGGTTTTCAATTTTCCATACATCAGATTGTAAGATAATTGCAAAATATTCAATAGGAGGAAGATAAGCTGTTGATAATAAAGTTTCACTCATTCGATCTTGTTTTTTTCTGCTACAAAAATACAAATCAATTTAAATACAAAAAACTTAATCAGAATATATTGTCAAAATCATTAATTTTGTGACGTATTTATAAAATTCTAAATTCAGATAGATGAATAACTTATTTTCTTTGAATGCCATTTCGCCGATTGACGGTAGGTATCACAATCAATGCAAAGTGCTTGCTGCTTATTATTCTGAGAAATCTTTGATTCGTTATCGTGTTTTGGTTGAAATTGAATATTTTATAGCTTTGTGCGAATTGCCATTGCATCAATTAAGGAAGTTTGATAAAAATCTGTTTAAGGATTTAAGAAAGATTTATATCGATTTTTCAGACAATGATGCACTGGAGGTTAAAGAAATAGAAAAAACTACCAATCACGATGTGAAAGCAGTTGAATATTTTATCAAGCAGAAATTTGACGCTTTGCAACTTGAACATTATAAGGAATTTATTCATTTTGGATTGACTTCTCAGGATATCAATAATACTGCACAGCCACTTGCTATCAAAGAAGCCAATGAAAAAGTTTTATTTCCTGCTATCAATGAAATTCTTAGTTTATTAAAAAACAAAGTAAATGAATGGAAATCGGTTCCAATGCTGGCTCGTACACATGGTCAACCCGCATCGCCAACTATTTTAGGGAAAGAAATTCAGGTTTTTGTTGAAAGGCTGGAATTTCAGATAAATTTATTGAAAACCATTCCTTATGCTGCAAAGTTTGGAGGTGCTACAGGAAACTTTAATGCGCATCATGTTGCATATCCTGAGATTGATTGGGTAAAATTCGGGAATCACTTTGTAAATGATATTCTCAGTTTGCATCGTTCGCAAACTACTACACAAATAGAACATTATGATAATCTTGCAGCTCTTTTCGACAATTTAAAACGGATCAACACTATATTTGTTGATCTTTGTCGTGATATATGGACTTATATTTCAATGGATTATTTCAAACAGCAACTAAAAGCAGGGGAAGTAGGTTCTTCGGCGATGCCACACAAAGTAAATCCAATAGATTTTGAAAATGCCGAAGGAAATTTAGGTTTCGCCAATGCTATTTTTGAGCATTTATCATCAAAGCTCCCAATTTCACGTTTACAACGCGATTTGACCGATTCTACAGTAAGCAGGAATATCGGTGTTCCTGTTGCTCATACTTTAATTGCTCTAAACTCATTAAAAAAAGGCTTGGATAAATTAATATTAAATGAAAAAGCTATACATAACGACCTTGAAAATAACTGGGCTGTTGTGGCAGAAGCTATTCAAACAATTTTGCGAAGAGAAGCCTATCCAAATCCCTACGAAGCATTGAAATCATTAACACGTGTGAATGAAAAAGTAACTCAGATAACAATTTCAGATTTTATTGATAGTTTGGATATTTCAGATGATTTAAAATCAGAACTAAAGAAAATTACGCCTCAAAACTACGTGGGAATTACGAATAACAATTGTTTATAATAAATTAAATTTATATCATAAGAAACTAAAGCTACTGTTTAATAACATCACGACAATTTAACAATAACCTATTTATAAATAATCATTATCCAACGAATCAATGTTTAAACTGAATTTTATCTATAAATACCTTACAAATTACATTTTCGGAATTGCTTTCAGCATTCTGCTGAGTTTTTTGGCTGTTGTTTTGACGGTTTTTACATTTTCAATAGTAATGCCATTTTTGTTATTATTATTTAACAAGATACAAATAGTTGAAAAATTAATGCCTTTTTCTTTTTCTACTGACGCTATAAAAAATAATTTCTATTATCTTATTTCTGAAATAATCAGAAATGAAGGAAAGCAAAGAGCACTTTTATACCTATCTCTTGGAGCACTTGTATTGTATTTTTTAAAAAACTTATTTACCTATTCTGCAGCTTATTTTCTGGCTCCAGTACGCAACGGAGTATTGAAAAAAATACGTAATGATATCTATATTAAGTTATTAATCCTCCCTTTAGGTTTTTATCGTCACAACAAAAAAGGAGATATTATCTCCCGTGCAACCAATGATGTACAGGAATTGGACGAATCCATCATGAAACCTTTGCAGGCTTTGTTTGTACAAACATTGACCATTATTTTTTACCTTTCTACGCTGTTTATTATTAACTATAAACTTACTATTTTTGTTTTGATATTATTACCTGTGGGTGCATTTATTATCAGCAGGATTTCTAAAAAATTAAAAAAAACGGCATCTAAGTTACAATCCAAGCAAGGTTATATTCTGTCTTTAATCGAAGAATCCATTTCTGGCTTAAGGGTTATCAAAGGATTTAATGCCATTGATTTTTCAAACGATAGATTCAGAAAGAGTAACGATGGTTTTACGCGTATTAAAAACATCATTTATCGAAGAACAGATCTGGCTTCACCATTGAGTGAATTTTTGGGTACTACTATCGTAATGATTATTTTATTGTATGGAGGTTCAATGATTTTAAGTAAAAATTCCTCATTAAATGCTGAATTGTTTATTTTGTATTTAATGTTGTTTATTACAATCATTCCTCCTGCAAAAGATTTAACTACTGCATTTTATTTTATACAAAAAGGGAAAGCTTCCATTGAAAGAATAACTTTTATTTTGGATGCAGAAGAAGTAATAGTAGAAAAGCCATTTGCACATAAAATCAATAGTTTTCAAAAAAGTATTCTTTTCAAAGACGTTTGTTTCTCGTATGATATTGATAAAATTGTATTAAATAAAATAAACCTTGAGATTGAACATGGAAAATCAGTTGCAATTGTAGGTCCTTCCGGTGCCGGAAAATCCACTCTGGTGGATTTGATACCACGATTCTATGATTGTACGAATGGGGAATTATTGATTGACGAATTTCCTATCAAAGAGCTTGCCATAGAAGATGTAAGAAAATTATGCGGTATTGTCTCTCAAGATACCATATTGTTCAATGATACCGTTTTTAACAACATAGCTTTCGGAAACGAAACTATAGCTATAGACAAGGTAATTGAAGCTGCTAAAATAGCCAATGCTCACGATTTTATTATGCAAATGGAAATGGGATATGACACATTGATTGGCGACAGAGGAAGTCTCCTTTCTGGTGGTCAACGCCAGCGCATTAACATAGCAAGAGCTGTACTAAAGAACCCGCCAATTCTTATACTGGACGAAGCCACTTCTGCATTGGATATGGAATCAGAACACTTAGTTCAGGAAGCACTAGAGAAAATAATGAAAGGAAGAACCACCATAGCCATAGCCCATAGGCTTTCCACTATCTACAGCATGGACGAAATTATCGTTCTTGACAAAGGCAATATTGTTGAACGAGGCTCACATAACAGTTTAATTGCTCAAGACGGTTTGTACAAAAAACTACATGATATGCAGTCGTTTAAATAAAAAACAGAGTATTAAAACAATCTCATTCGTTAACTTTGCAATTCTTTTATTATTGAAAAAAATCACCAACACTTCTATGCCTGAAATTCAACTTTAATATCAAAGAATAGTATTACTAATTGAAGAAAAAAATCAATGTATTTATTTCTAGAAATATACATCTTAATCAAATAATCCTATAATTTTTATACTCCCCTATCCTGTATCCAGTTTTCTTTTCAACAAAAAGTTTAAATCTGTCTTTCGAGCTATAATTTTTATAAGACAAATCGAAGTCAAATTTCCAGTTGGATTTTACAATTCGAGGTTTCATTACTTCAGGATGGCTTTCTGTGAAGGCTGTCAATGAATTAATTGTTGAATAATCAAATTCATCACGTTTGGGAATATTTTTTTTTACCCAATTATCATCGTGCCAGAGTTTGTGGAAATTTTCCTGCTTTTTCTGCATAATTTCCGGCTTCTTTACCCAACCATAATGATAAATATAAGCAGATATTTGTTTTACGTTCAATACTTTATTATCACTTTTACGAAAACCTTGAGCATCTTTATAGGAAAAAATTTCTAATGAAGGTCTAATTACCCTGATTTCCTTGCGATACCAGTTTGGTGCATCAGCCACGTAATCGTAGCTTCCGTAAAAATGGCGATAATTAAACAGCAGTCCGTCTACATTTTTATCATCTTTCCATTTCAACATGGAGTTTTTTATTTCATCTAAATATTTTTCATGAACCACCTCATCACCTTGAATATAAAAAGCCCAGTCGGCATCAGGACTGATTGCCCGCAGTGCTTTATCTGTTTCTTTTGCAAGAACTTGTCCGCCTTCACGCAAGCTATCATCCCATATCGTTTCTATAATTCTAATCTTATTAGAATTAATACTTTTTATTAATTCCAATGTACTATCTTCTGACAACCCAACAGCAATTACAAATTCGTTGCAAATAGGCAAAACAGAAGTAATAGCTTCTACAATAGGATAATCATATTTTACGGCGTTTCTAACAAAACTAAACCCAGCTATTTTCATTTTAACATAGTTCTTAAAAAACCTGGTCAGGTTTTAAAAATCTGACCAGGTTAAATAGAGTTAATATCATTAAATATTAATATGATTTTGCAAAAACTACTCTTTGTGTTGATGGCTTGCCGGAAAAAATACACTTCCCGTTTTCCTTTGGATTGTTTAAAGGTATAGTTCGAATTGTAGCTTTGGTTTCCTCTTTTATTTTAAGTTCAGTTTCTGTAGTGCCATCCCAATGTGCCAATACAAATCCGCCTTTATTCTCAATGGCATCTTTAAATTCATCCCAGTTATCTACTTTATAAGTTGACATATCCCTGAAATTCAATGCTTTTTGATAAAGATTATTTTGAATAGATTCCAGTAAATGTTCTACTTTATTTTCAATGTCTATTTGTTGATAAATAGCTTTTTCCATAGTATCACGACGTGCAACCTCAATAGTTCCTTCTTCTAAATCACGTGGACCAAGAGCTAAACGTAAAGGAACACCCTTGAATTCATATTCAGCAAATTTCCAACCTGGTTTGTATGTATCTCTGTTATCGTATTTAACACTAATTCCTTTGGCTTCAATTGCTTTTTTGATTTCTTCTGCTTTCAAAGAAATCTGAGCCAACTGTTCGTCATTTTTATAAATGGGAACAATTACTACTTGTATAGGTGCTAATTTTGGAGGCAAAACCAATCCGTTATCATCAGAATGAGCCATTACCAATGCACCCATCAATCGTGTGGAGACGCCCCAGGAGGTTGCCCACACATATTCCTGTTTATTTTCTTTTGTCAGGAATTTTACATCAAAAGCTTTTGCAAAATTTTGTCCAAGAAAATGTGAAGTTCCTGCCTGTAAAGCCTTTCCATCCTGCATCAAAGCTTCTATGCAAAAAGTTTCGATAGCACCTGCAAAGCGTTCATTGGCAGTTTTTACACCTTTCAAAACAGGAACTGCCATAAAATTTTCCGCAAAAGTAGCATACACATCGAGCATTTTACGGGTTTCTTCCAAAGCTTCATCTTGTGTAGCATGAGCAGTATGTCCTTCCTGCCATAAAAATTCTGCAGTGCGTAAAAACAAACGAGTTCGCATTTCCCATCTTACCACATTGGCCCATTGATTAACTAATATCGGCAAATCTCTGTATGACTGAATCCAGTTACGGTAAGTATCCCAGATAATAGTTTCGGAAGTAGGACGTACAATTAATTCTTCTTCTAATTTAGCAGTCTCATCCACTACTATTTTCCCATTTTCATCAGTTTTAAGACGATAATGAGTAACTACGGCACATTCTTTAGCAAATCCTTCGACATGGCTTGCTTCTTTTGTAAAAAAAGACTTTGGTATAAACAATGGGAAATATGCATTCTGATGACCCGTTTCTTTAAACATTTTATCTAAAGCAGCTTGCATTTTTTCCCAAATAGCATAGCCGTAAGGTTTAATTACCATGCAACCTCTAACTGCTGAATTCTCAGCCAAATCAGCTTTAATTACCAATTCATTGTACCATTGAGAATAATTATCTGCTCTTTTAGTGAAATCTTTTGCCATTTTTCTTTACTTTGGTATAAAATTTGTTCTAATTAATTGAATTTTTTCATTAAATGAAGTGGCAAAATTAAAAAATATAAACATAAGATTCACAATATTTAAAATAATAAAAATCAGGGAGGATTAAATTATGAAAACCCTAATAAAAATTGCAGTAATTCCATTGTTCATGCTTACAGCCTGTACTTCTGCAACTCAGCTTTCATCAGCTTACGATGATGATGGTGTGTATTCGTCAAAAAAAACAAAACCAGCAGTTGCTCAAACACAAACTGTTATTGAAAAACAAACCATAACAGAACAACAGAATAAAGATTACAAGGAGCTTACTCCAAAATCATATAATACAGAGGATGTTGCTGATAAATCTCAAATGAGCTATGATAAATACAAACAAAGTCAAGCTGAAAATACCAATAATGTAGTAGATAATAGTAATTCGACGCAAACAGAAAATATTAACAATCAAGAAAATCAAAATTATTCCAATTATGATGCTGATGATTATTATGATTATGGTTACTCTTCACGCTTAAGAAGATTTCATAACCCATGTCACTTTTCAAGCTATTATGATGATTACTATACCAATATGTATTGGTACAACTATGACCCATTCTATTATGGAACAAGCATTTATATGGGTTATAATTGGTGGGGACCAACTTATTCTTACTACAATCCTTATTATTACAATAACTGGGGCTGGAATTTAGGATTTGGACTTGGACTTGGCTGGGGATATTATGGAATGGGTTATTATGGATGGAGTTCTCCATATTTTTATGCAGGAAATTATTATAATTACGGTTACGGACATGGTCATGGGCATGATGATATTTGGGCATCTAATTACAATAACTCTTCTTCTAGTTATTATGGTTCAAGGAATTATATTGGAGCTTCCAATGGCTCAACAACTCCTGCAAGAGGTACGGCAACGAATAATTTAGGTGCAAAAAGCAATGCAGATTCACGTATTAATTCTATTGATAATACTTTGAAAAGAATTGATAATAATACAAATAGCGATATTAAAAGAATTCCTTCTGGCTCCGATGTTAGTAAAACGCCTACAGATATTACGCATAATAAAGAAATTACACCAACTAATTCAACAACAAAAACAATTGGAAATCAAGATAGAAGCATATCTCCAAATCCAATAAACAACGAAAGAAAAGTTGAACAAAATTTCACAAAAGATGAAAGTCAAAAAAATACATCAAGAAGCTACAACTCACCTAATAATCAAACTAATCCAGCTTCTCGTATTAACAACTATCAAAGATACAGTCGATCAAATCAAGAAAAGCAAATAGATAAACCTGCTAATCAAAACGGATCTACACCAATTAATACATACAATTATCGCGATCCAAAGTCGTATAGTTCTCCAAGTTATTCACAACCACGCTCAAGCCAAGAATTTGAAGCTCCAAAATACAAGAGCGAAAGAAATTATGGTACAAAGCCGGAACAAACAAAACCTTCTAATTATCAAGAAACAACAAAAACAAATTACAATAATAATAACAACAATATTAACAGAAACTACAGTACTCCATCAAATAATACTCAAAATAGAAATTATACGCAACCTGCTAATAATGAAAATAGGAATCATTATACACAGCCTGCTAATAATAATGAAAACAGAAATTATTCACAACCTTCAAACAATAATAATTATAGTGCTCCTACACCAAGTCGTTCTACTTATACCCCTCCACCATCCAATTCTGGAAGTAATAACTCAAGGTCAAGTGGTAGTAGCTCAGGTTCAGAAAATCAGAGAAGAAGATAATTTATCAAAAAACTAAAAAAGAAAAACATAAAAATTTTACATCATGAAAAAGATTGTTATCACAATAGTTTTTGCAATAGCAAGTATATCAACTATTTTTGCTCAAAATGAAATAGATGCACTTAGATATTCACAAATTTATTATGGAGGAACCGCAAGATCAACTGCTATGGGCGGTGCTTTTGGAGCTTTAGGTGCTGATTTTTCTTCATTAAGCCAAAATCCCGCAGGCATTGGCTTGTACAAGATTTCTGAATTCACTTTTTCACCGTCATTTTATATTGGTAAAACCGAATCCAAATTTATGGATTCTCCTGTAAGAGATGATTATAAATACAATATTAATTTAGGAAATATAGGATTTGTATATACTTTTTTCAAAAGAGGAAACTACGTTGAAGAACCAGGGTTTAAATCTGCTCAATTTGGATTTGGTATCAATCGCTTGAACAATTTCAACAACAGAATGGTAATGGAAGGCTTTAATTCATCAAGCTCAATGCTTAACCAATATGTTAATTATGCAAATGGATACAATTCAAATAATTTAAACAGTTTTGATACTCGTTTAGCTTATGATACCTATCTTATTAATCCTAAAAGTTCAGATTCTTTGCACTATACTTCTGTTGTAAATGGAGATGTAACCCAAAGAAAAACTGTTTCTTCGAGCGGTTCAATGAACGAGGTGGTAATGTCATTAGGAGGAAATTATAGCGACAAATTATATATTGGAGCTACATTAGGCTTTCCTTTTATTCGTTATTACGAACAATCTACTTATAAAGAAATGGATACTGTTTCTAATAATAATTTTAATTCTTTTACCGTTTCAGATGATTTAAAAACAACCGGAGCTGGTATCAATTTCAAATTCGGATTAATTTATCGTCCTATTGATATGATTAGACTTGGCTTGGCTTTTCACTCTCCAACATATTATTATTCAATGCAAGACGAATACAGTCGCAGAATTGAATCTGATTTGGCTACAGGAAAATTTTCAGCAAATTCGCCGAAAGGTAGCTTTGAATATGAATTAACTACACCTTTAAGAGTAATTGGAAGTCTTGCATTTGTAATAGGAGAATATGGCTTATTAAGTGCTGATTATGAATTTATTGATTACTCAGAGCCTCGTTTAAGAGCAGAAAATACAGATTTTTATGATCAAAATGATGCTATCCAAACCAAATATACTACTACTTCAAATATAAGAATTGGAACCGAATGGAGATTAAATCCATTGGCTTTCAGAGCAGGATATGCTATATATGGAAGTCCTTTTAAATCAGGCATAAATGATGGCAAACGTACAACACTGTCATTCGGCCTTGGATTTAGAGAAAAACAATTCTTTATAGATTTTGCTTATGCTTATACAAAACAAAGTGAAGATTATTATTTCTATGATCCATCAGTAGTTGCTCTTAGTCCTGTAAAAAATGATTTGAAAGGTAGCAATATTATGATGACAATCGGTTTTAAATACTAAAATCCTAATACCCGATTAAAAAATTACAAAGTAAGTTTTGTTTTTTATTTTGAAATTTATATTTCCTTTATATAAAAAACATTGCTACACCTATTACACTAATAATAGCTCCGACAATTTCTTTGGTGCTTACTTTTTGCTTCATTAACATAATAGCAGGAGGTATAATTAAGATAGGAACAATAGACATGATAGTTGAAGCAATCCCTGCATTTGTATGTTGAACAGCATATAAAGAAAAAGAAACACCTAGAAAAGGACCAAATACCGAACCTATTCCAATTCGTTTCATTGCTTTTGTATTTTTAAATGCAGCACCAACATTACTCCATTTTTTCCATAAAGTAATTACTAGAGCAAAACCTATAATACCTGTAATAATGCGAATTTGGGTTGCAGCAAAGGCATTATAGCTTCCCATTCCAACTTTGCTAAATACCAAACCTATTGCTTGCCCAACGGCTCCTAAAAAAGCAAAGAGCAATCCTCGAATAGAATGAGTGACTGAAAATAATTTTTGTCCACTTTTCCTCGTTAGTATTACTAAGGATATTCCGGTTAAGGTAAGTCCCATTCCCAGCAAATTAAATGGTGTAAGCGTTTCACCAAGTATCAGCCAACTGATAAAGGCAGTCATGGGTGGTACCAATGTCATAATCAGCATAGCAATACGAGAACCTATGATTGTATAGGATTCAAAAAGGAACAAATCGCCCAATACAAAACCAATAAACCCAGATATAGATAGCCAAAGCCAGGCTTTTGGAGAAGCATCTATGGGCAACCATATTCCTCGTGTTAAATAAGAAAAGATACTTAAATAAACGATTGCCAACATCAATCGAATAAGATTGACTGCTATTGAGCCTACTTTTAAACTCGCCGATTCAAAAGCCAATGCTGTGGCTGTCCAGCAAAAAGCGGTAAAAAGTGCTGCAAACTCTCCGATATGTGATTGGAACATTTAGTAAGATTAATTTAGAAAGGTTAAAGTAAAAAAAACTATTTAAAAATAAATAAGCTATGTCACCAAAGTATAGCGATAACAGCTCACTAAATGATCATTAACCATTCCGGCTGCCTGCATAAAAGCATAACAAATTGTGCTTCCCACGAATTTAAAACCCCGTTTCATTAAATCTTTGCTCATGGCATCCGATTCCAAGGTTTTAGCAGGTATATCGATGAGTTTTTCCCATTGATTGACAATAGTTTTATGGTTGACGAACTGCCAGATATAATTATCGAAACTACCAAATTCTTTTTGTACTTTTATAAAAGCTTGAGCATTGGTAACCGATGCATTTATCTTTAGCTTGTTACGAATAATGCCTTGGTCTTGTATTAATGACAATATTTTTGTTTCATCGTATAATGCAATTTTGAGATAGTCGAAATTATCAAAAGATTTTCGGAAGTTTTCACGTTTATGAAGTATGGTTTTCCAGCTTAATCCAGCCTGAAATGCATCCAGTAATAAAAATTCAAATAGTTTAGCATCATCATGAACAGCAACTCCCCATTCTTCATCATGGTAAGTATTCATTAATTGGTCGTCTCGGGTCCAGTTACAACGTTGTCTATCCATTTGTAAATGTATAAAGTTTAAAAAGTAAAAAGGCTAAAGGCTAAAGTAAAACAAATCTCTAAGTCTGAATACTAAAGAAAATATTGTATTACATTTTCAAATCACGAAATTCTAATACTACTTTACAACTTTCAGTGCTTCAGTAGTAGCTTCTATCATTGGTTGGATAGAAATTTCTTTACCAACAGCATTTCTCATCCAATTTTGAGGAATTACCTTTCCATTAGCATATATTCTCATCACTTCGTCAGCAAAGCTTTTACCTTCTATTTGCTTTTCTATCTGAAAATCTATAAGATGCCCAACAGGGTATGCAGATAAATATAGAGGAGCATCTATCATATGTGAATATATAGCAAGAATAGGTTGATCTTTTATTTCGAAAACAGGAGCATAATATTGATTCCAAACTTCTTTAGCAATTCTGACTACTGTTTCTTTCAACTGAGCAGGAGTAGCATCCGGATGTTGATACAACCATTTCCATACATTCATATCTACCAATGAAACTCCCATGATTTCGTAACATGCCCAGAAATTATCCAAAGCTGCAGTATGTTTTTTGTTAATATCGTCGTTTTTAATTCCCAACAATTCTAAATCGCGCTTTTGAAAGATAAATGCAAGTGCTTCAGTAAATGCAGTATTGGGAACGCCATTTAAAATATAATAATCAACATTATGTAAAGAAATAGTTTGCTCAACATTATGCCCGAATTCATGTACAGCAATATTGTAACCTTTATAATTCATACCACCAGCACCAATACGTGTACGCAAACGTGCCTTGTCGGATTTCATCTGTGCTCCCCATGCATGTCCTGCACCCCTTGAAGCATCTACCTTTATTTTTGAAGTAATGAATTCAGCATTTGCTTTGGTAAAACCAAGCTTCAATAAAATGTTTGGTAAATCATTTTCAAATGCTTCACGAGTTGGATATTTGGCTTTGGTTTTTGCAGTTAATTCATCTTCATTTATAGTGCTACGGGCTTTAAAACCATCGTACCAAATATCAAATGGTTGTAATTTCCTGCCTAATCTTTTGCTAATTAAAGTTGCAACTTGTTTAACTTGAGGTGTAGAAATAAATTCTATAAATAATTTTTCAACATCTTCCTGAGGGATTTCCATACCCTGGTCAAATGCACGTTGTATAAAAGTAGGATATTGAGGACTGAATGCATCAACTGCTTTTAATGCTTTAAAATTGTTGAGTAATTGTAAATAACGAGTATCCGGCTCTGGTTTTACTGCTATTTCTTTATTATTTTCAATAACTTTATTGGTATAAGGGTTCCATTGAACTTTATCGTTGTTGATTACATTTGAAGGAATATCCTGATAAATGATGTGTTTCATCACTTCATAAATCATTTGTTGCTTTTCAAAACCAGTTTTTGTGTAATTTGATTTTAATTCATCACGCAAACCCCAATGGGTAATCAATTTCATATCTTTTGAAAATAAACTTTTACCTTTATTATCCAACAAAAAGCCCATCATAATATTATAATCGGAAATATAAGTTTCTGCTGAAGTAGAAGCATCTGCCACTTTTAATAAAACCTCAGCAGGAACACGTGAAGTAAATAAATCACCAATACGTGCATAAGCCCATTGTTGACGTGTCCAGCTTTTTCCTAACTCAGTTTTTTCTTTCAATGAATAAAAAGGAAAATTTAATAAAGTAATGAAAGCAACTTTGTTATTAAACATATCGTCGTTAAAATGAGCAGAAGCATCATAAGCTCCAAATATATCATCAATAGGAAGTAATCTGCCCATATCAAGATGAAGTGGAAGTTTTAAATCAACACTGATTTTATTATAGTTACCCATTAATATTTCGAGATTAGTTGAAACCTTCTGAAATACAAGATCTAACTCTGATGCGTCATTAATAAAATTATCCTTACAAAAAGTTTCAAAATCTTTAGGACTTCCATCTTTTGAAGTCCAAAAAGCAGCCGATTGCTGAACACCTTTTGAAATACGAAACTTGTTTTTTTCTCCATACTTATCAACCAAAGACTGAATAGTATTTTTGATAGTTATTTGAGAAATTGAGCTCATTGTTTGTGCATTGCTAATGAATGAACTAGTAATAATTATTGCGACAAAAAATAATGTAATAGTTTTTTTCATGATGATTAAATTAAGATTCTTAATCGCAAAATTAGCAAGCTTTTTTGAATAGCAATACTTTTAATATTAAAATTTAATAGAACTAGTTGTTCTAATTTTTTATTAATTCTAAAAAAACAATTTTTTTGGTAAAAAATCATAAATTTGCAATTAGAATGGAAAGAAAAAAAATCATCAATCGTTTATTTATATGGAGACTCCGGCATATTAGTAATCAGCGTTTTGTCTTGATACTAAGTCTTGTCATTGGTCTTTTAAGCGGTTTGGCTGCAGTATTACTTAAAAACACTGCTTTTTACACCCACTATCTCCTAACTTTCAACTTTAGTATAGATAGCGAAAATTATTGGTATTTGGCATATCCTACGATAGGAATTTTATTAACGGTATTGTATGTAAAGTACTTCGTAAAAGATAAAATTGGTCATGGTGTAAGTAGGGTTTTGTATGCTATCAGCAAAAATGGAGGAAGATTGAAACCGCACAATAATTATTCATCTATGATTGCAAGTACATTAACTGTAGCATTTGGTGGCTCTGTGGGACTAGAAGCCCCTATTGTTGCAACTGGCAGCTCCATTGGTTCAAGCTTAGGGCAATTATTTAGGCTAAATTACAAGACTACAGTTCTTTTGATTGGTTGTGGTGCAGCAGGTGCTATTGCAGGAATTTTTAAAGCACCAATTGCGGGCATTGTATTTGTAATTGAAGTTTTAATGCTCGATCTTACTACCATTAACCTAATTCCTCTATTAATATCAGCCATTACTGCTTCATCGCTTTCCTATTTTTTAATGGGTAAAGGAGTTTTGTTTTCATTTGATGTTACCACTCCTTTCTTTCTTAAAAACATTCCTTTCTTTATTATTCTTGGTATTGTAAGTGGTCTTATATCATTTTATTTCACCAAAATATCAATGAAAATTGAAGAATTATTCAAACAAATAAAAAATCAATATTATAAAATAATAATTGGTGGTGTTACATTAGGAGTCCTGATATTTATTTTCCCTTCATTATATGGTGAAGGTTACGATGTTCTGAATATGATGTTACATGGCAAAGGCAATGAACTTCTGCAAACAAGTTTCTTATATTTTCTAAAAAACGATGTATGGCTATTTTCGGGTGCTTTGCTTGCAATTTTATTTTTTAAAGTAGTAGCAATGGCTGTTACCAATGGAAGTGGTGGTGTGGGTGGTATTTTTGCGCCTTCGTTGTTTATGGGTGGTATCACAGGATTTTTTGTAGCCAGAACACTTAACATTATTGGCATTGCTCATGTTTCGGAAATTAATTTTGCATTGGTTGGAATGGCAGGCATTATGTCAGGTGTAATGCATTCTCCTTTAACAGCTATTTTTTTAATTGCAGAAATAACAGGTGGATATCAACTATTTACACCTTTAATTATCACTTCAACTATTTCTTATTTAACCATATCTCAGTGGGAACCTCATTCAATTTACACTAAAAGGCTTGCACAAAGAGGCGAACTAATCACTCATGATAAAGATAAGGCTGTATTAACCCTTATGAAAATTGATAAACTGATTGAAACTAATTTTTGTACAATTTTCCCAGAAGCTAACTTGAAAGATTTGGTTGAGATTATTTCCAAGTCAAATAGAAATATTTTTCCTGTAGTTGACAAAGATAATAATTTTAAAGGAGTAGTTGTATTAGATGATATAAGACATTTAATTTTCGATTCAGAGAAATATCAACATACTTTTGTGAAAGATTTATTGATAATACCACCTTATATAGTTGATTGTTTTGACACAATGGAAATTATTGTTCACAAGTTTAACGAATCGGGGAATTATAATTTACCAGTAACCAAAGAAGGAAAGTATGTTGGTTTTGTATCCAGAGCTAATATTTTTTCGGCATATCGCAAGATGCTAAAACATTTTTCTGACGACTAATTAGAAAGTAGTATTAACTTATCTATAGAATCTATTGCACTTTTTGTTCGTTGCTCTTCTATTCCATTCACAATTACATAAGGCAAACCGGCACTTTTTAATACTTTAAGATAGATTTGAAAGAGCTCTTCTCTTTCGTTTGGATTTTCTCGCAATGAATCAGGTTCCCAAGGCAAATCTGTGCTACAAAGTAAATACAAATCGTATTGGTGAGCTAAAAACTGCTCATTAATCCAGTCGTGACATTGTTTGTATTTAAAATCGCACCATATTTTGGTTACAGTAAAATCTGTATCACAAAAAAGGATGTTATTGGTTTTTTCGGCTTGCTTATTTTCTCTTTCTATTTGTCCTTTTGCTATTTGCAAAACATCATCGTAATTATACTCTCTGTTAATATTTTTAAGGTACTCACGGGCATACTCAGGAACCCAAACACTATTATAATGTTTAGCTAACTCCTCTGCCAGTCGGCTTTTTCCAGTAGACTCAGGTCCTGTAATAGCAATGCGTTTAATCATGCGTTCAATTTCATAAAGTGTAAAGGGTGGAAGTTGTGTCTCCTAAATTATTTTTAATTTCTTTCTCCATTCAAAGTATCCCGAAATAGCAATAATCAAAAATATAAAATACTGAAATCCGGAAAAAATTAATCCCTGATAAAATAATAAAGGGATTATAAGTAAATCAGCTATTATCCAAAATGTCCAATTCTCTAGTTTTTTATTCGTTTGCAACCACATTGCTACAATATAAAGTGAAGAAGTAAAAGAATCTAATACCGGAAGTTTACTGTCGGTCTGTGTTTTAAGCACGAAAAACAAAACAATAAAAGAAATAAGGAATAACCCGCTGCTTATCAGATATTCTTTCCGATTACTCCTCGAAATATGAATCTGTCTTTCATCTTTATCTTTCCTTATCCAATTGTACCAACCATATATGCTCATAATAACAAAATAAAAATTGATGCCCATATTGGCATAATATTTTGCGTTTAAAAAGATATAAACGTACAAAGCTACATTTATTAAACCCGTCGGGAAAACCCATATATTTTCGTTGCGAGCAAACCAAACGCTAATTAAGCCAAAAAAAACAGCAATGATTTCAATATAGCTGGTATTTAGCAAGTTTTGATGCAATGTAGAAATAATATTTTCCATTAGGCGATTGGTTATGGGTTAATTGTTATTGGCTTACTGTTGGCGAAATTACATAAAAATAAGTATTTGAGGATTTCGTTTTAAGAAGTTATGCAACATTTTAATAATTCTTGTTGTTTTATACAAAATCAGCTTTTGATTTTATAACTTTACAGCCTAAAATAAATAATAATATATATGTTGCTAAAAACTATTACCGACCTGATTGAAAGTATTGCACCCTTATCTTATCAGGAAACTTATGATAATGCTGGACTTATTATTGGCAGTAAAGAAAAAGATATTGAAAAAGCTATTATCTGCTTAGATGTTACTGAAGAGGTATTGAATGAGGCTATTGATAAACAATGTCAGCTTATTATATCGCATCATCCATTAATTTTCAAAGGCTTTAAAAAATTAAATGGCAAAAATGCAACAGAAAGAATGATTGTAAAAACAATACAACATGATATTGCTATATATGCGGCTCATACCAATTTAGATAATGTTGAACAAGGGGTTAATACAATGCTTGCTGAAAAACTTCAGCTAAAAAACCCTCGTATTTTACAACCCAAGCGTTCATTGTTTCGAAAACTGATATGTTTTTGCCCAACTGCTCATGCCGAAACCGTCAGAAAAGCATTGTTTGAAGCAGGTGCAGGACAAATTGGCAATTACGATTCATGCAGCTTTAATACTGCGGGCGAAGGAAGTTTCAGGGCTTCGGAAAATGCAAATCCTTTTGTGGGTAAAATTAACCAATTGCATTACGAAAACGAAATCAGGATTGAAACTATTTTCCCTGCTTATCTTGAAACTAAAATATTAAAAGCACTTTTTGTCAACCATCCTTATGAAGAAGTGGCTTATGATATTTACGCTTTGGAAAACGAAACCAGTACCATTGGAAGTGGTATGATTGGAGAGATTGAGGAGAAAGATGAGATTTCGTTTTTGCAATTTGTAAAGGCTGCAACCAATACAAAAAGCATAAGACACACAGCTTTACAAGGAAAGCCTATTAAAAAAGTAGCTTTGTGTGGCGGCTCCGGTAGTTTTTTAATTAAAGATGCAATTGCAGCAGGGGCTGATATTTTTATTACAGGCGATATTAAATATCATGATTTTTTTGAAGCTGAAAACAATATAATAATCGCTGATATTGGGCATTATGAAAGTGAACAATTTACAAAAGAATTATTATATTCAATTATTACAAAAAAATTTCCTAATTTTGCAGTTTTAATTTCAGAAAAGAATACAAATCCAATTCATTACCTGTAAACACAAATTCAATATATTATGGCAAAGACAACCAAAGGCGAAAAAAACGAAACCAATGCCACAGCAATAGGAGAAAATGCAGTGGTAGAAATTAATTACAAAGATATTATCGCCAAAGAAGCCGATGTTAGTGTTGAAACTAAATTAACTGCACTTTATACATTACAACAAATAGATTCTCAGGTTGATAAAATAAGAATTATTCGCGGCGAACTTCCATTGGAAGTACAAGATTTAGAAGATGAAGTTGCTGGCTTAGAAACCCGTATTGATAACTTTGTTTCAGAAATCAATGTACTTGAAACTTCAATAAGCGAAAAACAATCAGCAATTACCGATTGCCAGATGCTCATAAAACGTTACGAAGAACAACAAAACAATGTTAGAAACAACCGTGAATACGATTCTTTAACCAAAGAAATTGAATTCCAAAACCTGGATATTACGTTAAGCGAAAAAAGAATAAAAGAATTTACTTTTTCACTGGATGCTAAAAGAGAAGAAGTAGAAACTGCTCAACAAAAATTATTAGACCGCAAAACCGAGCTTGATATTAAAAAAGCTGAATTAGACGATATTATTGCCGAAACTGAAAAAGAAGAAAGCGATTTAATTCAAAAATCTCACGACAATCAAAAATTAATTGAAGAAAGATTATTAACAGCTTATCAACGTATTCGCGAAAATGCCCGCAACGGTCTAGCTGTTGTTATGGTTGAAAGAGATGCTTGCGGTGGATGTTTCAACAAAATACCACCTCAACGTCAATTAGATATTCGTATGCACAAGAAAATTATTGTTTGCGAATATTGCGGAAGAATTTTGGTAGATAGCGCCATTGATGAAGTTGTAAAACGATAAATAGCTTTATCTTAAAATACCATAAAAAAGAGGGTGTACAAATAGATTGTACACCCTCTTTTTTATTATCCCTCAACAGCACTAAATACTTTCTATTTCCATTGAACCGCTCTCGGTGGTACTCAGATTTTGTATCATCAAAAAGCGGTCGGATTGGTGGGCATACTGACTGATGACAACTTCCATTTCGGCATCGGGTGCTATATCAAAATAATTGGTCGATAGGGGTGAAGTGGGCAAGTCGGCAAACTACAAAAGCTAAAATTCAAATTGCTGTTGAAAAAAACAGTTGTTTTTTTAATTAAGATTTCGGATAACGGGATAGGAATAAACAGCGAACAACAGCCTAAAATATTCTCACCCAACTTTACTGCCAAATCAGAGGGCATGGGTTTGGGTTTCGCTATGTTAAAAAGCATTATAGAAGCCACTGGAGGCAAAATATGGTTTCAGTCGGAATCGGATAATGGAACTACATTTTTCGTTGAATTAATGGAATACAAGGATTGATTTGTTCAATGCTTGATTCCTCCATTATTTCTGAAATATTTGCAAAAACAACTTTGCTTGATTTTTAGTGGTTTGTAATTTATTTTTTGGCAAGATGTCACAAAAATCGCACTGTCCTTGCATTTTTATTATTAGTACTTTACTTTTGACGTTTCATAATTATTTGATGCGAACAAATTTTTTGGGTGATGATAATATTACAATAAAAATAAATGATACATTTCGATGGTGGAAAAAGTACTTGCAAATTGATGTTGCTCTTCCAACGCATTGGAGGAGGCACTTGCAAATTGATGTTGCTCTTCCAACAGATTGGAGGAGGCACTTCAAACTGAAGTTGGTCTTCCAACAGATTTTAGGAGGTACTTCCAAACTGAAGTTGGTCTTCCAACGCATTGGAGGAGGCACTTCAATCTGAAGTTGCATCTCCAACGCATTGGAGGAGGTACTTTCAAACCGAAGTTGCACTTCCAACGCATTGGAAGAGGCACTTCAAACTGAAGTTGCTGCAATAAAATATTATGTTACTGAAATAAAAGGAAAACAGATATAACAAACAACTTTTTAACAGAAAAACTGTCATTTAGCTAATGTTTAATAGGAAATATACTTAATAAGCAAACAACATGAAACAAATAATACCATCTTACACCCAGGCAAAAGCCTCCCCTTCGGGGAGGTTTGGTGGGGTGGCTTTAAAAATATGTTTACAATAATTAAATAATTGTATTTTTGTCATTCCGAACGGAGTGAGGAATCTGTTACACCTCACT
>JACABE010000090.1 GCA_013377005.1 Bacteroidota bacterium
CCTCTGCCCTGCACCAAATTGAATTTAAGGGAGACAGCATGATTGAAAAAATATTTACAATGTTTGAAAGTAATTATGTAACAAAACTTGGGAATTTTAAGATACTACCCGATTTTCATGCAAGGCTTGTACGAGAAGAGAAAGATAAAAAAATTCGTGCTAGAATGATTTGTGATTACATTAGCGGTTCCACAGATTCATATGCAATGAGAATGTACAGAAGGCTGTTTGATACAGAATATAGCTCGCTGACTGATTTAGCTTAAATAATGGGGCATTTTAATTTTGCCCCTTTATTTTTTCCCGTCCAAAACTTCTTCTATTGTCTTAATACCTTTAAAAAAAGATAAAATCTTTGTCAAAGCCTCATTTACAATTGAATCGGGACACGAAGCGCCACATGTAATTGCAATTGTATTAGGCATGTTTGAAGAAAGATAATTTGTTTTTACAATTTCTTTTTGCTGATGTATATCAAAATAATGTATTTCTGAATTAGAAATAATTTTACTGGCATCCGAGATAAAATAAGTTGGAAATTTTTGTTCAAGTAGTTCAACCAAATGAGAAGTATTTGAGCTGTTATAGCCCCCGATTACAATTGCTAAATCGGCAGGCTCTCTTGTTAATCCAATTGTTGCGGATTGATTATCATTGGTTGCATAGCAAAGTGTATCGCTGGTATCAGAAAAATGCTCCCTAAGGTTTTCGGAACCATATTTTTTAATCATTGTTTCTCTTAGAAAATCGGCAATAGCCTGCGTTTCTGTTGCAAGCATTGTTGTTTGGTTAACAACACCGATTTTTTTTAGATCTTCTTGAACATTAAATTTTTCTGAGATTTTCCTATTAAAGAAATTATAAAATTCTGCCTCACCCATTTCTCCCAAAATTGCTTTAGATAAATATTCAGCTTCATGAAGATCTCTTATTATAATTGCAGCAGAATGTTTTTTTGCATGTGAAAAGGTAGCGCGGGTTTCTTCATGCACAGCTTTACCATGAATAATAATTGTATAATTTTCTTTTCCAATGGCAGCAGCTCTATTCCAAACTTTTTCAACAAAGGGG
>JACABE010000091.1 GCA_013377005.1 Bacteroidota bacterium
ATGCTTGCTATTCCAGAAGGGCGTAACCCGCATTATAATGTGGCTGAGCCTATAATTAAGGAGTTGTGCTAGTTAAAAAATAAACTTAATTTTTTCATGTTATTCTTGCAAATTGAGAGATTTTGACCCTAGTAGTAAGCTCAATTTTGAAAGGAGCTAGCACAACCCTCAAATTAATAGAGTGTATTATTTCTATGAAGGTTACATAAATGGAAAATATTAGTTGGGAACAAACAAAAAACGGCTTTTCTTCAAAACTATCTAATCAATTATTAAGAAAAAAACCATCAGAAGGACTTTTAATTTCAACTGCTTTATTAAAAATGACTGACGTTACTTTAATTAGTGGCGAATTCTCTGGCACTAATATTTTATTTGAAAATTGGATTTCACTATTAATTGAAACCAAGGAAGAAGCAAATTTTTATGGTGTGTATCAAAAAGCATTTCAGCCTAGTTTTTATAAAAATAAAGATCTACCTAGCATTTGTTTACGTCATATTCATTGGAATAGAAAAGACGACTTAATTAATTTTAGGAACACATATGATAAAAAGTCATATATTTTAAGTGATGAACAGTTAAAAACTGATATTATTTTCTTGGATTATACATATAGACAGAAAATGAAGCATTTGGTTAATATTTTAAATAATATATTTCAAAATGGGATAAGCTTCAAACATCATCTTAACTCAGGAGGGAAAAATATTTCATTAGATATAGCAGACAACGAATTTATTTTTAATGTTAATTATTTATCTAATCCTAGTGAAAAAACAAAACTTGATATCTGGATAGATCAATGGATAAGCTTGTTCGAAAGCTTACTTTCATTAGAAGGTATTTTACCTCAGAAAAATTGTTCCTTAAGCTATCGCGAATCTTTAATAGAACGTTTAAACGCTTTCAGTGGGAATTTTTCGGCTGAAATTTAGCTTTAACATGGATCTAAATAGTGTAGTTAAGGGGTGGTGCTAGTTACAAAATTAGTCTCAAGCTTCTTAAGTAAATCTCTGATTTTAGCCTACTCTGTCAGATTTTGAACC
>JACABE010000092.1 GCA_013377005.1 Bacteroidota bacterium
TTTGACAACTACAGGAACAGAAGAGAATAAAGAAATACCCCATACCTTTTCCCTCTCTCAGAATTATCCAAATCCATTTAATCCAAATACAATAATTAAATATCAGATCCCCGATAGGTGTATAGCAAACATAAAAGTATATGATGAACTTGGAAGAGTTGTAGCTGAATTAATCAATGAAGAAAAAGCAGCCGGAGGATACGAAGTAAAATTCGATGGGAAGAATTTATCAAGCGGTGTTTATTATTATCAGCTTAGAGCCGGTTCATTTATTGAGACAAAAAAACTTGTACTGCTTAAATGATTATTTAAGCTAATGCAAATGTGACTGAAAATTTGAATTGTTATTATAATTGATTGTAGAGCAATTAAACAAAGAATTTAATAAAGTGAGATTTGCTCAAATAATCTTGAAAATTCGGAGGTGTCTCTAAATAAAGTTAAAAATATTTATCACCAGCAATTATTTATCTAGCTATTACATAGGACAATTTTACTAAAGCTAAGCAATAAAGAGCAAATCGAACTGTAATCATTTATGGAATGGATAGAAAAGATCATAGAAAATTTTATTTAATAATTTTAACAGAGGTATAGAATGTTAGATAATGATTTGTCAAAAAAAATAGTTGCATTGATTATTGAACGTATAGAAAGATATTTTGCAAAAGTTACAGATCAGCATGATCCAATTGATAAACTAGTTAAATCCAGTTTGGATAATGTTTCTTTAATCATTCAGAATCGATTTCAGAATAATATAAAATATCTGCGAAGTTCAGCAATAAAGAAACAAATGCAATTTATGGGGAAGTATTATAAAAGGCATTTTTTATTTGATTCATCTCCATTAGAGGAAAAGAATGAATCTGCGATTTCCAGCAATTATGAGGTTTATAAAAAGCCTTTACTTTCATTTAATAATGATTCAATTGTAGATATCAGAGAGCCAATAAAAGAGTTCATTTCTCAGAATGAAGATTGCTACAGATATGTTTCATTAGAATTGGATAGTATTTATA